>DASXYS010000029.1:0-29793 GCA_036502365.1 Amycolatopsis sp.
CGTCGTTGCAGTCGACCTTGTCCGGCGAGATGCCGGTGGTGAACTCGGCGATCTTCAGGCAGTCGCCCGCCTGCGAGCTGTCGGGCGAGCTGGAGTAGCTGACGATGCCGATCACCACGGCCGCCACCACGACGACCAGGATGAGGCCGAGCCGGAGGAACCGGAACTTCGACTTCGGCGCCACCGGCGCGGGCGGGAACTGGCCCGGCCCGTACGGACCGGGCATCGGCTGGCCGTACTGACCGGGAACGCCGGGTGCCGGCTGGGCATACTGGCCCGGTGCTTGCTGGCCCGGTGCTTGCTGCAAGAAGGGCTGCTCGGCGCCGGGAGGACCGTACGGCACCTGGCCGGGCGGCGGGAATTGGCCGGGCGGCCCCGGCGGGAACTGACCGGGCTGACCAGGCTGACCGGGCGGCGGAAACCCGCCGGACGGCTGGCCGTAGGGATCGGGCGGGCCCACCGGCGATTGGCCCCCAGGGGCCGGAGGGGTGACGCTCAACGTCGACCTCACATGTGTGAAGGGAAATCGGACGTCGCCATCCAACACGCAGTGTGATCAACATCGCGCACCGGTCCCCCGATCGGCGGACAAGAGCACAGAAAAGGCGCCCCGTTGGTCACGGAGCGCCTTCTCGGGAGACCTGTACGAGCGTTACTCGCGCAGGTAAGACAGCAGTCGCAGGATCTCCAGGTACAGCCAGACCATCGTGGTCATCAGGCCGAACGCGGCGTACCAGGCCCACTTGGACGGCATGCCCTCACGGATCATGCGGTCGGCCTGGTCGAAGTCGAGCAGGAAGCTGAACGCGGCGATGCCGATGACCACCAGGCTGAAGATGATCGCGATCGGGCTGCCGTCGCGCAGCGGGTTGATGCCGAAGAACACAGCGGTCACCAGGTTCACCAGCATCAGGATCGCGGCGCCGGCGACGGCCCCGATGATCCACTTGGTGAGCTTGGGCGTGACCTTGACCGCGCCGGTCTTGTAGACCACCAGCATCGCGATGAACACACCCGCGGTGCCGATCAGCGCCTGCAGCGCGATGCCCGGGTACAGCAGCTCGAACAGCCCGCTCAGCGCACCGAGGAAAATGCCTTCGGCGGCGGAGTAGGCCAGCGTGAGCGGCCCGCTCGGCTTGCGCCGGAAGATGATCACCAGCGAAATGACCAGTCCGACGATCATGCCGCCGATGAGCGCGCCCAGCAGGGCGCCGTTCATCCCGGTGACGCGGCCGAGGGAGTCGACGACCAGCTGGGTCTGGGCCCAGATCGCCGTGAGCACACCGAAGACCAGTGCGACGCCCAGCGAGAGGCCGGTCTTGATCACGACGTCGTCGACCGTCATCGGCCGATCGGCGGCGCCGGTGGACATCTGGCCCGGGCCGTAACCGGGCACGCCGCCCTGGCCCTGCGGCATACCGTAAGGCTGGCTGAAGCCGACATTCGGCCCGTACTGCCCGCGCGCGGCCTGACCGCGCGGCAGGTTGCGGAACGCCGGGTTGCTACTGGAACGCACCTGATCCTCCTGGATCTGCTGGCACCTTGCATCGGGTTCAACGACCGGTCGGGCCGACTGGTTCCCGTCGAGTAAAGAGAACTTTACCCTCTTTCTCGATCGTGGCCGCCCAGCCGAGCCGGGCTACACCGTATGCGACCGAGATCACGACCGTTCACCGCAGGTCACCCGATGGACTCTAGACATCCGGGGTGGCCTGACGGGACTCTTCACTTCGCGTGTTCGAGATGTAACCGAACGCGTGTCGGGGAGCTATTCGATCGTGTGACCTGCGACGACGTAAAGGGCGTCGTCGCGGCGCGCGAATAAGGAGTCAACACACCATGGGGTGGACCTCACGCCCGCGTGCGGGGAAACGCGCGGTCACCGGCCTGATCGCCGTGGGCCTGCTTGGCGCACTCTCCGTCACCGCCGTGGGCACCACGCCCGCGCTCGCGGCGACGCAGGAAGGCGTCGGGCACGCTGTCACACCCGGTCAGCCGATGTCGCCGCACACGCCGAGCCGGAACTGGCTCGGGTCCTACATCGTCGGCGGTAAGCAGGTCTTCTGCGTCAGCTTCCAGCTGAAGGCGCCGGACACCAACGAGGTGTACAAGCCGGGCGACGAGCTGCTGACCAAGTGGGGCGGCAAGATCCCCGCCGACCAGGCGGCCAACATCTCCTATCTGCTGCTGCGCTACGGCGACACCAAGGACGCCGACCAGGCCGCCGCGCTCGCGCACCTGCTGCACTCGTGGACCTCCGCCCCGCGACCGGGCCACGACGACCTGAACCCGAACCTCACCGCGGACAAGATCGGCTACGACGCACCGTTCCACCTGGCGAAGCTGCAAAGCCAGGCGCCGGGCGCGGCGGCCGACGTCGCCAAGCTGACCACCGACGCGGAGGCCAACCGCGGCCCGTGGACCACCTCGGTCACGCCGCCGAAGACCGACCAGCACCAGGGCCAGGCGGCGACCTGGACGATCAGCGTCAAGAACGCCAAGGGCACCGGCATCGCGGACGTCCCGGTGAAGATCACCGCGGCCGACGGCACGCTGGCCACGGGCGACAGTGCCAAGGCGTCGAACGCCTCCGGCAGCACCGACACCAAGGGCAGCTCGGCCGGCCAGGGCGCGCCGACCGAGACCACCTTGAACACCGGCGCGGACGGCACGATCTCGGTCAAGGTGACGCCGACCGGCGCCCAGCCGAAGCTCTCCACTTCGCTCACCGCGCCGGCCGACCGGCCGTACGTGCAGGCGCCGACGGTGAACACCGGCGCCCAGAAGGTGGTCTCCACCGGCGGCGAGAATACGCTGACCGCGACCGGCACCGTCGCCGTCGCGAAGCCGGGCAAGGTGGCCGTCACCAAGACCGACGCGAACACCGGCAAGGGCATCGGTGGCACCGCGCTGCGGATCACCGGCGCGGACAAGAAGGCCGCGGCCACCGGGCAGGACGGCAAGCCGCTGAACGGTCCCGACGGGCAGCCGGTGGTGGTCACCACCAGCGGCGGCACCGGCGCGGTGAGCGTCGACAATCTGCTGGCGCCCCAGGATGTCTGCGTGGTCGAGGTGAGCCCGCCGCCGGGCTACGAGAACGCGTTCGACGCGAAGAATCCGCCCTCGGTGTGCGGCTCGCTGAAGCCGGGAGACACACTGGCGCTCACCTTGGTCAACAAGCCGAACGAGGTGCCCCACGCGATCCCGGCCGGTGACCAGCCGGTGGCGATGGCGAAGGGCGCCGTCGAGACGAGCTATTCCCTGCCGGGCCTGATCGGCCTCGGGGTGCTCGCGCTCGTCGGCTCGGCACTGGTCGGTTTCGCGGCCCGGCGGGCTTCCCGGCGGTAAACGAGAGCGGTAGGGGTATGGCAGTGAAGGGCCGGTTGATCGCCGGTTTCGTCCTCGGCGCGGCGAGTGTCCTCGCGGTGGAACTCGTCACCGTCGTGATCAGCGCACCCCCGACGGCGGTGGTGGCCGGCAGCGCGCAGCCGGCCCCCGCCGCCCTCGCGGCGCGTCAGGGCTCTCCGACACCGCCCGCGGTGCCGTCGCCGAGTCCGGCGCCGCCGTCTTCCTCCACGCCGCCGGCCGCGCCCGCGGAGAACCGGCAGCCCCCGGCACCCGGCCCGCAGAAGCCGGGCACGATCCGGCTGCCCGGCGGCGGCACGGCGGCGATGGTGCGCCAGGGCCTCGGCCCCGGCAACACGCTGCCGGTGCCGTCGAACATCGGCCAGGCCGCCTGGTGGGGTGCCGCGCTCGACGCCGTGAGCGGGGCGAGTGTGTTCGCCGGGCACGTGAACTGGCGCGGGGCGACCGGGCCGTTCGCCGAACTGTGGAACGAGCGCATCGGCGGCGTGGTGACCATTGTGGACAGTGCGGGCAAGACCGCGCAGTACCGGATCTCCCAGCTGGTCACCGTGCACAAGGACGACCTCGCCGCCCGCGCCGACGACCTCTTCGGCCAAGCCGGCGCGCACCGCGTCGTCCTGGTCACCTGCGGCGGGCGCTGGGTCGGCGGCAGCGACGGCTACGAAGAGAACCGCGTCGTGATCGCCGACCCGGTCTGATCCTCCGGCCCTCGGGTGGGTTGCCCTTGTTGGCGCGAGGGGGACTTTCGCACCGTCGCAGGCTGTCGCGAACGGCCCGTTCGTACCACTCACCGGGACCCGCCGGGGCAGAAAAACCGGTCCCGACCTGCGGACCCTCCGCGAAGCGCTAAGTTACCTACGAGTAACATGCCTGGGGCAGGCTGTGGTCAGCACGGCGTCCATGCAGCAGAATGCCCAAGGGTCCAGCGGTGCACGGCGGAGGGTGAGACAGATGGCGACGTTCTTGGTGACAGGCGCGACCGGGTTGATCGGCCGCCAGTTCACCCGGCTGCTGCTCGCGCGGCCGGACGCCGAACGCGTCGCACTGGTGGTGCGCGCATCGTCGCGGGAGCGGCTCTCCGCGCTCGTCGACGGGTGGCCGCACGCCGAGCGCGTCAGCCTGGTGACCGGCGACCTGTCCGAGCCGCTGCTCGGTGTCTCCGCCGAGGACCGCGAAAGCCTGCGCGGCGTCGACCACGTGGTGCACCTGGCCGCGCTCTACGACCTCACCGCCGACGACGACGCCAGCATCAAGGCCAATGTGGACGGTACGCAGCACGTCGTCGACCTGGCCGCGGACCTGGGTGCGGGCTGCCTGCACCACGTCTCGTCGGTCGCCGTCGCCGGTGACCACGCCGGCCTGTTCACCGAGGACATGTTCGACGTGGGGCAGCGGCTGGTCACGCCGTACCACCGCACCAAGTTCGAGGCCGAGAAGCTGGTGCGCGAGCAGCACGAGGTGCCGTGGCGGGTGTACCGGCCCGCGGTGGTCGTCGGCAACTCCCAGACCGGCGAGATGGACAAGATCGACGGCCCGTACTACCTGTTCCCCGCGATCAGCAGGCTCGCCGGGCTGCCGGACGTGCCGATCGTCGGCCCGGACCTCGGCGACACCAACGTCGTGCCGGTCGACTACGTCGCCAAGGCGCTGCTGGAGCTGGTGACCACCGACGGCCTCGACGGGCGCGCCTTCCACCTGGTGAACCCGGAGCCGCAGCCGGTCGTCTCCGTCTACAACGCCTTCGCCAGGGCCGCGGGCGCGCCGACGATCATGGCGCAGCTGGGCGACCGCGTCTCCAAGGGCATCGTCGGCCTGGTGAAGCTCAGCGAGCACATCCCCGGCTTCACGATCGCGCGTGACGCGGTGATGGAGCGCCTCGGCATTCCGCCGGTACTGCTGGAGACAATCGCCTTCCCCTCGGTGTTCGCGTCGGCCGAGACGCGCAAAGCGCTGGCCGGCACGGGCGTCGAGGTGCCGCGGCTCGAGGACTACGCGGCAACGTTGTGGCGGTACTGGCGCGAGCACCTCGACCCGTTCCGCGCGCGCAAGCACGGCCCGCGCGGCGAACTCGACGGGCGGCGCGTGATCATCACCGGCGCGTCTTCGGGCATCGGGCGCGCGACGGCGCTGAAGGTCGCGGAAGCGGGCGGGGTGCCGTTGCTCGTGGCGCGGCGGCAGCATGAGCTGGAAGAGGTGCGCGACGAGATCATCGCCGCCGGCGGCACGGCGTCGGTGTACCCGGCGGACCTGACCGACGAGGACTCGGTGCACAAGGCCGTGGACGCGATGCTGGCCGAGCACGGCCGGATCGACATGCTGGTGAACAACGCGGGCCGCTCCATCCGCCGGTCGATCAAGCTGTCGTACGACCGCATGCACGACTACGAGCGCGCGATGGCGATCAACTACTTCGGCGCGGTGCGGCTGATCCTCGCGGTGCTGCCGCACATGTCCGAGCGGAAGTTCGGGCACATCGTGAACGTGTCGTCGATCGGTGTGCAGGGCATCGCGCCGCGGTTCTCCGCGTACGCCGCGTCGAAGGCCGCGCTGGACTACTTCTCCCGCATCGCGGCCACCGAGACTCACGGTGACGGGATCACCTTCACCACGATCCACATGCCGCTGGTGCGCACGCCGATGATCCGGCCGACGAAGATCTACGACGCCTTCCCCACGAAGTCGCCGGAGCAGGCGGCCAACATGGTGATGAAGGCACTGCTGGAGCGCCCGAAGCACATCGGGACCCCGGCGGGGCAGGCGATCGGGCTCGCGTACACGCTCACGCCGGGCCTCACCGACGCGATCGCGTACCAGGGTTTCCGGATCTTCCCGGACTCCACGGCGGCCGGCGGCTCGGGGCAGCTCAAGATCGGCCGTGGCGAGAAACACCTGTCGAAGGCCGCGATGACGTTGGCGCGGCTGTCGCGCGGCTTCCACTGGTAGTCACGGAGTGTCTGCGGGGGTGAGGCCGTTCAGGGGACGATCACCAGGTAGGGCCCGACACGTGGCGGTGAATCACCAGTCCTGACGGCGGCGACACAATGTGCGCGGGTACGGTCGGGCGCATGGTTCCCGAGCGAGACAACGGCCTCCTGCCCGTGCGGCGTGAGTACACCGAAGCCTGGCGCGGCTTCGATCGCAACGAGGTGCGTCAGTACCTCGATCATCTTGAGGCGCAGCTGCGCCGGCTGCTGAGTGACCGCGAGGCGGCGGCGACGCAGGTAAACACGCTCGCGCGTGAACTGGAGTCTGCCCGCGGCGAGGTGACGAAGCTGCAGGGCCGCGTCGAGGAGCTGATGAAGCCGCCGGAGCGGCTCGAGGACCTGGACGAGCGGATGCAGCGCACCGTCCAGCTCGCCCAGGCGCGCGCGGAAGAGATCACGAAGCGCGCGCAGGTGGCGGCGGAGAAGCACTGGGCTTCGTCCACCGAGGCTTCGACGAAGCTGCGTGAGCGCTACTCGCGGCTCGTGGCCGAGCTGGACAAGCAGGCCGAAGCGCTGCACTCCGAGCACGAAGAGGCACTGAAGGAGACGCGCGCGGAGGTGCAGCGGCTGACCGTCGAGGCAGCGCAGCGCCGGGAGCTGCTCGACAACGAGGCGGAGCGCAAGCGCCGCAAGATCGAGCGCGACTTCGACGGCAAGATCACCGCGGAGCGCAGCGCGCACGAAAAGCTCATCGCCGATCAGCGCACGGCGAGCAAGAACCAGGCCGAGCGCCGCATCACGGAGGCGACGGCCGAGGCCAAGCGCCGCCTCGACGAGGCCACCACGGAAGCCAAGCGCCGCCTCGACGAGGCGACCACGCAGGCCGCGCAGCGCACCACCGCGGCCACGCGCAAGGTCGAGCGCCTCGCCGAGATCCGCGAGCAGGCCCGCAAGAACCTCGCGATGGCCGACGAGGTGCTCGGCCGCAGCGAAGGCCTCTTGGCCGCGCTGCCGGCCGAGTCCGTGATCCCGTCGGCGTCCAAACTGGTCGGCGGCGACGAGACTCCTTCGGCCAACGGCGCCCCGTCCGGCGCTCCCGTCGCGGGCCGTCCTTCTCCGGCGAAGCCCGCTGCCGCGTCCAACGGCAGTGCCCCGGCCGGCGCGGGCGCCAACGGCGGTCCCGCGGCCAACCGCGGCGCTTCCAACGGCGGCGCACCGGCCGGTGCCGGTGCCAATGGCAATGCTGCGTCCAACGGGGGTGCGGCCGCTGCGGTCTCCCCGCCCCCGACACCTTCGACGGCGCCGAAGCCCAAGCCGGCCACGGGATCGGCCGACTCGCCGACCACTCCGGGCACACCGACAGTCAAGCCGGCTGCGGACAACCCGCTCGTCAAGGCCAACGGCCCCAAGCCGAAACCGTCCCCCGGCAACGGCAAGACCCCCGGCAACTCGAGCGGTGAAGCCAGCGGCGGCGGTGAGGGCCCAGGAAACCAGGGCGGCGGCAACTCCGGCAAGCCGCTCTCCCCGACCGCGGGCAAGCCCGCGTCCTGATCAAGCTCGGCGCAGAAAAGCCCCTCCCGGCCGGGAGTGGCTTTTGCGTCTGGTGGTGGCGAGGCTCTGGTGCGCAGAAGACGGCGGTGCGCGAAGGCCCTTGTCCGGGCCGGAAAGCACCGGCCCGGACAACGGGGCGGCGGCTCCGCGCCTACCGCCGCCCCGGGCCGGGGAGCCCCCGAATGCGAGGCCCAGAGGAGAAGTCTCAGAGGAGAAGTCTCAGAGGGGAGTCTCAGATGGCGCCGGCGCGCAGGGCGTACGCGACGGCGTGGGCGCGGTTGTTCAGGCCGCAGCGGGTCATCAGGCCGTAGAGGACGTTCTTCACGGTGCGCTCGGAGTAGCAGAGCTTGGCGGCGATCTCCTCGGTGCCGAAGCCCTCGGCGACCAGGCGGAGGACGTCGCACTCGCGGGCGGCCAGGCCGGACAGGGTGAGGCCGTTGGGCTCCAGCACGTCGCGGCGCATGCGCTGCACCTGGCCGAGCAGGGCGCCCTGCAGCCGCGGCGGCAGGGTGGCCGTGCCGTCGCCCGCGGCGAGCACCGCGGCGACCAGCTCGGCGCCGCCGGTTTCGCGGCGCGGCAGGATCGCCACGATGCCGCACTCGATGGCCGTCATGAGGTCGCTCTCGCGGAAGTGGTCGGCGACGATCACCAGGTCGGGACCCGCCAGGTGCTCGGACTCGCGGCCCAGCTCCTTCACCCGCGCCAGCACGCGATCGGTGACGTGCTCCTCCATCACGAGGACGACGTCGGCCTGCGCGGCCGAGTCCTCGGGCAGTACCTGCAGCTCGGCGCGGGTCCCCAGCAGACTCGCGGCGCCGGCCTTGGTGATCGGGTCCGAGGCGAGAACAGCGACTTTGACGAGCTTCACGAGTACTCCTACCACCACTCCACGTTGACGGCAGTCAGTCTCGCGTGCGCGACTTCACGTTTTCTCCCCGCGAATCTCCACGGCCCGCAGAGTTTGTGAAGAATGTGCCTGTCGGCCCAGGTCAGCGGACTTCACGAGGACCAAGGGGCAGCCTTCACCGGCCCGCCGAGCCACCCGGCCCAGGCGCGGGGGGCCCGGAGCTGTCCGCGATCTCCTCGAACGCGTCGCGGGCCCGCTCCAGGCAGTCCGGCATCCGGGCGAGCGCCTCGGTCCACTCCCGTTTCGCGGCGTTGTAGCGCGCCTGTGCCTCGGCCGGCCAGCCGGCGATGTCCCGCTCCACAGTGGACTCCAGCTCGGCCATCAGTGCGCGGAGGCCGCCGGTGGTCGCGCCCATCCGGTCCAGGATGTCGTCGGCGTGGCTGAAATCGGAACCGCCGCCCGTCATGCTCAGGTTCCGCTCGGGCCGCCGGTGGCCGCCATCAGGTCCTCCAGCCGGCCGACGATCACGTCGAACTGCTGTTCCCATTCGTTCATCGCCTGGCCGAACCGGACGGAGGCCTCGCCCCGCCACGAGGTCTGCAAAACTGCCATCTCGGTGTTGACCTGGCGCAAGTGCGCGTTGGCGGATTCGATCGCCCGGGCGAACTGGCCCGCTGTGTCCTGCATGCCTCTCCTCGCCACATCCCCAGCCCGCATGCGAATGGCATGCGGGGCACCACCGAGAGTGATCCAACGACCGGACCTGGCGGTACCGATCACCCAGGTGCTATGCCCGAATTTCGGCGATCATTGCCTGCCGAGCCCCCGGCCGAGGTCCAGGCGAGTTTTCCTGCCGTTCGCCGCTAGGCCGGATGGCTGAAACGCGGGAGCCGGACAATCGGGAAACCGGACCGGGCGAGCAACCCTCCCCAGGGCCGCCGCGTCACCGTTTCGGGCGTAAGCTCACCACTGGCATCCGGCGTGTGACGATCCGTCAGCGCGTGAAGGGAGACCCATGTCGGCAGCGGACGGCGCGGGGCCAGGCTTCACCACGCCGAGGGTCCAGCTGCTCGGCCCGGTCAAGGCCTGGCGAGGGAACACGGAGCTGGACCTCGGTTCTGCCCACCGCCGCACGGTCTTCGCCGTGCTGGCCATGTCGCCGAACCGCACGGTTTCGCGCGAGGAGCTGATCGACGCGGTGTGGGGCGACGCTCCCCCGGCGAGCGCCCAGGGCAGCATCTACACCTACATCTCCGGCCTGCGCCGGGTCCTCGAGCCCGGCCGCGCCCGTGGCACCGGCCCGCAGCTGCTCGCGTCCATCGGCTCGGGCTACTCGCTGTGCGTGGAGCCCGAGACCATCGACGTGCACCACTTCGAGGCGCTGCGCGAAAAAGCCCATCGCCACCTCACCGCCGACGAGCTGCGGCCCGCCCGCCAGGTGCTCGACGAGGCGCTCGGCCTGTGGCACGGCACCCCGCTGTCCGGGCTGCCCGGACCATTCGCCGACGCGCAGCGCGCCCGGCTGGAGGAGCTGCGGCTGGCGACCGTGGAACGGCGGGCGCTGGCGGTGCTCAACGACGGCGGCCACGGCGAACTCGTCGCCGGGCTGACCGCGCTCACCCAGGAGCACCCGTTCCGGGAGACGTTGCGCGGCCTGCTGATGCGCGCGCTGGACGCCGGCGACCGCCGCACCGAGGCGCTCGCCGTCTACACCGAGGTGCGGGACCGGCTGATCGAGGCGTCCGGCACCGAACCCGGCCCGGCGCTGCGCGAGCTGTACGAGCGCATCCGCGACGGCGAATCCCGGCCCGCGGCCCCGCCGTCCACGCCGCGGCCGTCGCCGGCGCCCGCCCGCGTGCCGCGGTTCCCGGTGCCGGTCCTGCCGCCGCGCCCGGACGTGTTCCTCGACCGGGCCGACGAGACGCTGCTGGTGCGTGAGGCCGTCGCCGGGCTGCCGAGCGGGCTCGGCCGGTCGGTCTGGGTGGAGGGCGAGCCGGGCATCGGGAAGACCGCGCTGCTGGCCGAGACACTGGCCATGGCCCAGGAAGCCGGCTGCAAACCGTTGTTCGCCGCGGCCGACGCGCTGGACCAGCGGTTCGCGCTGCGCCCGCTGCTCGACGCGCTGGGCGTGCACCCGCGGGCGTCGGACCTGCGGCGCGCCGAGCTGGCCGTGGCGCTGGCGGAGAACCCGGACCAGGACCCGGTCGAAGGCCTGCTCGGGCTGGTCCGCGAGCTGTGCGCGGACGAGCCGCTGGTGCTCGTCCTCGACGACCTCCAGTGGGCCGACGACACCACGCTGCGCGTCTGGCACTACCTGAGCCGCGAGACGCGACGGCTGCCGCTGCTGCTGATCGGCGCCTGCAGGCCGATCCCGCGGCCCGCCGCGCTGGACAGCCTGCGCGCGGACCTTTCGGCCGACGGCGCCGACGTGCTCGCGCTGGGCCCGCTGCCCGACAGTGCCATCCGCGACCTCTCGGCCGACCTCACCGGCGCCCCGCCCGGCCAGGTGCTGCGGATCCTGATCTCCTACGCCGCCGGAAACCCGCGCTATGCCAAGGAAACCGTCGAGACTCTGCTGTCGAACTCGATGATCCTGCTGGACGGTGCGCAGGCCATCGTCGACGGCAACAGCTGCCGCTCCATCCCCTCTCCGCTGGGCTCCCGCGTCACGCTCTACCTCAGCTTCCTCTCCAGCGGCACGCGCGACGTGCTGCGCTGGGCGGCGTTGCTGGGCAAGGAGTTCTCGCTCGCCGACATCGCGATTGCGACCGAGCGCCAGGCGACGGCACTGGTGGGCGCGGTGGAAGAGGCGCTCGCGGCCGGTGTTCTCGTCGAGTCAGACGACCGGCTGAAGTTCCGGCACCCGCTGCTGCGCCGGGTGCTCTGCGAAAAGACGCCGGCCGCGATGCGCGTCGCGCTGCACCGCCAGCTGGCCGAGGCGTTCCACGGCGCGGGCGCGTCGCCGGAGCGGGTGGCCGAACAGCTCGCGGCGGCGCCCGTGCAGATCGACTCGTGGGTGACCGCCTGGCTGTTGGAGCACATCGGCTCGGTCGCCACCGGCTCGCCGCGGATGGCGGTCGACCTGCTGCGGCACGTCGTCACGCAGGGCACGCTCCCGGCCGACGCGCGCGAGCCGCTCACCGCCACCCTGGCGCGGCTGTTGTTCTGGCTCGGCCGCGAACCCGAGGCGGAGGCGCGGTCCGTGGTCGCGCGCACCGAGGACAGCAGGCAGGCCGCGGAAATGCGCTGGATCCTGGCCTACATCTACTACCGGCGCGGCGAATTCGCCGAGGCCGCGGAAGAGGTCCGGCGGACGCTGGCCGACCCGAACGTGCCGGAGATGTGGCGCGGCCGCCACGAAACCCTGCGCGTGACGATCGAGCGGCTGGCCGCCGACGAGACGTCGCAGCCGGACCTGTCCGAACTGGGTGTCCTCGACGGGCTCGACGACGCGGCCGAGCCGCTGGACACCGCCCGCCGCCTGGCCGCGATCCGGGCCGTGCCCGGCGAAATGCACCTGGCCGGCGCCGTGCACTACTACTGGCGCGGACGCTGGCCCGAGGCGCTGGCCGAGCTGGACACGGTGATCAAGGGCGGCGCGGAGACGGCGTCGTACGTGCTGCGCAGCCCGGGCTCGGCGCTGCTGGTGCACGGCGTCGGCGCGCTGATCGCCGGGCACCGCAACGAACCGGAGGAGGCGCGCGCCCACCTGGACGCGGCTTCCCGGCAGCACTGGCCCAACGACCTGGAGCCCAACGGCGGCGACTACCTGCTGGCGGCCGAGGCCCAGCTCGCGGAACTCGAAGGACGGCCGGAAGCGGCGCTGGCGGCGCTCTCGCCGCTGCTGGATCCCGGCTACCCGCCGTCGGCGCGGCAGCAGTGGCTGCCGGACCTGGCCCGGCTGGCCGTGCAGCTCGGCGACCAGCGCGCGCATCAGGCGCTGCGGATGATGGGCACCGGGGACACGGCCGACATGCCGCCCGCGCACGCGGCCGCGGCGGCGCACTGCCGCGGACTGGTCACCGCGGACCCGGACGCGATCCTCGGGGCGGCCGCGCACTACGAACTCGCCGGGCGAGTGCTGAAGCACGCGCGGGCGAACGAGGACGCGGCGATCCTGCTCGCCGGGAGCGGGCGGCTGGACGAGGCGCGGACGGCATTCCGGACGGCGCTGACGAGCTACACGACGCTCGGCGCGGTGTGGGACGTACGGCGGGCCGAGCGGCGGATGCAGCCGTTCGGGATCCGCCGGGCCAACCCCGTACGGCGGGCCGCGGGCGAATAAACCGAATAAACCGGCCGATTCGAATGGGGAGAAACGGCCACCACATACCGATTCCGCTCATGTGAGCGCCTTGATCGCCCGGATCGGCGAACTGTCCGCAGGACACTGTGGATCGACGGGGTCGCGCGCTGCCGTTACGTGATCCGCTCCCGGTAGGCTCGCCGAAATCAGGACGGTACGTCGAACGGAACGACATGCCAGGGGATGGGCACAACGGGTTGCGGGTGGACGTGCTCGGTCCCTTGCGGGCCTGGCGCGGTCGAGCTGAAGTCAAGCTCGGGCCCGCTCGTCAGCGCGCCATCTTCGCGATGCTGGCGGTCAACGCCGGGCGTTCCGTACCCCGCGGGGAACTCATCGCGGGGGTGTGGGGCGACTCGCCGCCGGCGAGCGTCGAGGGCAGCGTGCACACCTACGTTTCCGGGCTCCGCCGCGCGCTGGAGCCGGAGCGGACGCGGTGGGCGGCGGCCAGCGTGCTGGTGTCCGAGCCCGCGGGCTACTCGCTCGACCTCGACCCGCGGGCGCTCGACGCGGCGGTGTTCGAGCAGCACCGCGAACAGGCCCAGCAGTACGCGGCCGAGGGCGACCACGGCCAGGCGGCGGCCGCGCTCGACGCCGCGCTCGCGCTGTGGAACGGGGAAGCGCTCTCCGGCGTCCCCGGCGAATTCGCCGAGCGGCACCGGAAACACCTCGCCGAGCTGAGGCTGGACACGCTCAAACGCCGTGCCGAAGCCGTTCTCGCGCTGGGCGGCCACCAGGACCTCATCGCGGAGCTGACCGTGCTCGCCGGCGAGCACCCGCTGCACGAGCCGCTGCGGGAGTCGCTGATGCTCGCGCTCTACCGCAGCGGACGGCCGTCCGACGCGCTGGAGGTGTTCCGCGAAGCCCGCGCCACGCTGCGCGCCGAGCTGGGCGTCGAACCAGGCGCCGAGCTTCGTGAGCTGCAGCAACGGATCCTCGCGCAGGACCCCGCCCTCGAACTGCCCCGCCCGGCCGAGCCGCCGGAGCCGGAGCCCGAACCGGCGCCGGTGTCCGTGCTGCCGACCCGGATCAGCCGCGCGATGCACGGCGGCGCCGAGGGCCCGCTGTTCGGCCGCGAGGTCGAGGCGCGGCGGCTGGCCGAATTGCTCGACGAGGTCCACGACGGCCGGGGGCGCGCCGTCTGGATCGAAGGCGAGCCCGGCATCGGCAAGTCCGAGCTGCTCGCGAGCGCGTTCGGGCACGCCGCCGACTCGGGCCTCCAGATCGCCTGGGTGGCCGCGGACGAGCTGAGCATCCGGTTCCCGTTGCAGGTGATGATGGAGTGCCTGGCCATCGACGCCTCTTCACCGGACCCGCGCCGGGCTCGCGTGGCCAAGGAACTGACCGGCGAGCAGCCGGCGCGCCGCACCTGGGGCACCAGCGATCCGGTGCTCGGCGCCGTGGACCGGCTGCTCTCCCTGGTCGACGAGCTGTGCGCGGCCGCCCCGCTGGTGCTGGTGATCGACGACCTCCAGTGGGCCGACGAGTCGAGTGTGCTGGTGTGGCACCGGCTTTGCGCCGCGACGCGGCAGCTGCCCCTGTTGCTGGTCGCCGCCACCCGCCCGGCTCCCGACCGCGCCGAGCTCGCCCAGCTGCGCCGCGGGGTCGAACAGCGCGACGGCGTGGTGCTGGACCTGGCCCCGCTCGTCGCGGACGACGTGTCCCGGCTGATCGGCGAGCTGCTCGGCGCCGATCCCGGCCCCGGGCTGCGTGAGCTGGCCGCCCGTGCCGCCGGGAACCCGTTGTACGTCAAGGAGATGGTGGACGTCCTGGTCCAAGCGGGCGCCGTCGAGGTCGGCCACGGGCACGCCGACGTGGACGACCCGGCGGAGTTCGAGACCCCGCGCTCGCTGGTGGCGGCGGTCGACCGGCGGCTCGACTTCCTGCCACCGGAGACGCAGGACGTGCTGCGCTGGGGCGCGCTGCTGGGCATGGAGTTCGCGGTCGGCGACATTGCCGCGGTGCTCGGCATCCGGCCGTCGGACCTGCTGGGCCCGTTGGAAGAGGGCGTGGCCGCGAACGTGCTCATCGACACCGGCACCCAGCTCGCGTTCCGCCATCCCCTGCTGCGCCAGGCTCTCTACAGCCGGCTGCTCTCGGGCACCCGCGCCGCGCTGCACCGGCAGGCCGCCGAAGCGCTGGCGCGGATCGGCGCACCGGTGAAACGGGTCGCGGAGCAGCTGGTGGCCGCACCGTCCACAGTAGACCCCTGGGTGCTCGACTGGCTGGTGGAGAACCAGTCCGCGGTGTCCAACCGCGCACCGCTGATCGCCGTCGAACTGCTCGAACGAGCGCTGGCCGCGTGTGCGCCTGCCGACCCGCGGCGCGAAGTGCTGATCACCGCGCTGGTGAAGGTGCTGTTCCGGCTGGAGCGCGGCCCGGAGACGCTGGCCGAGCAGGCCCTCGAATTGTGCCAGGACCCGGAGAACCTCGCCGAGATGCGGCACCTCCTCGCCGCCATCCGGTTCCGGCAGGGCAAAGTCGAGCTGGCCGTGGAGACGCTCGGCAAAGCGGCCGAGGACCCGGAGGTGCCGGAGATCTGGCGCGTCCGGCACCGGCACCTGCTGGCCAACTTCCGCCGCGGCGGGCTGGACGACCTCGACGTTGCCGAGTCGAGGGCGTACGCCGCCCGCGCCGACGCCCACGGGGATCGCTACCTGACCGCGCACGCGTTGCAAACGCTGTGGCTGGTGGATTCCGTGCGGCGCCACCACGCGAGCGCGCTGGTGCACATCGACGAGGCGATCGATGCCGTCGGCGACGAGCACGAGCTGGCCGACCTGCACCTGGACCTGCTGGACAACCGCGTGTTCACGCTGCAGAACCTGGACCGCCTCGGCGAGGCCGACCGGACGCTGCGCGCCGCGGGCGAGATCGCGCTGCGGCACTCGATGCCGATCGGGCTGCAGGTCTCGGTCGCCGTGCACCGGTACTGGGAAGGCCGCTGGGACGAGGCGCTGGTGGAGCTGGACACCGTCACCGAGGACGGGCCGGCGATCACTTTCTACGGCCTGCGCGAACCGGGCGCGGCCGCGCTGCTGTTGCACGGCGTCGCGTCGCTGATCGCGGCGCGCCGCGGTGAGCAGGGCCAGGCCGCGGCGCACCTCGACGCGGCCGAGGAGTACGCGCCGGCGACGGGCGCCGAGCGGGAGAGCTTCGACTTCCTGCTGGTGGCGCACGCGCTCGTCGAGCTTCAGCGCGGCGACGTCAAGCAGGCGCTGGCGATCCTCGAACCGATCCTGAACCCGACGTACGCGCAGATGATGCTGCGCCACCAGTGGTTGCCGATGTTCGTGCGCCTTTCGCTCGACGCGGGCGACCTCGACCGCGCACGGCGGGCACTCGCCGTTTGTGAGGAGGAGTCGGCGAAGGAGCGCGAGCCGGCCCGCGCGACCGCCGCCACGGCGTGGTGCCGCGGGCTCATCGACGGCGACCCCGGGCCGGTGCTGGAGACCGTGGAGCACTTCCGCCGGGTGGGCCGGAAGCCAGAGCTGGCGAGCGCACTGGAGGACGCCGCGGTGCTGCTCGCGCAAACCGGCGACATGGTCGGCGCGCACGCGGCGTTCGACGAGGCCGCCGAGCTGTACACGTCGCTTTCCGCGCGATGGGACCTGCAGCGGGCCGAGAAACGCCTGCTGGACCTGGGCGTCCGGCAAGGCTCGCGGTTCTCCGTGGTCCGCCCGGGCTTCGGCTGGGACGCGCTTTCACCGATCGAGGTCCGCATCGCGACGCTCGTCGCGGCCGGCCGCTCGAACCCGGACATCGCGACGGAGCTGGCCCTGCCGCGGCGGACTGTGCAGGCGCATGTGGCGCGGTTGCTGGGGAAGCTGGAGTCGCCTTCGCGTAGCGGGGTGGCGAACGCTGTGGCACGGCGTACCAGCTGAGGCTGCTTCAAACGAGCGGCTTCAAGAGAGACGTCACGCAGTCGGACGCGACGCACTGCGGTTTTACCGGTCTCCTGGCATTCCTTGCGTCAGGTGGACGCGCGGCCCGGCGCCAGCATCGCGATCCAGCGGACCGTGATCGTTGGGGTCTTCGACCGGGAGCCTCAGGCGGCTGCTTCATGCCCGACCTCACCGGAGGCGCTGCTCGCCCGGCTTCCGTGCAGCGGTGGTGGTTTTGTCGAGTACACCCGCCCCGTCGGTGTGGTGATCGTGCCTTCGCCGCCGGGCGCTGAAGTGAAGGTCCAGCCGGGTTCGTCTTTCAGGCGGTGGTGGCGCCGGCAGCGCGAGGCAAGATTCTCTTCGGCGGTCTGGCCGCCTTTCGCGAAGTCGCGTGTGTGGTCGAGATCGCTGTACTGCGACGGACGGTGACATCCCGGGTGCCGGCACACCCGATCCCGCGCCTGCACGAGGTCGGCGAGAGCGGACGGCGGACGGTAACGTGTCCGGCCCACACTGAGGACCTGCCCGGTATCGGGTTCGGTGGTGATCCGGCGCCACACCGAGTTCGAGTCCGCGGCGAGTGTCCGAGCGAGCCACGCCGGAACGGCGCCATAGCCCGACAACTCAGCGGGATCCTCGTTCAATCCGGCCAGCGTGAGAAGGTCGAGGTAGAGATAGACAACGGGCTTGATGCCGCTGTCACCCGGTGCCCGGTTCAGCAGCCGATCGACCAGCACATCCGCACGCAGCTGCTCCAGTGTCCGGTCCTCGTCGCCTCGACGCAGTCTCCGCGCTTCCTGATCGAGGGAAGTGTAAATCGCCGATGCTTGTTCCACCGGCAGATCACACAGCAAGGTGGACATCGTCTCATCCTGATGAATCAGGCACACATTACGGTCGCGCCGTCGCGCCCGGGATCTTCGCTCGTATCCCTCGGCATCCACCTTCTGCACCACCCGATTCACCGCCGCCCGCAACGACGACGGATTCTTCCCCGCCAACCGGGTCGCGACAATCGCGTCGACCTGACGCGCCAGCTCGTCGGAAAGGGCGATGGTCGGCTCGAATACCATCCGCGCCTTGAAGGCGTCGATCTCCCCACGCCGGAAAGCCGCGAAAGTCTCCGGCAGCCGGGTTGTCAGCGCCTGCGCCAACGCGACATCAGCGCCGGCCCGCCGCTCTGTCACCGACAATTCCAAAGCAAGCTCAGCCGTCACGGACCGGGCAGAACCACCAGCCGCCGCGAACAACGCGACATCAGCAGCCTGCTCGGCCTCCAGCCGCGCCACGCGGACAGCCCGCTCATGAATCCGAGACAAAACATCGGACACAGAATCCCCATAACAGCTCACCCAGCAATTCTACCGGTGCCATCCAATAAAAACGTCACTAAATCGAGTGAACAAGCCGTTCCTATCAACGAATGTGAATAACCATTCAGCCGTACACAGTGCCTTTCAGAATTCCCCGGACGATAAACCGCCCCAGCACCAGAAACAGCACGACAACCGGCAACACAGCCAACGTAGCGCCGGTCAACATCAGTGCGTAGTTGGTGTAGTAGCCGCTGGCCAGGTGCGAGAGCACCACCTGCACGGTGGGCGCCTCGTTGGGGTCGAGTACCACCAGCGGCCAGAAGTAGTCGTTCCAGGAGGCCATGAACGTCAGCATGCCGAGCACCGCCGCCTGCGGGCGCAGCGCCGGAACGGCCACGTGCCAGAACGTCCGCAGCACCGAGGCACCGTCCACAGTGGCCGCGTCCACCAGCTCGCGCGTGACCGCGGCCTCGCAGGCCTGGCGCATCCAGAACACGCCGAACGCGCCCACCAGCGCGGGCACGATCACCGCCTCCAGCCGGCCGTACCAGCCGATGTCCTCGACCACCAGGTACAACGGAATCACGCCGAGCTGCGTGGGGACCATCGCCGAGCCCACCACGAACAGGAACAGGCTGTTGCGGCCGGGGAACCTCAGCCGCGCGAAGGCGTACCCGGCCAGGCTCGCGAGGACCACATTGGACACCATCACCGTGGTCGACACGATCAGCGAGTTGCCGATGGCGGCCCAGAAATCGACGGTGTCGAACACCTGCCGCACGTTTTCGAAGAAGTGCCCGCCCGGCAGCATCACCGGCGTCGTGCTGCCGATCGCCGAATCGTCGCGAGTGGACACCACGAACGACCAGTACAGCGGGAACACCGAGGCTCCCAGCACGGCCACCAGCACCACGTAGACCCAGCCGCCCGCCCGGCCGCGGGCCCTCACGACGCGCTCACGAACCGGCGCACCAGCCGGTAGTTGAACACCGCGAACACCGCGCAGAACACGAACATCACCCACGACAGCGCGGCCGCGTAGCCGGCGTCGAACTTGCCGAAACCCTGCTCGTACAAGTACATCGTGAGGGTCTGGAACTGCCGGTCGTTGCCGCCGGAACCGCTGGGGTCGAACAGCTGCGGCTCGGCGAACAGCTGCAGGCCGTTCACCGTGGCGGCCACGACGGTGAACGCGATCGTCGGCCGGATGCCGGGCACGGTGACCGACCAGAACGAGCGCCAGCGCGAGGCGCCGTCCAGCGCCGCTGCCTCGTACAGGTCCTGCGGCACAGCCTGCATCGCGGCCAGGTAGATCAGCGCGTTGTACCCGGTCCAGCGCCACATCACCATGGTGGCCACGGCCAGGTGCGAGGACCACTGCCGCGCCTGCCACCAGATCGGGTCGACGCCGAACCAGCCGAGCACCTCGTTGACCACGCCGTAGTCGCGGCTGAACAGCTGCCCGAACACCAGCCCGACGGCCACCACCGACACCACGTTCGGCAGCAGCACCCCGGTGCGCCACCAGATCGCGCCCCGCAACGGCCGGTTCAGCAGCGCCGCGATGCCGAGCGCGAGGAAGAACTCCGGGACCGCGGAGAGCAGGAAGATGCTGGTGGTGTTGAAAAGCGCGTTGTAGAAGCGTGAGTCGGCGAGCAGCTCGGCGTAGTTGGCCAAGCCGAAGCGGCCCTCGTCGCCGGACAGCAGATTCCAGCGGTGCAGCGAAACCCACGCCGTGTAAAGCAGGGGAAACGCGCCGAAAACGACAAAAACCGCAAAAAACGGTGCGATGAACAGGAAGGGCGTGCCCTTCCGATCGAACCTCGCCAGCAGGGCCGGCCGGCGCTCACGCAGCACTGCGGCTACTTGATCGCTTCGCGGCCCGTCCTGACCGCGTCGTCCCAGGCCTGCTGCACGTCCTCGGACTTGTCCTCGATCCGCCCGAGGGCGTGCCCGAACTCGGGGCGCACGTCGGCGTCGTGGAGGCCGCGGTAGTTGGGGCGCAGCGTGTCCGCCGAGGCGGCGTAGAGCTGCCCGACCGGGGCGTTCGAAAAGTACGGGTCGGTGTGGGCGACGACCTGCGGGTCTTTGTAGGCCGGCGGCTCACTCGGGAGGATCCCGTCCGTCAGGAAGAGCCGCTTCTCCTGCTCCGGCGCGGTCAGCCAGCGCGCGAGGTCGTACGCCTCCTTCGGGTGCGCGCTCTGCTTCGGGATCGTCAGGAACGAGCCGCCCTGGTTGCCGCTGGCGCCCGGAACGGTGGTGACGTCCCATTTCCCGGTGTTGCCGTCACCGCCCGCCTCCTTGATCTGGGTGAGCATCCACGCGGGGCAGGCGATGGTGGCGAACGAGCCCTGCTTGATCGCGACGTTCCACGCCTGCGTGTACGTGGTGGCGGCCGCGGTCTCGCCCTTCTGCGCGATCCCCCCGGCGAGGAAAAAAGCGTTGCGGACAGCGGGGTTCGTGTCCGCGATGTAGGAATCGTCCTTCGAGGAGAAGTAGTTCTCCGGCGACTGGTTCAGCATCGCGGTGTAGACAGTGCCCGCGGAGTCCGCGAACTTCACCTTCGGCAGCTTCGCGGTGAAGCGGTCGGCGAGGTCGGCGTAGGCCTGCCAGGTCGGCATCAGCTTCGCCACGGAGGCGCGGTCGGACGGCAGACCGGCCTGCTCGAACAGGTCGCGGCGGTAGCACATGGCGAGGCTGCCCATGTCGGTGCCGAGGCCCAGCACGTAGTTCCCGTTCGTGCCCTGGGCCCACTTCCACGGCGACCACTGGTTCTTCAGCTGGTCCGCGCCGTAGTCGGCGAGGTTGACGAACTTGTCCTTCGCCCGGATGTACTGCGGGACGTACTGCTCCTCGACCGCGACCACGTCGGCCGCGCCGCGGCCCGCCGCCAGCTGCGTGGCGAGGGTCTTGAAGTGCGTGTCGAAGTCGGTGACCCGGTTCTGGATCTCGATCTCCGGGTGCTGCTTCTGGTACTCCGCGAAGAGCGGCCCGTAGCCGAACTCGCCGAACGTGGCGACGGTCAGCTTGATCTTGCCGGCTGCGGCGTCGGAGCCACCACAGGCGGACGCGAGCAGGAGGAGCGCGGTCGTCAGGACAGCGACGGCCGGGCGTCGGGTCAGCGTTCGCACGGGGTGAGCTTCCCTCAGATAACACCTGCGCGCAGGGCGTAGGCGACGGCATGCGGTCGGTTGCGCAGCTTCAGCCTATTGGTCATGCCGTAGATGACGTTCTTCACGGTCCGTTCCGAGTAGCAGAGCTTGCCCGCGATCTCGGCCGTGTCCCAGCCCTCGGCCATCAGACGGAGCACGTCGACCTCGCGCGGCGACAGCGCGGCGCCGCCCGCGGCGTGCTGCAGGCTCTGCGCCTGGCCCAGCAGATCGCGCAGGGAACTCTCCCGGCCGGTCGCGGCCGCGACGATGCTCTTCACCAGCTTGTCGCCCGCGATGGCCTCGCGCGGCAGCACGGCGGCGACGTGGCACGCGGCCAGCTCCGGCAGCTCCTCGGCCTCGACGTGGCCGGCCACCAGGACGATGGCGGCGGGCGTCTCGGACGCGGCGGCGCGCAGGGCGGCCTTCACGTCCGGCGTCACGCGGCTCGCGGCGAACACCAGCACGGCGGCCTCACCGCGGCGCTGGCCGGGGACCACCTGAATCTCGTCGCACGAGCGGAGGTGCTCGATGAGCCCCGCCAGCGCGATCGGGTCCGAAGCCCACGCCGCCACCCTGACCTGATCCATCGTTACCTCCCTGAAGAAACACCCATCCCGTGTCATCAGTGTGCTGAGGGTGCCTTCACGAATTCTCTAGCCGCCGTGAAGCCATTCTTCACGACGCGAAGCCGGGGGCGACCTGGGCTTCGGATACCGTCGCGAGGGACACCGGCCGCGGAGATGGTAAGGAATTCATGAGGGCGCACGCACGGAAGCGGTTACCAGTGGGAATCTTCGCGGCCCTGCTGTTGTCCGGGATCGTCCCAGGATGCGCTTCACCCACGATCTCCGGCACCGCGATGGCGCGCCCCTCGGCGCCCGCGCCCACCGCCGGTGGCTCCTCCATGGCCTCCCCACCTGCGGCGGCACCGTCTTTGCCGGCTTCCGCGTGCGGTTCCATGGTCGCCTCGATGGACGTCCGCGCGCAGGTGGCCCAGCTCGTCATGCCGGGGGTCGACGCCGGAAATCCGGCGGCGGCGGCGGAACTGGTGCGATCGCAGCAGATCGGCGGAATCTTCGTGGGCGGCAATAACACCACGCTGTTGCAGAATGGTGCATTGAACGCCGTGCAAGCGGCCGCGAAGATCCCGGTGTCGGTCGCGGTCGATGAAGAAGGCGGCCGCGTTCAGCGCATCGACGATCTCGACGGCTCACTGCCGAGCGCCCGTCAACTCGCGGCCACGAAAACGCCCGACGAGGTCCGCGCGCTCGGCGTCCAGCGCGGGCAGCAGCTGCGCGCCCGCGGGGTCACCGTCGACTACGCGCCCGACGCGGACGTCAGCGACGAGCCGGACGACGCGGTGATCGGCGACCGTTCGTACAGCCCGGACCCGGTGAAGGTGCGGCAGTACGCGATGGCCTTCGCGAACGGGCTGCGCCAGAGCGGCATCACGCCGGTGCTCAAGCACTTCCCCGGCCACGGCCACGGCTCCGGCGACTCACACAAGGGCACGGTCACCACGCCGCCGCTGGACCAGCTGCGGCAGGTGGACCTCCAGCCGTACCGCAACATCGCCGAGTACGGGAAGATCGAGGTGATGGTCGGCCACCTCGACGTGCCGGGCCTGACCAACGGCGTCCCGGCGTCCATCTCCCCCGCCGCGTATCAGCTCCTGCGCGGCGAATACCACTTCACCGGACCGGTGATCACCGACGACCTCGGCGGCATGAAGGCGATCACCGACCAGTACTCCCTGCCCGACGCGGTGCTCAAGGCTCTCCAGTCAGGCGCCGACGAGGCCCTGTTCTCCTCCGGCTCCGGCGATGTCGGCCAGGTGCTCGACCGGCTGACGAAGGCGGTCGCCGACGGGGACCTGCCGGCCGACCGCGTGGCCGCTTCGGTGCAGCGGGTGCTGACGTCGAAGGGCGCCTGCGGCTGAGCCGCCGGCGGGCGAACTCTATGAACTCAAGGCCGCGTTCGGCGTCCTCCGGTGTGATCCTGGTCCCGCTTGCCGGTCGATCAAGGAGGATCGAGTGTCGTGTAAACGTCTTCTCGCCGGAGCTGCCGTCGCGCTCGGGCTGAGCTTTCTCATCGCCGCGCCGGTGTCCGCAACGCCGGCCGGGATCGTCGATCGGCCGGTGGCCACCACCGGTTGTGGCAAGCCCGCGCCGGCCAACGGGACGGGTCATCTGACGTCCGGCGGCATCGCCCGCGAATACCTGATCCACCTGCCCGACGGCTACAACGCGCGCCGGCCGTACCCGCTGGTGCTTTCGTTCCACGGGCACGGGCGCACCTCGCAGTACCAAGAGGAGCTGTCGGGGTTCTCGACGACGGACGCCATCGCGGTATACCCCCAGGGGGTGACCGGCACGGACGGCGAGTCGGCCTGGACCGGCGCACCGTACTCCGCGCCGGTGGACGACGTGCTGTTCACCAGCGACCTGCTCACCTCGCTGCAGCAGCAGCTGTGCGTGGACCCGGGCCGGATCTACGCCGCGGGCAAGTCCAACGGCGGCGGTTTCGTCGGGGTGCTCGCCTGCCGGCTGCCGAGCCGGATCGCGGCGTTCGCCCCGGTTTCGGGCGCGTTCTACCCGCAGGGCGGCGCGTGCGAGCCGTCGCGCCGGGCGCCGCTGATCGACTTCCACGGCACGGCGGACACCACCATCCCGTACGGCGGCAACCCGGCGAAGGGCCTGCCGTCCATTCCGGACTGGCTGGCGGGCTGGGCGTCGCGCGACGGCTGTTTCCCGCGTCCGCTGGAGTTCTCACCGGTGCGCGACGTCGTGACGCAGTGGTGGCTCGGCTGCTCGCTGGTGCACTTCCAGGTGCAGCACGCCGGGCACGTCTGGCCGAGCACCAAGCCGAACCTCGACTCAGCGACGCCGACCGCGATCGACGCCACGCCGGTCATCTGGCAGTTCTTCCGGGCGCATCCGCTGCCGGTGCGGTAAGACTCGTGAGTGTTTGTGACGGTTAGAACCGGCATAAACACTCACGAGTCCTTCAGGCGGGGGCGACCAGCAGCGTGACGGTGCGGTTGGCGCCCGGGTCGCCGTCCGGGTGCGCGGAGCTGGACTGGTCGGCGCTGCCCATCGCGAACGCCGTCAGCGGGAGGCCGCTCGCGGTGGCCAGCACGCGGGCCGCGGAGGCCGCCCGCGCGAGGGCGACCGTCGAGCCGCCGGCGGCGGGACCGCCCGCGACGGTGACACCGTGCCCCAGCACCGTCACGCGCACTGACTGTCCTTTGAGGACTTTAGCCCACTGCTGCAGCACCCGGCGGCCCTCGGTGCTCGGCGCCGCCGCGTTCGGCCCGAACAGCCCGGCATCAAAGGACACCGAGACATCCGTTTCGCCGGGCGACGTGTGGACACCCGGCGCGGCCAACGCCGTGGCGAGCGCGGCGAGCCGCTCCTGACGGGCAGCGGCCGCCGCGGCGTCACGGGACTTCGCCGCGTTCAGCCGGTCCAGTTCGGCCTGAAGGCTCGACGCGGCCGGCCCGTTCGGGCCGGCACCGGCGGCCGACCCCGAGACGACCGCCGGCGCCGACCCGAACGGCACCGTCAACACCACCACACCCCCCGCCACCACGATCACGGCCGCGCCCGCCGCGAGCGCCCGCCACGGCAACCGGCGACGACGGCCCCACCCCGACCGCACCCGGGCCACCCGCCGTCGCCCCGCCACGGCCGACGGTGCGTCCGGCACCAACTCCAGCACCCGCGCCCAGACCGCGTCGGCCGCGTCGAGGTTCCCGGCTTGCGCGTAAACCCGTGCGAGCAGGTCCAGCCGCGCCGGTTCACCACCACCGGGCCACGGGTTGCCGCCACTGTCCGGCGCCGCCTCGGCATCCCTGGGCACCGAGGCGGTCGCGATGTCCCCCTCAGGACCACCACGGCCACGTCGCCCGGCACCGCCGGAACTGCCTCTCCCCGGGCGACCGCTGCCGCCACGGGAGCCCTCCCCCGCCGACCCACCGCCAGCACTCCGTCCGGCGCCCCCAGCGCCATCCCCCACGGAGCCACCACGGCCACCCCGCGCCAACCCGCCACCACCAGCACTACCGCCGGATTGCTCCAGCAGCCGCACGGCCCCGTCGAAGTCCCCGCTCCGCGCGGCTTCGGCCGCCTCGGCGAGGGTCAGTTCCCCGCCGAGCATTTCCAGTGACCCGGTCATTTCCGCTCCTGCTGGATGCCGCTGTTGGGGGTTGCCCGGCCGTCGTCGGGCAGCAGGGCGCGCAGGCGGCGGTTGAGGCTCGGCAGGGCAGGCCAGTTGCTCGTCGCGATGAGGCGCTCGCCCTCGCGGACCAGTTCGCGGGCCTGGGCCGGGGACGACATCCGCTCCTGGGACGCGCGCAGGGCGTTGAAGATCTCGACGTCAAGCGAGCCGTCGCGGCGCAGCAGCCGGACCTGGAGGTCCAGTGCCTGCTCGGAAAGCTGCTCGGCGGCGGGCACGTCACCCGTGTTCTGCAGCTCGGCGTAACCGCGTTCGATGTCCGCCAGCTCCGTGCGGTCCTCCTCGGCGCCGACGCGGTCGACCAGGTCGCGGCAGTGCTCGATCTGGTCGCGCACCCGCTCCAGCACCTCCGGGACGCGCAGCTCCTCCTCGATGTCGTCCAGCTCGGCCTGGACACCGCGGATCCGGGCCTCCGCGGAGACGGCCGCGCTCTCGTCGGTGGTCGCGGAAGCCACCTCGTCACGAACGGAGGGCACCACGCCCTGGTCGTCGAGCCGCGTCAGCAGGCCGCGGGCGCGGTCCGAGCGCGTCACCTCGACCTGCGTGCGCAGCTGCTCGTGGCGCGCCTCCACCTCGTTCATCAGCCGGCGCAGCGTCGGCGGGTCCGGCACGGTCCGGGTGTTCAGGTCGACCACGGCGTCGAATTCCTCATTCAGCAGCGGCACCTCCGCGACCACCGAGACCAGCCGGGATTCGTTCATCTCGAAGAACATCTGCACCTCGCTGCCGCGCGGCAGGTCCCGGCGCAGGTCCTCGGCCCGGATCTCGATCAGGCCGACGGCGAGGTTGCGCTCGCCGCGCTTGCGCTCGCCCTCGACGATCGGGATCCGGATCGCCGCGCCGGCGTCGGTGCGGCGCAACGTGACCGTGGTGTGGAACGGCTGGTTGGCCTTCGCCGGCAGCGTGGTGTTCTTCAGCAGCATCGGGGTGAACGTGCCGTCGGCCTCGGTCAGGCCCACGGAGTTGACCACCGTCTGCCCGGTCATCTCGTTGACCCACTGGGTGATCGTGATCGAGTCCGGGCTGACCGGCACCCGGGCACCGGAGGCGTCCATCAGCTCCACGTCGAACCGGTTGCGCGCCAGATCGGCCAGCAGCGCGTCGACGGTGAACGTGCCGTCGGCGGCCAGCGCCACCTCCGCGGTCCGGTACGAGGGGCGGCGGCTCGGGTCGTTCAGCGCGATCCGGAACCGGCTCCAGTCGGCGCCGCCCGGCGTCGAGCACCGGCCGGAGACCGGCACGGAGGTCAGGCTCGTGGTCGGCGGGTAGGACAGCTCGAGGGTGAACTCGCCGCGTTTCGGCGCGGCGGTGGTGCGCGGCAGCGCGACCGTGCCGGCGTAGACCGCGGCGCCGCGCGCGACCACCGTGCTCGGGTCCTGGCTGTGGTCCAGCCGGATGCCGAGCCCGTCGGCGGGATCCGCGAGCAGCTCACGCAGGCTCGGCGACAGCGTCGGGCCGCCGACCAGCAGCAGCCGGTCGATGTCCGACGGCCCGAGGTTCGCCTTCGCCAGCGCTTCCCGGCACAGCTCGATCGCCCGCCGGTAGAGCGGCCAGGCGAGCCGGTCGACGTCCTCGCGCCGCAGCGTGTACTCGAACATGTCCTGCTGCCCGTCGCCGCGGTCGAGGTCCACCATCACCTGCGCCTGGCCGGTCTGCGAAAGCGCGATCTTGCCCGCCTCCGCCCCGGTGCGCAGGAACGCGAAGTTCCGCCGCCACACCGGGTTGTCCCGGCGGAAGTCCTTCAGCCCCAGCTCTTTCGCCGCGGCCGGGGCGAGCAGCCGGTCGACGATCGCGGCGTCGATGTTCTTGCCGCCGAGGCTCGTGTCGCCCGCGTGGTCCAGCACCTTCAGCTCGCCGTCGACCGTGCTGACCACAGCCGAGTCGAACGTGCCGCCGCCGAGGTCGAACACCATCCAGTACGCGCTGCTGGTCTCGTTCTGGAAGCCGTAGGCGAAGGCCGCCGCGGTCGGCTCCTGCACCAGCGGGCACGGCGCGGTGAAGCCGGCCAGCTTCGCGGCCTCACTGGTGGCGTTGGTCTGGTTGAGCAGGAAGGCCGCGGGCACGGTGATCACCGCGGCAGCGGGCGCCTCGCCCTCGAACCGGCGGGCGGCGTCGCCACGCAGGGTCTTGAGCACCTCGGCCGAAAGCTCCACCGGGCTCATCGAGACCCCGGAGCGGGCGAACTGGCGGCGGACGTCGGCGAAACCCATGGCCTGCTTGAACTCGATCTGCACGTTCTCCGGGTCGCGTTCGAGGCGGTCCCGGGCGGCGGCGCCGACCTGGATCACCCCCGCCTTCGGGATCCACACCGCCGACGGCGTGTAGTCGCCCTGGGCGTTGCTCTTGATCACCGTGACACCGCCGCCGGCCAGCACCGCCAGCGCGCTGTTGGTCGTGCCGAGGTCGATGCCGAAGTCAATGGTGTCGCGCATTCCTGTCCTCCGTGTTGCCGGGGGCGACCGGGCATCCCACGATGACCTGCCCCATCTGGATCCGGCGGTCGGCCAGGTACACCGACGGCCGCACGGTCTCCACCACCCGCTCGGCGGTGAAGCCGGGTTCGTCTTGGAACAGCAGCACTTCCAGCGCCAGGCCGGAGTCGAACGCCATCCCGTCGTGGTCCTGGACCGCCACTCCGGCGGATTCGAGCGCCTCCTGGCTCATCGCGAGCAGCCGGCCGGCCTGGCGCGCGGCCCGGTCGTCCGCGCCGTCGAGCCGCTTGCGGGCCCGCCACAACGCCGTCGCGGCGGTCGCGAGGTCCGATTCGGACAGTCCCGGGCTCCCGGCGCCCGCCGGTCGTCGCTCGGCGGCCGCGAGCGCGGTCGAGACCTGGGTGACCAGCTCACGCAGCCGCGCCCGCTCTTCCGGTCCCCACAACGGTTCTTCGATGCGGAACTCCCGGTGCTGCCGGCGTTGCCGGGCTTCGACACGCCACCGCGCGTACGTTCCTGAAATGGTCACGGCCAGCTCCCTAGTCTCGTCCAGCCAATGAGGACGGCACCACGACGAGCAGCAGCACCGCGGTGGACACGGTCAGCCAGCCCGGGATCGCCGCCCCGTTCGCGTGCGCCACCCAGAAGGCGGTGGCCACCCCCGCCTGAGCGAGCAGCAGCAACGGCATCCGGGCCGGGCTGGGGTAGGCGCCGCCGGTCGCGGCGAGGCAGCACAGCAGCCCCAAGGTGCCGATCACCAGACACGGCACCAGCGGGGCGCTCAGCAGCGTCGACAGGAACACCATGCCGAGCGCGACGTGCAGCAGGCCGAACAGCGTCCCCGGCGCTTTGGACGGCAGCCGCGCCGGCACCGGCCCACCCTGCCGCAACCGGCGCATCGTGGCGATCATGCGCCGGGCCTGCTGCTGGTCCCCCGGCCGTCGCGAATGGGCGACGATCTGCTCCAGCGCCTGCTCGGCCTCGGCGTAGCGTCCCAGCCGGGTCAGTGTGGTGACCCGGCTCCACAGCTGGCCGACGTCGAGCGGCGGGAGCGGCGCGGTGGTCGCGGACTGCTCGTTGCGCCCGATGGTCGCGAGTGTCTCGGAGTCGGTGCTCAGCCGGCGCGCGAGCGCGAACACGTCACGCGCCAGCCGGCGTGACGAGGCCGGTACCTCCGCGAGGGCGACGCCGATGTTGTTCGCCGCGATCGCCGCCGTTTCCCGCAATCTCCCGGCGCGCCGGTAATCCTCGAACGGCATCACGCGCTCGAGCCGGTCCAGCATCGGGGCCAGCTCGCCCAGCGCGCGTTCCGCGGCCTCTCGCGCACCACCGTTGTCGATGAGCTTTCGCAGCTCCTTCAACAAGTCTTCGCCGCGACTGAAGGTGTCGCCGGCGGCTTCGGTGCGCGCGGCGGTCTCGGTGGCCCTGTCCACTCCCCACATCGAGAGGAAGCCGAGCAGCCGGTCGGGCTCGGGCGAGGTGGCGGCCAGCGCGACGAGCGGGGCCACCAGCGCGCCCGGCAGCCCGGCCCGCAGACCATCCACTGTGGACTCGTCGAGCCGCCGGTCGCCGCTGGTGGCGACCCGGTGGCGCAGGTGCTGCCAGAACGCCTCGCTGCGCTGGGTGAACGCCCAGTTGCGCGCGGCGTCGTTCCACAGCGGCATCGGGTGGTCCTCGGTCCGGTCGGCCTCGGCGTCGAGGGCCGCGGCGTGGGCCTTCACCGCGGCGTCGTGCCGGTCGTGCAGCTGGGGCGGGCAGTCGCAGTCCTCGGGCGCGCCCCAG
>DASXYS010000030.1:0-72997 GCA_036502365.1 Amycolatopsis sp.
ACGTTCGCCGGCCAGGGCGTCGCCACCAGCAGCGCCGCGCAGGCGGTGACGGTGACCAACCAGGGCACCGCGGCCGCGACGGTCACCGGGGTCACCACGACCGGCGACTTCAGCCAGACGAACACGTGCGGCACGTCGGTAGCGGCCGGCGCGTCGTGCACCGTCAGCGTCACGTTCCGGCCGACCGCGTCAGGCACCCGCACCGGCACACTGGCCATCGCGGGCAACAGCCCGGTGTCGGTCGCGCTGACCGGAACCGGTGCTGGTGCGGTGAACACGAATCTGGCGCTGGGCAAGGCAACCAGCGAGTCCAGTCACACCCAGATCCTGGCGTCGTCGAACGTGACGGACGGGAGTCAGGACAGCTACTGGGAGAGCACGAACGGTGTGTTCCCGCAGTGGGTGCAGGTCGACCTCGGAGCGGCACAGAGTGCGAGCAGGGTAGTGCTGCAACTGCCGGCGACGTGGGGCGCCCGCGGCGAGACACTGTCCGTGCAGGGCAGTACCGACGGCGTCAACTTCAGCACCGTCAAGGCATCTGCCCTGTACACGTTCGATCCGGCCACCAACAACACCGTGACGATCACGTTCCCGGCCACCACCGACCGGTTCTTCCGGGCGAACATCACGGCGAACAACGGTTGGCCAGCAGGCCAGATCTCCGAATTCCAGATCTGGAACAGCTGAACCTGATCGACACAGCGGCCTCCCGGAGCGCATCCGGGAGGCCGCTGGTGTTCGAATGGCTGGGTGTGGTCGTTCGGGCTTGCTAGCGGAGGAGATCCAGCGACCCGGCACTGCTGCCCTGGCGCTGGGCACCGCCCAGGGATGGCGCCGCATCGGCACGATGCAGTCCTGCCCGCTCCCTCGCACGAACCGGCACTTGACGCTGGATCGTCGGGGTCAAGGGTCAACGCCGTCCAGGCGTTTCTCGCCGAAGGCGACGCGCAGCGCCCTTGATGCCGCCGATCCAGCGTTGAACACTCAACGCGAGGAAGCGGGCCAGCCAAGCCCAAACCAAACGCAACCGGCACAAAGCAACTGACAGCCCGAGCGATCAGCACCTTCGTCAGACCAGGTCGGCGTCGTGGGTCAGTAGGGCGATCTGGGTCCGGTTGCCCAGGTCGAGCTTCGTCAGGATGCGGGTGACGTTCGCCTTCACCGTGGCCACGCTGATGTGCAGTGTTTCCGCGATCTCGGCGTTCGTGCTGCCTTCGCCGATCGCCATCGCCACCTCGTGTTCACGGGCGCTGAGCCCGGCCAGCGCGGCGCGTGCCGTCGTGTAGGCGCCCGCGTCGCTGGCCGCTCTGGCCATCAGCCGCCTGGTGATCTGCGGCGACAGGATCGGGTCACCTGCCGCGACCTTGCGGACCGCGGCGGCGATCTCGGTGGGCGGGGAGTCCTTGAGCAGGAACCCGCTCGCGCCGGCCCGCAACGCCCGCAGCACGTTCTCGTCGGTGTCGAACGTGGTCAGCACGATGACCTCGGGCGGCTGGGTGCGCGCCCGCACGCGGTGCGTCGCGGCTATGCCGTTCACCTTCGGCATCCGGATGTCCATCAGGACCACGTCGGTCGCGTGTGCGTCCAGTGCTGCCGGCACCTGTTCGCCGTCGGCGGCCTCGCCGACCACGGAGATACCCGGGGCGCCGTCCAGCATCATGGTCAGCCCGGCGCGTACGAGGGCGTCGTCGTCCACGATGAGCACTCGGATGGTGTCGGTCATCCTGGCCACGGTAGCTGTGCGTGCAACCGGAACTCGCCTGCGGCCGCCCGGTGGTCGAGTTGGCCGCCTGCCAGCCGCACCCGCTCGGTCAGCCCGATCAGGCCGGTCGCCGTGCCGGGGATCGTGGTCGCCTGGGCGGTCAGCGGGTTGGACACGTCGATCACCAGTTGGGTGCCCGGCGCGCCGTCCAGCGCGATGCTGACCGGCTGGCCGGGGGCGTGCTTGCGGGCGTTGGTCAGCGCCTCCTGCAGCACCCGGTAGGCGGTGCGCGCCGTCGTGCCGGGCAGCGCCGTGGGGTCGGCCAGGTCGTCGCGGACGTCGACCTGGGTACCGACGGCTCTGGACTCCTCGACCAGTTCCGGCAGGTCGACCAGTGCGGGCAGCGGGTGGTCCTCGTCGTCCTCGGTGCCGTCGCGCAGCAGGCTGATCACGTCCCGCAACTCGTCGAGGGCCTGGTGCACGGTCGCCCGGATGACGCCCGCGGCCTGGGACAGCTGCTCAGGTGGGGCATCCGGCCGGTACTCCAGCGCGCCCGCGTAGGTGGCCAGCAGGGACAGCCGGTGGGCCAGCACGTCGTGCATCTCCCTGGCGATCCTGGCCCGCTCCGCCGCCCGTGCCTCGGCGACCCTGCGGCCCTGCTCGGCCTCGGCCCGCTCGGCACGTTCACACAGTGTCCTGATGAGCGCGCTGCGCGCCCTGGCCATGGCACCCCAGCCGACCAGAGCCGCGTAGGCCACGGCCACCAGCACCAGCCACCACCCGAAGGACAGGCCGGTCTGCGGCCGCCACAGGTAGCGCCCGACGTGCGCAGCGATCCCGACGCCCGCGATCCCGACGGCCACGGTGAACGGCCGCTGCCTCGCGATGTGCAGCGTGCCGATGCAGGCCAACGGTGTGCCGGTCGGCGCCACCACGGCCAACAGGGTCAGGACCACGGCGGTCGCCACCGGCCAGCGGAACAGTGCCGGCACCAGGGCGCAGCCGATCACCCCGACGAGTACGTCGATGACCAACAACCGGCCACCGACACCGGACGCGTACTCGCCCCACAGCGTCCCGGCAACGGGCACCGCCATGCACAGCGCCACCAGCGCCGCGCGGCCATCACAGGACATTCGACCAGGCATGCAGCGAGCGTACGACGGGCCGACCGGGGCGCACAGCGACCAAAGTCGATACCGGGGTGCACCGGGGTAGCGCCAACCGTGGCCCTCCGGCCGACGCGCCGACCGGCCGGGCAGGGCGACGCTGCTCCCACCACACACGAAGGGACCAACGCCATGAACAGCCCACTCGCCGGAGCGACCACTGTGGAGACTCCGCCTGCCGGTGACTACTACCTGAATCCGCAGCGGTCCACGGTTTCCTTCACCACCCGGCACATGTTCGGCCTCGGTGCCGTGCACGGCACCTTCCAGTTACGGGAGGCACACATTCATGTCGCCGATCTGGTGCTGGCGTCCTCGGCTCGGGCGACGGTCGGGGCGGCGACCGTGCGCACCGGCAATCCCGCCCGCGACACCGCCGTCCGGTCGGCCCAGTTGTTGGATGCCGAGCAGCACCCCGACATCACGTTCGTGTCGACCAGCCTGATCGACGTGGACGGGCAGTGGCTGCTGCGCGGTGAACTCACCGTCCGTGGCACCACCAGTTCGCTGGACCTGAAGATCGAAGAATCACGTGTGGTCGGCTCGCGACTCACATTGGTGGCGACCACCGAGGTGGACCGCTTCGATTTCGGGATCACGAAGATGAAGGGAATGGTCGGCAGGCGCCTCGCCATGCGGCTGGAAATCGCGGCCGATCGTCATTGATGGCAGAAACAGTGAGCTCGGACCTGGCCCGCGCCACGGGCGGGCCAGGCATCCGACCGTCTCATGTAGACCACAGGCAAGTCGGACACATCGCCACCAAAACCACAATCCTTAGTCGCGAAGCGGTGTTCACGCAGAGTTCGACTTGAGGCCATCGGCGCGGCCAATCGCACATGATGTAGTTCTGGCAGCCAACAGCTCACGTGCCTGAGCCAAGGGATGCTAGTCGGGGCATCGCGATCAGGAGTACCGCATGGCCGATGTCCGATTCCTGATTCTCGTCGGGCCGCCGTCCCCGGACCCGTCCAGGATGGATTTTCCGCCCTTCGAATCACCACAACCACTCGAAGCCGCACCGGCGCCCGACAGGGAGCCGAGTACCCGACGCACCGCTGTGCGCCGAAGACCTGAGGGCACCGGCGAGCTGATCGTCGCCGCCGCCGACGGCTGGTTCGCCTGGCGGTTGATGGCCAGTAACAACCGCCGCTTGGCCCGCAGTGTCACCAGTTTCGCCTCCCGCCAGTGGGCGGTGCAGGCGATCACCCAGCTCAGATCCGATCTCGAACAGCTCGAACCGCTCGTGACGACCGACCCCAGGACGGGCAGTTGGGGATGGCGCGCCGAGCGGGACGGCGTTCCGGTGGCGGTGTGTCCGCACCCGTACGAACGCGAACGCGACCGTCGGGGTGGCTTCCGAAGATTCGTCGAAGCAGCCCTGCGCGCAGGTGGCCCAAGGCGGCACGATCCTGCGCGACGGGCGCGGACCTGTCCCGAGCACGTTCGACATCGAAAGGCACAGGCCATGGCCGGCCAACTGACCCGGCCCGGTGGCCCGGCGCTGCCGGACCCGCTCGGGCAGACCCGCAGGGTGACGAAGACCAGGCGCGGACGGGCGGACCTGTTGTTCCGTGGTGTCGCCGGATCCGGCGGCGCACTGGTGCTGGTGATCATGGTGCTGGTAGGCACGTTCCTCGCCTACCGGGCCTGGGGCGCGCTGCCGTTCACCGGGGCCTACGTGCTCGGTCCGCTGGTCGGTGCCGTCGTCCTGCTCGCAGTGGGCGCTGTGCTGACGACGGCGAACCGGCGCCGCAGGAGGCACGGATGACCCTGCTGGACACGCCCCCGGAGCAGGAACAGCGGCCTGCGAAGCAGCCGATCAAGCCGGTCCGCCAGGCACGCCCGGCTACATCGTGGAGCACGGCCCCACCGAGGCCATGTTCAACAGCCCACAAGATCCACGCACCGCCGACTACGTGAACGGACGATTCGGCTGAGCACGGCGTTTCATCCGACGGACAGCCTGTGTTCATGACGACGTAGCCCACCAAACCTAGGTTTTACACCGACCCCGAGTCGGAGGAGCACACCCATGTCGGACGCCACCAATCACACAGTTTCCCGCCGCGGCGTTCTTGGCCTGCTCGGCGCGGGCGCAGCCGGAGCGGTGGCCGCGCCGCTGCTCGGCGTCACGCCGGCCGAGGCATCGCAGGGCGGTGTCGCCCCGACCGTCGGCACCGGCGGCACGCCCCCGCAGGGCCTGCACCTGACCTTCGGCAAGGACCCGTCGACGCAGATGGTGGCCTCCTGGATCACCGACGGTGCCGTGAACCGCCCGCGGGTGCTGTTCGGCACCCTGGACGGCGGCTTCGGCAACATCGCCGAGGCGCAGACCAAGACCTACGTCGACGGCATGTCCGGCCGCACGGTGTTCATCCACCACGCCGAGATGGACCGCCTGCGCCCGAACACCGAGTACATCTACGCCGTGCAGCACGACGGGGCCACCCCGGACGCCGGCACGTTCAGGACCGCGCCGACCGGCCGGACGTCGTTCACGTTCACCAGCTTCGGCGACCAGTCGGCCCCGCAGGTCACGTGGGCGGCCAACGGCACCGTCGGGTTGGACGCCAACTCGACGCCGGCCACCAAGGACATCGTCACCGGCATCGAGACGGTGGCGCCGCTGTTCCACCTGCTCAACGGCGACCTCTGCTACGCCAACCTGGACGTGGACCGGGTCCGCACCTGGAACAACTTCTTCACCAACAACACCCGCTCGGCCCGGTTCCGCCCGTGGATGCCGGCGGCGGGCAACCACGAGATCGAGAAGTCCAACGGCCCGATCGGCCTGGACGCCTTCCAGGCTTACTTCAAGGTGCCCTCCACCGAGACCGACCCCGAACTGGCCGGCCTGTGGTACTCGTTCACAGTCGGCTCGGTGCACGTGATCGTGCTGCAGAACGACGACAACTGCCTGCAGGACGGTGGCGACGTCTACATCAACGGCTACTCCGGTGGTCGCCAACTGGCCTTCCTGCAGAAGGAACTCGCCGCTGCGCGTGCGTCGAGGCACGTCGACTGGATCGTCGTGGCGATGCACCAGGTGATGATCAGCAGCTCCGACGCGAACGGCGCCGACATCGGCCTGCGCGCCAGGTACGGCCCGCTGTTCGACAAGTACGGCGTCGACCTGGTGCTGTGCGGCCACGAACACGACTACGAGCGCTCGCTCGCGGTGCGCGGCGTGGTGTCCGGCAGCGAGACACTGACCCCGAACCCGGTGTCCTCGGCCACCGACGTCATCGACTCCAACCACGGCACCGTGCACATGGTCCTGGGCGGTGGCGGCGTGTCCGGCACCACCAACCAGAGCTTCTTCACCGACGGCACCGCGAAGGTCATCACCTCGGTCTCCGCGACGGCCGACCCGACCACCGGCAAGCGGGTCTCCACCTTCGCCAAGGAGGAAGCCGTCTGGATCGGCGTCCGTGACCTGGTGCACCCGTACGGCTTCGCGTCGTTCACCGTCGACCCTGGCCGCCGCCCCGGCGACACCACGTCGATGTTCGTCACGTACTTCAACGTGAACAAGCCGTCCGGTGAGCTGTCCGTGTTCGAGAAGTTCACGTTGCGCCGCAAGCGTTCGGACGGCTGAGTCTGATCGGTTTGGGCTTGGCGCCTCCGGGTGGAGGCACCAAGCCCGAACCACAGACCGCCACCCAACACAGCAACCGGCGCCGAGCGGCCTGCGGTCAGCGCCTGATCGGCACGAGTTCGACGCTGTCCCTGGTGACCGGCTCACCGCAGTGCCGGCACAGGTGGTCCACCTGCATCCGGTGACCGCATTCGTGCCGGAAGGCGACGCTCGGCTCGTCGACCACCCACCTGTCGCCCCACTCGGCCAGCGACCGCAGGATCGGGTACAGCTCGTCGCCCGCCTGCGTCAGGTAGTACTCGTAGCGCGGTGGGTGTTCGGAGTACTGGCGGCGCTCCACGACGCCTGCCGCTTCCAGCTTGCGCAGCCGCTCGGCCAGGATGTCGCGGGTGGCTCCGGTGAAGGCGGCGATCTGGTCGAACCGGTGGATGCCGTAGCTGAGTTCGCGGACCGCGAGCAGGGTCCACCGCTCGCCGATGACCTTCAGCGACGCGGCGATCGAGCACGGTCGCGGCTTGGCCGTCTGGTCCGGTCGCAGCGCCTCTCCGTCCAGCGGTTCTGTGGTGTCGATACGTGCCATGGTCCCAGCCTAGTAGTCGGTTGTGTTTTACGACCTTAGCCTGCTACGGTCTGCCGGTGTCAGTCGTGAAAGCCAACTTACGGCGCGACCAGGCGCCTGCCCGGTCCAGAGCCCTGTTGGTGCTGCTCGTCGGGAGTTTTGGGGTGTTCGTCGTTTTTCTGGACACCACGATCGTCAACGTGGCCTTCGAGACGATCAGTCGGGGCTTCCACACCACCACCGGCCACCTGGCGTGGGTGCTCAACGCCTACAGCCTGGTGTTCGCCGCCATGCTGATCCCGGCAGGCCGGCTCGCCGACATCTTCGGCCGCCGTCGGCTGTTCCTCGTCGGCCTGATCGGCTTCGCGCTGACCAGCGCACTGTGTGGTGCGGCGCCCAACGCGGGCGTGCTGATCGCCGGTCGCGCGCTGCAGGCGACGTTCGCCGCCCTGGTGCTGCCGACGTCACTCGCGCTGATCCTGCCCGAGTTCCCACCGGAACGCCGGCACGTCGCGGTCAGCACGTGGGGCTCGATGGGTGCGGCGGCGGCAGCCTGCGGGCCGACCATCGGAGCGCTACTCACCCAGTACGCCAGTTGGCGGTGGGTGTTCCTGGTGAACGTGCCGATCTGCGCGATCGTCGTCACGATCGGCTGGGTGCTGCTGCGCGAGTCCAAGGACCCGGACGCGAAGGGCATCCCGGACCCGATCGAGGTGCTGTTGGTCGCCGCCGTGCCGGCCGCACTGAGCTTCGCCATCATCGAAGGCCCGGAGTGGGGCTGGTCCGACCCTCGGATCATCGGCGGGTTCGCGCTGGCCGCCGTGCTGCTCGCGGTGTTGCTGTGGCGGGGCAGGACCAGTGTCCGGCCGGTGCTGGACCCGGTGCTGTTCCGCATCCGCCAGTTCCGGCTGACCAACGCGGCCACCCTGCTGTTCGGCACCGCGTTCTACGCCTATCTGCTGGGCAACGTGATCTTCCTGCAGACCACCTGGCACTACTCGGTGCTGCGGGCGGCGCTGGCGAGCCTGGCCAGCCCACTGGTCACCACCCTGGTGGCCCGGTTCGCCGGCACCCTGGCCGGCCGGATCGGCTACCGGCCGGTGCTGATCAGCGGTGCTGTGCTGTTCGCGGTCGGGATGGGCTGGTTCGCGCTGTTCGTGGACGCGACCCCGCACTGGGCCACCCACTGGCTGCCGGCTGCGATCCTGACCGGCATCGGCATCGGCTCCACCCTGCCGGTCCAGTCAGCCGCCGCGACGCAACACCTGCCGCCGGCCCGCTACGGTCTCGGCTCCGCCGTGAACGCCAGCTTCCGGCAACTCGGCGCTGTTCTGGGCATCAGCGTGTTCGTCGCGGTACTCGGCACGCCGACCGCCACCACGGCCGTAGCCGACTTCCACCGTGCGTGGTGGGTGATCGCCGGGCTGAGCCTGGCCGCCGGCCTGGTCTGGTTGACGCCCCGGCTGGGCAGGAAAACCAACGCGACTTAATCCTACGTTCGCCTGACTCACCTTGTCCCGCAACAAAAGCACGGATGATGCTGACCGGGTGAACGTGACGATCCTGGGTTGCCGGTCGGGCATGCCGGCGGACGGCCAGGCCGGTTCCGGCTATCTGGTCACCACCGACACGACCCGGCTGCTGCTGGACTGCGGACCAGGCGTGGCGACCGCGCTCAGCGCGGTGGCCGAACCCGACACGCTGGACGCCGTGGTGATCACCCACGCCCACCTCGACCACTGCTACGACCTGCTACCGATCGGCAAGACGCTGCTCACCTCGGGGCTGCGCTACCCGGCGGCGGGCGAGCCGCCGCAGACCGAGGTGCGGATACCGAAGGTGCCGCTGTACCTGCCGGCCGGCACCGCGCCGCTGTTCCACCAACTGGCCGCCCTGTTCCCCGTCACCACGGCGCCGGCGCTGGACCGCGCCTTCGAGCTGGCCTTCGACATCCACGAGTACCGCGACGGCGACACCTTCACCGTCGGCGACACCGAGATCCACCTCGTCCTGCTCAGGCATGCCGCGCCGAACTGCGGTGTCCGGATCGGTTCCCGGGCCGGCACCATCGCCTACACGGGCGACACCGGCCGCACCCCGGCGCTGCACACGCTGGCCGACGGCGTCGACCTGCTGCTCGCCGAGTGCACGCTGTCCGAATCGGACTCCGGGCCGCACGGTCACCTGTGCGCCGAGGACGCTGCCGACGTCGCCGCGGCCGCGTCGGTCGGCCAACTCGTGTTGACCCACTTCAGTTCCGCCGACCCGGCGTGGCTGGCGACCAGCCGGCAGCGGGCGGCCGCCAGGTTCAGCGGGCCCGTGCACCTGGCGTCGCCGGGCGCCCGGTTCCCCGCTACTGCTTGACCGCGCTGCCGTTGCTGATCAGGTACTCCAGCAGCGTGATCAGCACGTTCTTGGTGCTCGGCCGGTTGCGCGCGTCGCACAGCACGACCGGCACGTGCCCGTCGACGTCCAGCGCCTCGCGGACCTGCTCGACGCTGTAGCGCTGCCGGTTGTCGAAACAGTTCACCGCGACCACGAACGGCACGTTCCTGGCCTCGAAGAAGTCGATCGCCGGGAAGCAGCTGTCCAGCCTGCGGGTGTCGGCCAGCACGACCGCGCCGATCGCGCCGTTGGCCAGTTCGTCCCACATGAACCAGAACCGGTCCTGACCGGGCGTGCCGAACAGGTACAGGATCAGCTCGGGATTGATGGTGATCCGGCCGAAGTCGAGCACGACAGTGGTGGTGGTCTTGCGCTCGACGCCGTTCAGGTCGTCCACCGACCTGCCGACCTCGGTCAGCGTCTCCTCGGTCTTCAGCGGCGCGATCTCGCTGACCGAGGCGACCATGGTGGTCTTGCCGACGCCGAAACCGCCCGCGATCAGCAGCTTGGCCGCCGTGACGGCCCGCAGCGACCGGGCGGTCGGCTCAGATGTCGCGGATGCCATCGAGTACCGCCTGCAGGATTCGGGGATCGTGCACCTCGGCCGCACCCATCGGGGCCCGGAAGATCAGGTGCCGGTGTTCGATCAGATCGGCGAGCAGCACCTTCACCACCGTCAGCGGCAGACTGGTCTTCGCGGCCACCTCGGCCACCGACAGCGGTTCCTGGCACAGCAGCAGGATCTGCTCGTGCTCCGGTTCCGGGTCGACCATGTCGACGTGGTCCTGCAGCGCGACCACCAGGGTGACCAGATCGAGGTCGTAGGACATCGACCTGATCCGGCCTCTGGTGATCGCGTACGGCCGGATCAGACGTGGATCGGCGTTCATGACAAGCGGTACCCACCTGGCAGAGTGGCGGCGGCGATCCTCGGGGCGGCGCTGAGGTACGTGCCGACCTGTCGGACGAGCAGGTTCATCTCGTAGGCCGTTGTGCCGAGATCGACGTCCCCGGTGGCGAGCACGGCGAGGCACGCGCCCTGCCCTGCCGCTGTGACGATCAGGTAGGCGGTGTCCAGCTCGACGATCGTCTGCCGTGGACTGCCGCCACCGAACTGCTGTCCCGCGCCCTTGGCCAGGCTCTGGAACGCGGACGCCACCGCGGCCAGGTGGTCGCCCTCGTCCCTGCCGAAACTCCTGGAGCTACTGATCAGCAGGCCGTCCGAGGACAGCAGCACAGCGCCCGTGGTGCCGGGAACGCGGTCGGTCAGGTCGTTCAGCAGCCAGTCCAGATCGCGGGTGCCGGGCCTGAGCTGGTCGCCGTTCATGACTCGTCCCTACCTGACCTGGTGCCGCGCTGGAAGGCGGTGATCGCGTCGCGGACGCGTTCTGCCGAGTCGTTCTGCCTCGGCTCGGGAGTGCTCGCCAGTTGGGGGGCGAGATGGGCCTGCCGTTGGCGGTGCGGCAGCGGCGGTGGGTCGACGGCCGCATTGCCGTTGCTGTGCCCATTCCCGTTGCCGTTGCGCCCGTTGCTGTGGCCGTTCCCGTTGTGCCCGTTGCCGTTGTGCCCGTTCGCGCTCGCCAGTACCGGCGCGAACTGCTCGGTGCTCGGGCCGCCCCGGTCCTCGGCCGGTTCGGCCTTCGGCCACACCGGCACCAGCCGGGTGTCCACATCGGCCGACTCGTCGAGCACCGAGTCGATCTCCAACGGCTCCAGCCGGTCGTCCGCGTTCTCCAGCAGCGCGGCCGGCAACAGCACCACGGCCCGCGTCCCGCCGTAGATCGAGTCGGTGAGCGACACCCGGATGCCGTGCCGGGCGGCCAGCCTCGCCACCACGAACAGGCCGAGCCGGGAGTCGGAGGTCAGTGCCATCACGCCGTAGTCCGGGGGAGTGTGCAGGTTGGCGTTGAGCGCGTCCCTGGTGCCGGGCGGGATGCCGAGGCCCTGGTCCTCGATCTCCAGCACCGCGCCGCGGCCGACCATGTTGCCGGACACCTCGGCCCTGGCCTCCGGCGGCGCGAACGCCGTCGCGTTGTCCAGCAGTTCGGCCAACAGGTGCACCAGGTCGCCGACGGCCGGACCGGTGATCGAGATCTCCGGCAGCCGCTGGATCTTCACCCTGGCGAAGTGCTCGGTCTCACCGATGGCACTGCGCACCACGTCCCGGATCGGGATGGCGTCCCGCCACTGCCGGGCAGGCCGCTTGCCGCCCAGGATGATCAGGTTCTCCGCGTTGCGCCGTGCCTTGGTGGCCAGGTGGTCCAGTTGGAACAGGAACTGCACCTGCTGCGGGTCCTCCTGCCTGCGCTCGGCCAGGTCCAGCACGCTCAACTGCCGTTGGGCGACGAGTTGGCTGCGGTGCGCGATGTTGAGGAACACCGTGTTCGCGCCCTGCCGTGTCTGTGCCTCCTGCACCGCGGCGGCCACGGCGGTGTGTTGCGCCTTGTTGAACGCGTCGGCCACCTGGCCGATCTCGTCCTGTCCGTGGCTCAACGCAGGCATCTCCGGCGCGCTGACGTGCTCACCGGCCTGGAGCTGCCGGACCATCTGCGGCAACTGCTGCTCGGCCATGTCCAGGGTGTCCTTGCGCAGCCGGGTGAGCCTGCGCACCACACCGTTGGACATGCGCAGCGCGACGATCAGCACCGCGATACCGGCCAACACGATCACCAGGCCCGCGATGAGAGCGCTGATCAGCGTCGCCTTGCCGTTGCTGGCCGCCAGGTCGGCCGCGTACTGGAAGTGGCTGTTGAACAGCCCCAGCATCTGCGCCATCACGTGGATCGTGTCGTTCTGCCAGTCCACCTGGCTGACCGCGAGCGGCACAGCGCTGCTCTGCCCGGGCACCCTCGGTCCGGCGGCGGACAGCGCCTGCTGCACGGACGTCAACTGGCGCCAGGCAGGCGAGGCGATCATGGCCGCGTACTGCCCCTGCTCCTGCGGCGTCATGCGCGGGACGACCGAGGCGAGCGCGGACTGGTAGGCACCGACCTGTCGTGCGTACTCGGCGAACTCGCTGCCGTTCATGCCACCGCGGATCGCCGCGGAGAACGAAAGAGCGTTGGCGCGGGCCACATCCTCGGCCGCCGAGTAGATGTCGGCGGCGGTCAACTGGGCGTTGGTGACCGCGGCGTTGGGCGCCTGGCCCGCGACCGCGCCGACATAGCCGGCGATCGGCCCGAGTAGTTCGTCGTAGTAGTTATACGCGTTCACCAACGAAATACGGCTGGAGTCGATCTGTTGACGCACAGTGGGCAACTGGTTCCACGGCGAATTCGTGGAGACGTTCGCCGACGGTGCCACGTCGGTGATGGCCGACATTGACGTCGCTCCGGTTTTGATCCCGAGCACGTCGACGTTCACCTTGTTGCGCTGGGCGGCCAGTTGTTTCGGGTCGACGGCACCACCGCCGACCTTGACCAGGCTCAGCCACCGTTCCAACTGGAGGTTGCCGATGATGCTCGTGCCTGGTCCGACCGCTGCTCGCAGGTCGTTGGCCTGTCGGTTGGTGTGAATGCCCTGATTGACCAGATAGCCGGAAATACCCAGCCCGACAGCCAACAGCACAAGGCTCGGAATCAGCGCGATGGCCAACATCCGTGCCTTGATCGACTTCTTTTTCGAGCCCCAAATTCCACGTACCACGACGCGCTCCCTCGCCCCTTGCGACAGCGGCACGCAGAACCGTATGCGGGGTAATTCCGTTACGCAAACATTTCACCAAGAGGGATTGCGCAAATACGGAGAGTCAATGGCGAATGTCGTTCGGTCAGTCGTTGTCGTTGAAGAGGGCGGCGGGCCGGTTGACGCAGCTGATCGGCACGAAACCCCAGCCCAGCGCTGAGTCCCGCACGACGGCGGCCTGTCCGTCCAGTGTGGTGAACCGGTAGGCGACGCCGGCTCCGACGGCGCCGGCCGGGTCGGCCCAGTGTCCACCGTTGGCACCGCCGGCGAAGTCGGTGCCGACGAAGTAGTTGTAGAACAAGGTGCATCCGTTGGTGGTTGCCGACGTACCATCCGTGGCCAGGTGTGCCTTGGCGTTGAAGTCCTTGCCGACGGTCAGCCGGTGCGACAGGTCCGCCAGCGTCGTCGTCGAGCAAGAGTCGGCCACAGTGTCCACTTCGGTGCCCATCGAGCCGGGCATCACCCAGCCGCACATGTCCGGATTGAAAGCGCGGCCGAAGTGCCAGTTCGCCGAGTCGGTCACCTCGTCGTCGAACGTGGTGCCGGGCATGGCCCTGCCGATGTAGTAGCCGTTGTCCTTGTTGGTGATCCAGCTGCCGCCGCCGATGACCGGAGCGCCGGTGGACGGTGAGTCGGCTGTGACGATGGAGTGCCGGGTGCCCGCGGAGGCAGTCGTCGCCGACACCAGCGTGGTCAGCAGGGCAGCGGCGGTGACCAGGATCGTGGTGCGGCGCATGGGTTTCGGCCTCCGGTCACTCGGCGCACAGGTATTCCAGCGGCACGTACCCGCTGGTGTTGTCGAAGAAGGAAGTGCCGTGCGCCCAGCCGCCCGGCGTGGTCTCGTAGACCGCGAAATGGGAGCCTGCCGGCAGGTTGTCGATCACCGGGCCGACCGGTTCGGTGCGCAGGAACACGTTCTCCACGTGGCACACCACCTCGACCGTTGGCGCGGCCGACGCTGGCTGCGCGAACAGTGCGAGGCCGCCGCCGAGGGTCGCGCCGACGACGAGCGTGGCCAGTCGGCGTCGGGTCACCATGAGCCGTACCCGCCGATGCACTCGGTCCGCATCCAGCCGGTGGTGCTCGGGCCGATGTCCAGCGTGTCCAGCCAGCCGTTGAACACCGGCGCCTCGGTCTGTACCGCGACCTTGTCGCCGGTGGGCAGGGTGTAGCCGGTGTCGCCGGACGTGGTGCCGTGCAGGCCGGGGTTGAATCCGGTGTAGAGGGTCGCGGTCTGGCAGATCACCACGGCGTGCACGTAGCCGGGCGGCAGCGTGGCATGTGCCGCTGTGCCGACGAATACTGTGCCGGTAAGGGCCGCGACCGCGGCCAAACCGGTGGTGACGACAGCGCGACGAGTCATGAGCCGAGCGTAATCAGGCGCTGTTTCGCGTGACAAGAAAGCGTTATTCACAGTGGCTGCAGCGATTTAGCCCCTGGTGTCGGCGGCATGATGGCGGTATGAGCCAACCACTGGGCACCGGTCCCGGCGCGATCACGACGGATGGCTGCGCCGTCGACGTGTACCTCCAGGTGTCGACCGAGGGCGAGCCGGAACTGATCCACGCCAACCTCCCGGCAGGCGCCAGCGTGCTGGATCTCGGCGCGGGTGTCGGCAGGATCGCCGATCCGCTGGCCGATCTCGGGCATTCGGTGGTCGCCGTGGACGACTCGCAGGACATGCTGGCCCACATGCGCGCCGCGCGCCCGGTGCACAGCCGCATCGAGACACTGGATCTGCCGACCCGGTTCGACGCGGTGCTGTTGGCCAGCCACCTGGCCAATACGCCCGACCAGACCGAACGCCGCGCACTGATCGGCGCGGCCGTGCGGCATCTCGCGCCGGGCGGCGTGGTGTTCGTACAGTGGCAGCCACCGGAGTGGTTCGACATGCTGCGGCCGGGCACCAGGCCGGGCAGGACGTTCGGGGCGGTGACCAGCAGCATGGAGGTCCACTCGATCGACGACGGCGTGCTCGACGCGACGATGAGCTACCAGATCGGCGACGCGGTGTGGACCCAGCGGTTCCAGTCCCGCGGCCTGGCCGATCTGCCGGCCGAACTGGCCGCGTGCGGGTTGGTCTTCGACAGGTTCCTCACGCCGGACCGGGCCTGGTTCCTGGCTCGCGCGTCGGACTGACACCGCGCAGCAGCGAGTCCACCACCAGATCGGCGGCCGGTCCCGGTGTCAGATCGGTGAACTGGTGGGCGACGAGGTCCACCAACTGGTCCAGCATCGCCCGTGCCCAGCCGGCCGGCAGATCCGTGCGCAGCAGGCCCTCGTCGGCGGCGCGTCGGACGAACGCGTCCAGCCTGCTGCTCTCCTGCTCGCGCCGCTCGTGGGCCGCCGGATCGGACCGCATCATCCGCCGCACGTTCACCGGCCACTGCCTGCTGACCGGGACGATGCCCTCCACGTAGCGGTGCAGCGCGACGGCGACCGGCGCCTCGGTCAGCCGCGCTTCGTCCAGCACGTGTTCCGCAGCGTCCAGCTTGGCCTGGAACACCGCGGCCAGCAGCGCTTCCCGGGTGGCGAAGCGCCGGTACACCGTGCGCCGGTCGACCCCTGCCTCGGCGGCGATCGTGGCGATGCTGGTGGCCGGGTCCTCGGCGAGCAGGCGGGCGCCGGTCTGCAGCACCGCGTCCAGGTTGCGGGCGGCGTCGGCTCTCATGGCCACATCGTACCGTGGTGGCGCAGTTCACCGAGTAACTGTCACATGAATGTGGCACTATGAGGTCATGACACAGGTATGGCTCATCACTGGAAGTTCGCGCGGCCTCGGCCGTGCGCTGACCGAAGCGGCACTCGCGGCGGGCCACCGGGTCGTCGCCACGGCACGCGACCCGAAGTCCTTGCAGGACCTGACAGGCGAGCGGTTGCGCACGCTCGCCCTGGATGTCACCGACCCCGCTGCCGCCCGTGCCGCTGTGGAGTTCGCCGTCACCGAGTTCGGCAGGCTCGACGTCGTGGCGAACAACGCAGGCTACGCCAACTCGTCGCCCATCGAGGAGACGGCCGACGACGATCTCCGGGCCCAGGTGGAGACGAACTTCTTCGGTGTCGTCAACGTCACCAAGGCCGCGCTGCCGGTGTTGCGCGAGCAGCGCTCCGGCCACATCCTGCAGTTCTCGTCGGTCGGCGGCCGCGTCGGCGGCACCCCTGGCCTGGCCGCCTACCAGGCGGCCAAGTTCGCCGTCGAGGGCTTCTCCGAGGTCCTGCACAACGAGGTGGCGCCGCTGGGCGTCAAGGTCACCATCATCGAGCCGGGCGCGTTCCGCACCGACTGGGGTGGCTCGTCCATGCGGATCCCGCCGGTCGGCCCCGACTACGAGCAGACCGTCGGCAGGATCAACGCCTACCGGCGGGACGTGGCCGGCACCCAACAGGGCGACCCGGAACGGGCAGCCAAGGTGATCGTCGACCTGGTCGAAGCAGCCGAACCACCCCTGCGCCTGCTGCTCGGCTCCGACGCGCTACGGCTGGCCGAGCGAGCAGCCGAATCCCGCGCGGCCGAAGCAGCGCGATGGGCCGACGTGACCAGGTCCACCGACTTCGAAGGCACGTTCGCCGACGCACCGGTACCCGCGTTCACCAAGCCCTGACTGGCACCATCAGGGATGTGTACGAGTCACAGCCGGGACGAGTGATCCTGCTGAACGGGACCTCCAGCTCAGGGAAGACCAGCATCGCCGAGCAGCTCATGTCGATGCTCGACCCGCCGCACTTCCACATGTCCGTCGACGTGATCAACGGCATGCGGGCGAAGGAGAAGTCGCTGGCGCTGGATCCGGTCGAGCTGCCAGGCGTGCTCCGCAGGACTCGCGCGGGATTTCATCGGGCCGTGGCGGGGATGGCGCACGCGGGCAACGATGTCGTTGTCGACTACCTGTTCAGCGAGCCGTGGCGGCTGCTCGACTGCCTCGACGTCCTCGCAGGCCTCGACGTCTTCTTCGTCGGCGTCCGATGTGACCTGGCCGAGCTGGAACGGCGGGAGCGCGCCCGTGGCGACCGTGATCCCGGGCTGGCCGCCGCGCAGCTACCGGACGTCCATCAGCACGGCAGCTACGACGTCGAGGTCGACACCACCAGTGCAAGCCCGTACGACTGCGCGATCATGATCAGCGACTCTCTCGCACTCGGCGAGCCGCCGACCGCCTTCGATCGGTTGCGAACCGCTCTCCGGTCCGGCGCCGCCGGGATGGTCGAGACTTGACGCGTGCCGATCATCGACGTCACCTGCGCCAGTCGCGTCAGCCGTGAGGTGAAGGAGGAGCTCGCCCGAACCGGTTTGAACTCGACATGCTCATCGAGGTGAAGTCGAAGTGGTTCCCGTCGCGCGCCGAAGACCGTCAACGACGCGTCGACATCCTAGGAACTCATGACCCAGCGGAGGCCGCCGATCAGGCCGTGCCCGGCCAGTCGGACCGCGGTGGCCTCGGTGACCGGGAGGTAGGGCAGCCGCAACGGGCGCCGTGCCCACGGCGGCAGTGTGCTCACCGCGGTGGCCGCGAGTACGGCGTAGGGCGGTTTGGCCAACAGCGGCAACGGGGTCTGCACCAGCATGAACCTGGCGGCGTCCCTGGCTTCCGGGGTGCCCTTCAGTTCCGGCCGGTAGGCGGCCAGTCGTTCGGCCAGTTCGGCGCGGTTGGTCGGCGGGTCGATGACGCCCAGCGCGCGGGCCACCTCGGCCATGTCGGCCACGTAGCCGTCGCAACCGGCGTCGTCCAGCGGCTTGGCGCCGTACCGCTGGTGGGTGCGCAGGAAGCTGTCCACCTCGGCGACGTGCACCCAGCCAAGCAGGTGCGGATCGCCTGCCCGGTAGGGCCGCCCGTCCGGCGCTGTGCCCCGCACCCGCTGGTGCACGGCCTTCACCCGCTCGACGGCCTGCCGCGCGTCGGACTCGACGCCGTACGTGGTGACCGCGAGGAACGTGCTGGTGCGCTGTAACCGGCCCCACGGATCGCCCCGGTAACCGGAGTGCGCCGCGACGGCGGCCATCGCCAACGGGTGCAGCGACTGGAACAACAACGCACGCAGACCGCCGATGAACATCGATGCGTCCCCGTGCACGTGCCGGATCGGCCGGCTCTCGTCGAACCAGCGCGGGCCTGGCGTGTCGTGGATGCGCGACCGGTTGGTCGGCCCGTCGGGTCCGGCGACCAAGCCGAACAAACCGGAACCGATCCGCTTCCGCACGGAGGTCAGACCGGCCGAGTTCAGTTGCAGCGCCATGTCTCCATCATGCGCCGGTCGCGGCGCTGCGCAGGGTCACCTGTCTCGGCTGTCGGGTGTGCGGTGTCACGCTGGTGATGACGTCCGGCACCCGCAGTCCGTCCACGTCGAAAGCGGCCGTGAGTTGGTCGACGGTGAGCCCCGGCACACGTAGTCGCGCTGCCAGCGCGTCCATCTGCCGCGCCACGCCGTCATCGGTCGGATCGGCCGTTTCGATCACTCCCCACAGGTCCCACAGCAGCATTTCGTGCTTGTTCAGCGCAGCGAGGTCGACCACCAGGTTGTGCATCAGGTAGGGCCAGCCACGCAGGAACGGCAGTTCCAACTCCGGCGACACGACGCACCGTTGCGCATCCAGCGAGCCGGACCGGCAGGCCGCCCACGCGTCCGCACCGACGAGGAACTGGTCGGCCGGCACGTCGAGCAGGTCCACGTCGACCTGGCCGTCCTCGAACTCCGGCTCGACCAGTCGCCAGCGCTGTTCCGCCGCGTCCCACACCTCGGCGATCACGTGGTCCAGCGCCCAGTCGGCGATCAGGTAGGTGCCGAAGCCGACCCGTGCCCTGGCCGGAATGCCGTGGTGCCGGGCCATGGCCACGAACAGCAGCGTGCTGTCCCGACAGCAGCCGACGACACGCTCGGTCGCCGCTCTCGCCTTCTCCGGTGGTGCCGGATTGAGCTCGTGCAGCCGGCTGAGCATGTCGTCGGCGTACCGCAGGTCGATCTCGGCCTCGCGTTCCGGTGGGAAGCCGTGGTCGGTGATGTCACCCTGGGCCCGGTAGTGGAACACCAGTTGTGCCGCGGCGGCACGGATGTCGGCCAGGTCAGGCCCGACCGAGTCCAACCAGGACGCCATCGCGCCGGGATCGGTGAAGCGGCTCTGTGTCGAGTAGAACGTCATGCGCACGTTCTACGTCCTGACACGGTGTCACAGTCAACGATTGTCAGCCCTGGAACGACTTCCCGGTCTCCAGCAGCGTCTTCATGTCGCTGAGGATGAAGGCCCAGCCACCGCCCGCCTCGACCATCTCGCCACTCGTCTGCGAGGCGACCAGCGGAGCGTCCGTCACGTCGTGGGTCACCGTCAGCCGGCACACCCCGCCGTTGGGCAGTTCCACGATCTCCCAGGTGAGCCGGGTGAATCCCTCGGCGGCCGTCGCGTCGTCGAACAAGGCGCGCCACGTCTGCACCAGCTTGTGCGGGGGATCGGCCGAGACGACCTCGCCGTCGATCAGCGGGTCGGGCGCACCCATGGCCCGCATAGCGTCGTTGGAGTGCCCGACGTAGGCGCCGCCCGGCCGCAGGTCGTAGTCGGCGGGGCACTGGTAGCCGTATCTCCCGTTCCACTCCGGGTCGGTGATCGCGTCCCAGATCGTCTGAGCGCTTGCCTTGATGAACACCCGGTGCACCTGCACGGTCGTGCTGACCACCGTCGTTGATTCCGTCATGGCTGTTCCTCGATCTCCAGTCGGTTCTTCAGGTCGGCCAGAGCAGTGACCTGGCGTTCGGTGAACTTGTCGATCCACCTGTCGTGGATCAGCCGGATCGGCACCGAGTTGAGGAAGTGCAGCTTCTCCCGGCCGGACCGACGGGTGACGACGAGATTCGCGTCCTCGAGGACACGCAGGTGCTTCATCACGCCGAAGCGCGTCATCTCCAGCTCGGACTCCAGTTCGGTCAACGTACGGCCGTCGCGGACGAACAGCAGGTCGAGCAGGAAACGGCGGGTCGGATCGGCGAGCGCCTTGAACACCGGATCGTCGTCGTCGCTCACCACAGAAGGTTATGTGACCAAAAGGTCACATGTCAACGGTGAGAAGTGGCGACGGCCACGTGGGGTTCGATTTCACCGGGCGCCCGACCAGTGGTTCGATCGAAGGAAGGCACGGCGCGTCGGCGGCCGGCCGGAAGGGGTCAATCGCATGGTCAGGTTCGGTTACAAGGCATCGGCGGAGCAGTTCGCACCTGCCGAGTTGCTCCGGTTCTCGGTGCTGGCCGAGGAGCAGGGCTTCGACTCGGTGTTCGTCAGTGATCATCTGCAGCCGTGGCGGCACGACGGCGGCCACGCGCCTGCCGCGCTGCCCTGGCTCGGCGCGCTCGGTGGTGCCACCGAGCGGGTGATCATCGGCACCAGTGTGTTGACCCCGACGTTCCGCTACCACCCGGCCGTGGTGGCGCAGGCGTTCGCCACCCTCGGCTGCCTCTACCCCGACCGCGTCGTCCTCGGCATCGGCTCCGGTGAGTCGATGAACGAGGCGCCGCTCGGTGTGACGTGGCCGGAGCCGAAGGTGCGGTTCGCCCGCTTCAAGGAGGCCATCGACCTGATCCGGCTACTGTGGACGGACGAGCGGGTCACGTTCGAGGGTGAGCACTACCAGACCGACAAGGCCACCATCTACGACCGCCCCGAGACGCCGGTTCCGCTCTACATCGCCGGTTCCGGCCCCGCCGCGACCCGGCTGGCCGGTAGGCGTGGCGACGGTTTCATCACCACCAGCGGCAAGGACCCGGCGCTGTACACCGACACGCTGCTGCCCGCCGTGAAGACCGGCGTCGAGCAGTCCGGCCGGACGATCGACGACCTGGACCTGATGATCGAGGTCAAGGTGTCGTTCGACCCGGACATGGAGCGGGCGCGCAACGACACCCACTTCTGGGGCGCGCTGGGCCTCACGCCGGAGGAGAAGTCGGACGTCGATGACCCGGTGGAGATGCAGCGCCTCGCCGACGCACTGCCCGTCGAGCGCTCGGCCAAGCGGTTCATCGTGTCCTCCGACCCGGAGGAGCACGTCACCGCGGTGGCCCGCTACCTGGAGCTCGGCTTCACGCATCTGGTGTTCCACGCGCCGGGGCCGGACCAGGAACGCTTCCTGAAGCTCTACGGCGAGCAGATCCTGCCCAGGCTGCGCAAGCTCACGGCGGGCTGACCGGCAGCCCGACCAGATCGGCCATCCGCTCGGCTGAGGCAGCGTAGAACTCGTCACTGGGATCCACGCTGCCCACGAGCTGGCCGAACAGCTCGAAACTGAGCATCCCGAAGATCTGGGTCAGCGCGGTGAGCGCGCTGATCAACACCTGCGGCGGCAGTTCCGGCGCGACCGCCGCTGCCAACGCGTCGGCCTGCTCCGCCAGGACCGGGGTCAGGGGACGGACATCGGCCGGCGCGCTCAGCGTGCCGGCGGTGTCGGCGTCCCGCACGATGCCGATCAGCACCAGCGGCACCCTGGACGCGGCAGCGACCGTGTCCGTCGGCGCCTGGTAGCCGGGCACGGGGGAGCCGTAGATCAGCGTGTACTCGTGCGGCTGCCCCTTGGCCCACGCCCGGACGGCATGGCAGCTGGCCAGCCACCTGCCCCGCACGTCCAGCCTGGCCACGCCCGCGTCGGCCTGCTCCGTCGTCTCGCCGAGCGCGTTGTACGCGTCGATGATCAGCGCCGTGAGCAGGTCGTCCCGGCTGGGGAAGTACCGGTAGAGCGCCGAGGACACCATGCCCAGTTCCCGGGCCACGGCGCGCAGCGACAGCCCACCGGCTCCGGAGAGCGCGAGCTGGCGGCGTGCCTCATCCTTGATCTCCTGGGTCAGTTCGGCCCTGGCGCGTTCCCGTGCTGTGCGACCGGCGTTCATGGCCTCAGTGTGCCACCGGACGGAGCACTGTTCAAATCTGAGAGCACCGCTCTTGACGCCGACGGCAATGTGGTGTCTACTGATCTCAAGCGAGAGCACCGCTCTCCAAAGTTGAGGAGAACATGATGACCGACAGCCGCTACCTCAAGCCGACCAACAGCACCCAGTTCTTCAACAACGTGGTCGCCAGGATGACCAAGATGGGCGTCAGCGTGTGGGGCTCCCGTGTGCTGTCGGTCCGTGGCCGCAAGAGCGGCGAGATGCGCAGCACCCCGGTGAACCTGCTGACCGTGGACGGCCGGCGCTACCTCGTCTCACCGCGTGGCCACAGCCAGTGGGTGCGCAACATCCGGGTGGTGGGCGAGGGCGAACTGCGGGTCGGCAGGCGCGTGGAGCGGTTCGTTCCGACCGAACTGGCCGACGCCGACAAGCCCGCCATCCTGCGTGCCTACCTCAAGCGCTGGAAGTTCGAGGTCGGCGTGTTCTTCGACGGCGTCGACGCGACCGCGAGCGACGAGAAGCTGCTCGAGATCGCGCCCGGCTACCCGGTGTTCAAGATCGCCACCGCGCCGAAGAACTGATGTGGGTGTCAGCTGGCCGAGAAGGCAACCACAGCCTCGCTGGTGGCGAGGACGAAGGTCAGCGTCTCCTCCAGGTACAGGTGGACGGACGTGTCGGTGTGCGACAGGTAGCCGATCGACACGTCCTGTCCGATGTGCAGGTCGAAGTCGCCGCCCCGGGTGGTCAGCACGAACCCGCCGCTGATCGCGGGCGCCCAGACGATCTCGCCGTCGCCGATCAGCCGCTTGATGTGTTCCAGCACCAGGTAACCGTGGTCCCGGGTCTCGCTGACCAGCGTGTAGGCGTCAGCGCTCAGCGCGACCGAGTACGGGCCGTTGACACCGGCCACCCGCAGCGCGGACAGCGCCTGGGCGATGGTCTCCGGGTAGTCCCGCACGTCGGTGGGCAGCGTCAGCGCCGGATTGCTGGTGCCCTCGCGCAGGCCACCGATGCCGGCCGCCGGGTAACCGTCGAAGACCAGCCGGTCCTCGGCGAACGCCAGTTGCCTGGCGGCGTCCTTCACCGGCTGCCAGTCCGAGTCCTCGGCGCCCCGCTCCGCGTCGTCGATCGCGGTCCTGTCCAGCTCGAAGGGCACCCGCAGTTCCACCACGGCCCGCGTGTCCCGCTGCCGCGCCCGCACACCGTCGGCCGGACCGTCGATCGCGTGCACGTGGCCGGTGCCGACGCACGAGAACTCCGGACCGTTCGGCCCGTGCACGTCGACGAGGCGACGCGCGGCCAGGTGCCGCTTGATCGTCCTGGCCGCCTCTTCCTCGATCTGCGACCACGCGGTCTCGGAGATCGGCGCGAGTTCCCGATGCAGGTTATTCATGCTGCGAGGCCCCTCTCAGGCTGCCGATGTGGAGCGAACCGCCCCGCGCGGCCGCGCCCGGTGTGCGGTCGGCGAGACTTTCCAGCAGTGGCAACGACGGTATGAAGAACAGCACGCCGGTGACAGCGCGGCTGAAGTCCAGCAGTCGGTCGTAGTTGCCGGGCGGCTTGCCGACGAACATGTTGTTCAACATTTCCTCGATCGGCGCCGGTGAACGTGCGTAGCCGATGAAGTACGTGCCGTATTCGCCATGCCCCGGCGAGCCGAACGGCATGTTGTCCCTGACGATGTCGATGTCGTCACCGTTCTCGTCGGTGATCGATGTCAGCGCGTTGTGCGCGAAGGTGGGCTTCACGTCGTCGGACAGTTCGATGTCGGACAGCTTCTGCCGCCCGATGATGCCTTCCTGCTCCTCGGCGGGCACCGCGTTCCAACCGGCCATGTCGTGCAGGTACTTCTGCACGATCACGTAGCTGCCGCCCGCGAACGCCTCGTCCTCGTCACCGATCACGGTGGCATCGGCCGCGCCGTGGCCGACGGGGTTCTCGGTGCCGTCCACGAAACCGAGCAGGTCGCGGTTGTCGAAGTAGCGGAAGCCGTGCACCTCGTCGGCGGTGGACACGGCGTCGCCCAGCCTGGTGGTGATCTGGGTGGCCAGTTCGAAGCACATGTCCATCCGCGTGGCGCGGATGTGGAACAGCAGATCACCCGGCGTGGCGACGGCGTGCCGGCTGCCTGCCCTGATCTCGCGGAACGGGTGCAGATCAGCGGGGCGGGGATCACCGAACAGGCGGTCCCACGCGCGCGAGCCGATACCCAGCACACAGGACAGTCGTGCGTTGCCGTCCCGGAAGCCGACCGCGCGCAGCAGGCCGGCCAGGTCGCCGCACAGCCCGCGCACCGCGTCCTCGGCGGCGGTACCAGGGCGGATGGTGACCACGAGGAAGATCGCCGCACTGGTCAGGGTCGTAGCCACCGGCTGCGGTTCCGGGCCGGCACCCCCGGTCGTCGTCACGGTGCGAAACCTATCAGCACGAGCGACCCGATGCCGTGCGCGTCAGTTGGCGCGGCGTACCGAGGACGGCACCGTGAAGTGGATCGTCTCCCTGGTGATCTCGCGTTCCGCCGCGGTCACCGGGCCGAGTCCGGCCAGCGCGCCGATGACGTCCTCGACCAGCCGGGGCGGAGCGGACGCGCCTGCCGTGAGGCCGACCACCCGCACACCGGCCAGCCACTCCGGCCGGATGCCGGTCGCGTCGTCGATCAGGTGGCCGTCGGTGCCCTGCCGGCTGGCCAGTTCCACCAGCCGCTTCGAGTTGGACGAGTTCTCCGAGCCGACCACCAGCACCAGGTCGGCCTCGTCGGCGATCGCGGACAGCGCGTGCTGCCGGTTGGTGGTGGCGTAGCAGATGTCGTCCGACGGAGCGCTGCGCAGCGCGGGGAACCTGGCCCGCAGCGCGTCCACCACACCCGCCGTCTCGTCCATCGCGAGCGTGGTCTGGGTGAGGTAGGACACCCGGGTCGGGTCGGCCACCCACACGGTCTCGGCGTCCTCCGCGGTCTGCACCAGCACGGTCCGCTCCGGTGCCTCGCCCAGCGTGCCCTCGACCTCCTCGTGTCCTTCGTGGCCGATCAGGATCACCGTGTCGCCCCGGTCGGCGAACCGGCGGGCCTCCGCGTGCACCTTGGTGACCAGCGGGCAGGTCGCGTCGATCACCTCAAGGCCGCGCCGCGCCGCCTCGTCCCGCACGGCCGGCGCGACGCCGTGCGCCGAGAACACGACGACGGCACCGTCCGGCACGGCGTCCAACTCGTCGACGAACACCGCGCCCCGCGCCTCCAGATCGGCGACCACGTGCGTGTTGTGCACGATCTGCTTGCGCACGTGGACAGGGCCGCCGCGCTGGTCGAGCAGCCGCTCCACCACCTCGATGGCCCGTTCCACGCCGGCACAGAACGACCTCGGCGCGGCCAGCAGCACCCTCCTCGGCCGGTCGGCCACCGCGAGGTAGCCGGCCAGCACGGTCCGTGCGATGCGTTGCACCACCGGATCGGCAGCCGCCACACCCAGCCCGACCCGGCCGGACGTGCCCGCCAGCACGGCAGCCAGCGCGCTGGGTGGGCGACCCGCCGAGCGGCCTGCCGGCCCGAGGTGCAGTGACCCCCGCCGCGCCGGCACCCCCCGCCGGGCCAGTTCACCGGCGATCAGCGGGGCGGCCGGGCAGTCGATGGACGGGAGGCCGTCGCGCACCAGTTGGTCGGCGACCAACACCGTGCCGTCGGCCAGCCGTTCCTGTTCGTGCGCGACGAACGCGAGGATGTCGTGCGGTCCGCTCTCGGACATCGGGCGATGCCTCCTCCGCCACTGCTGGCGCGTCGGGTGGTTCCGTTCGGTGCCGTGCTGGATCGGTCGGTTTTCAGTGGTCGCGGCGGGTGACCAGACTGGCCAGCGCGGTCAGTTCACCTGCCGGTCCGGGCTCCGGGCTGATGGTTGCCAAGTGCCGCAACGATTCCGCGAGCAGCTCGTCCGCTCTCAACTGGCTCCACGACCGGCCGCCCGCCAGTTCGACCAGGTCGGCGACGTGGGCCAGTTCGCTGTCGGACAGCGGCTGTTCCCGGTGGTAGAGCGTGGCCAGTTCGGCCCCGGCAGGCGTGCCGGAGTTCAGTGCGGCCACCACCGGGATCGACTTCTTGCGGTTGCGCAGGTCCGAGTGCACCGACTTGCCGGTGACCGCCGGGTCGCCCCAGATGCCGTGCAGGTCGTCGACCAGTTGGAACGCCAGCCCCAATCGTTCGCCGAACCGGCGAGCACCGGCGACCTGCTCGGCACCGCCACCACCGAACGCCGCTCCGAGCGCACACGCTCCGCCCAGCAGCGCCCCAGTCTTCCCGGCCGCCATCCGCACACACTCGGCGAGATCGACGTCGGTCCGCCGCTCGAACGCCATGTCCGCGCTCTGGCCGTCGATCAACTCCTGCACGGTGGCACTGACCACCCGGATGCCTTCCAGCGCCGCCGGGTGCTCACTGGCCGCCAGCACGTCGAAGGCCAGCGCGAGCAGCGAGTCCCCGGCCAGGATCGCCGAGCTCACCCCGAACACGTGCCACGCCGTGGCCCGGTGCCGCCGCGTGGTGTCCCGGTCGATCACGTCGTCGTGCAGCAGCGAGAAGTTGTGCACCAGCTCCACGGCGACCGCGCCGGGCACCCCCGTTTCCGGGGCCGCGCCGGCGGCCTGTGCGGACAGCACGGCGAGCGCCGGGCGGACGGCCTTGCCGCCGTTTCCCTGCACCGGCACGCCGTTCGCGTCGGTCCAGCCGAGGTGGTAGGCGCTGATCGAGCGGCTGCTCTCGTCCAGCCGCTCGACGGCCGCGCGCAGGGCGGGTGTCACGGTGTCGCGGCATCGGGCCAGTGAGCCCGGCGCCGCGGGTGCGGCAGTGGATCGCATGGTGGCGGTCATGCTCCGACTCCCTCCTTGACGTCATGGGTGTGTTCTTCGAGGAGGGCGCTCGCGGCGGCCGCACCGCTGCGCGCGGCGCCCTCCATGGTCGCGGGCCAGCCGGTGGCGGTCCACGCCCCGGCCAGGAACAGGCCGCGCTCGGCGGTCGCGGCGGGTGGCCGCAGCGACGCGGTCCCCGGGCTGGGCCGGAAGGTCGCGTGCCGTTCGCGGGTGACGAAGAAGTCGAGCACCTGCGCCTGACGGGTTTCGGGCAGCAGGCCGGTCAGCTCGGGCAGCAGCCGCTCGCGCAGTGTCGCCGTCGGCAGGTCGATCAGGCCGTCGGCGGCCGAGAGCGACATCGCGAGGTACTGGCCACTGTCCAAACCGGACTGCCGGGTGCGGTCGAAGACCCACTGCACGGGCGTGTGGACCCCGGCCGCGAACGGCTCGTCCAGCACCCGGCGGTCGAGCACCACGTGCACGTTGACGATCGGGGAGCTGCCGAGCCCGCCCGACCAGCCGGGCGGCAGCCGCACGGCGCCGTCGGGGGCGAGCCGCTCGGCCACCGGCGGCGGGGTGGCGAGCACCACCTGGCCGAATCGGTCTTCGCCGTCGTCGGTGCGCACATGCCAGCTGCGCTCGCACCGTTCGATCGACCGGACTTTGACGCCGGTGCGGACGTCGGCCCCGGCTTCGGTCAGCCGCGCCAGCGCCGCTTCGCCGTGCAGTTCGCTCAGCGGCACCAGCGACCAGCCGATGTCGGCGGCGGCGGGATCGGTGAGCAGGCCCTCCTGGAACACGGTCGCGGCCAGGCTGAGCGACGCGTCGTCCGCCGTGGCGTTCAGCGTCGCAACGCCGACGAGGTCCCACAGCACCTCGATCGCGGCGGCGCTCTGCCCGTGCCGGCGCAGCCATTCGCCGAACGACTGACGGTCCGTGCGGTCGTCGGCCGGGTCGACGCGCTTGAGCGCCAGCGCCGCGAGCGCGAACCGCGCGCGGTCGAGCGGGCGCAGGTGCTCGTACCGCAGCAGCGAAGCGGCCAGGTGCAGGGGAGCGGGCAGGTCGCCGCGGCGCAGCCAGGTCGTCGCGGCCGAGCCCGGGCTGCGGATCGGGATCGCCAGCCGCGGCTGGAGCGCCACCCGGTCGGCGACGCCGAGCCGGTCCAGCAACGCGAGATAGGCCGTGCAGCAGCGCAGGAACACGTGCTGCCCATTGTCCACATGCAACTCGCCGCGGGTGAACGAGTACGTCAGCCCGCCCAGGTGCGGACGCATTTCGTACAGCGTGACGGACCGGCCCGCGTCCACGCAGCGCAACGCCGTGGCGATCCCGGCGAGACCGCCTCCGATCACCGCGACTGCGTCCGATGCCGCCTCGGCGGGGCTACTCACCGCGGGCTCCCCAGTAGTGCCCGCACGGCGACCACGGCCTTTTCCCGCCCGGACAAGGAAAGCCGGCGGTCGAACACCCGTGAGGGCTGTTCGTCGATCCGGTCGAGCAGCGTGCGGTAGATGCCGGACATCGCCGTGCAGCAGGCCGCGCTGCGCCGGTCGAGCGAGGGGACCAGGCGCAGGCCGTCGCCGTACCAGTCCCGCGCGCGAGCGGCAGCGTCGTGCACCAGCGCGGTCAGCCCGCCGCCGGGGTCCTCGAGCCGGCCGTCCTCACCGACGGCCAGCTCGACGCCGAACCGGTCGAGGTCCTCCTTCGGCAGGTAGACACGGCCGTTGAGCAGGTCTTCGCGGATGTCACGCAGGATGTTGGTCTGCTGCAACGCGATGCCCAGCTGGTCGGCGTAGGTCGAGGCCTCGGGCTCGGGCTTGCTGCCGAACACGCCGAGGCACAGCCGGCCGATCGAGCCCGCCACACACCGGCAGTACTCCACCAGGTCTTCGAACCGCACGTAATGCCGGCCGGTCACGTCCATCTCGACGCCGTCGAGCAGCTCCTCGAACGCGCCGAGCGGGATCGGGTACCGGCGGGCGGCGTCGGCGACCGCGACGTACACCGGCTCGGTGCTCGCCCCGAGGTCGCCGAGCGACTTGCGGACGCCCGCCAGCCCGGACAGCTTCGCCTCGGCCGGCAGGTCGCCGTCGCCGATGTCGTCGACGATCCGGGCCAGCGCGTACACCGCGCACAGGGCGGCCCGCTTGTCCGGTGGCAGAAGCCGGATCCCGTAATGGAAGTTGCGCGCTTGCTCCTTGGTGACCTGCGCGCAGTACGCGTAGGCGTCTTCGATCGTCGTAGTCATCCGGACCGCCTCCCCGCTCTTGATCGACCCCGCGGTTCACGCTGTGATTCGCGCCGTGATTCGCCGAGTCCCAGCCACACCAGCCAGCCCAGGACACCGGCCTTCGACGGCCGTGCCCGGGTGCCCAGCACGTCACCGCCGGTCGCGCGGAGGGCGTCGACCGTCGCCAGCCCGCCGGCCACGAACCCGCCCACGGCCAGCCGCGCCCAGCCGTGCAACTGCCCCACCAGCGGAGCGCCGCTGCCCAGGAGGGCGGCGGCGCGGTCGATCTCGAAGCGCATCAGCTCTCTGAACTCCCGGGAGCCGCGCGCCGCAGCCAGTTCCGTCTCCGCGACCCCGAAGGCGGCCAGGTCCTCCTGCGGCAGGTAGACGCGGTCGTTGGCGAAGTCCTCGGCGACGTCCTGCCAGTGCTCCACCAGCTGCAGCGCGGTGCAGACCCGGTCGGACAGCTCCGCGGATCGCTCGTCGCGCACGTCGAACAGCCGCAGCACGATCCGGCCGACCGGGTCGGCCGAAAGCCGGCAGTAAGCCAGCAAGTCCCCGTACCCCGGATACCGCGTCACGTGCTGGTCCTGCAGATTCGCCTCGACCAGCCGGCCGAACGGCGCCGCGTCCACCCGCCCGCCGCGGATCGCCGGCAGCAGGCCGCGGATCACCGGGTGCGCGGGCTCGCGGCCGTCCCAGGCGCCGGCCAGCTCCTCGCCGAAGGCCTTGAGCTGGGCCACCCGGTCTCCCTCGGCCTCGTCACCGAGGTCGTCGATCGTGCGGGCCACCGCGTAGACGGCGGTGAGGTCGGCACGCAGTTCCCGGGGCAGCACTCGCAGGGCGACCGGGAAGTTTTCGGCCTGCTCTTTCACCCGCAGGCCGGCAGCTTCACGGTCTGCGGGGAGGTGACGTCCAGGTGAAGTGGGACTCATCCGCCTCAGTCTCGCTCGCTCGGATGGGCGGCTTCTGCGGCCGGAAGAAGAATTTTCCCGGCTTCGACTTGGCACGAACGGACAAAATGGGGCGAGGATGAAGCCGACCGAACCCGTTGACCTGCTATCACTGGGGAAGGGCGAGCTGCACACATGGGATCAGACCAGGTGGCCCGGTTGGGTGAACTCGAGACCAAGGTGAGCAGGCGGCTGCCTGCCATCCTGAACGAGGTGCGGGACCTGCTCGTGGAGCAGCACCCCGACTACGCGGCGTTTCTCACCGAGGAGCTGGCGGAGGTCGTCACGGCCAGCGCGGGTTTCGTGCGCCGGCTGATCAGCCTGGCCGAGGCCCCCGAGGACAAGCTGCCCGAGCTGGGCTCCGGCGTCGAGCAGGTGGTGTTCGAGGAGATCGGCCGGACGCAGTACCGCCAGGGCCGCCGGGTGACCAGCCTGCTCGCGGCGTACCGGGTCGGCGCCCGCGTCGCGTGGCGGCACGTGTCCGAGGCGGCGCTGGAGCTGGACGTGCCGGCCGAGCTGTTCGCCTCGCTCGCCACCACGGTGTTCGCGCTGGTGGACCAGCTGTCCGAATCCTCGCTCCAGGGCTACCTGCAGGAGCAGTCGGATGCCGTGCGGGCGCGGGAGAGCCTGCGCGACGAGCTGAGCGAGCTGCTGCTGTCCGACCGTGCCGACAAGGCCGCGGTCCGTTCGGCCGCGGTGCGGGCCGACTGGCGGATCCCGAGGTCGGCGGCCGTCGTGCTGGTCGAGGGCGACAACGAGCTGGGCCGGGAGCTGGTGTCCCGGCTCGACGACACCTGCCTGCGGCTGCGGCGTCCGGGCCTGCTGGTCACGATCGTGCCGGACCCGGCGGGCCCGGGGCGCCGCGCGTGGCTGGCCAGGGCGCTGCGCGGGGCCGGCGCGGTGGTCGGCGCGTCGGTGCCGGTGGAACGGCTGCCCGCCAGCCTGCGCGTCGCCGAGGTGACCGCCCGGCTGCGCCGCGACCACCTGCTCAGCGACGACCCCGTGTTCGCCGACGAGCACCTCGACGCCATCATCGTGCACCGCGACGACCGCCTGCTCGACGTGCTGCGCCGCCGCTGCCTGGCCCCGCTCGACGAGCTGAACGACTCGTCCCGCGAACGGCTTTCCACCACACTCACCTCGTGGCTGCTGCACCTGGGCGACCGCAAGGCCGTGGCCGAGGACCTGCACATCCACCCGCAGACGGTGTCCTACCGGCTCGGCCGGCTGCACACGCTGTTCGGCCCGCAGCTGGACGACCCGGCCACCCGCGCGACGCTGATGCTGGCACTGGCGTGGGGCCCGCCCGGCGAGACGGCCGAGCACACGTGACCCCTGGCTCGGACTCGTGAGTGTTCATGCCGGTTAGAACCGGCATGAACACTCACGAGCCGGACCCGGGTCAGCCGGCGGCGCCGAACCTCGTCGCCAGGGCGCGGTAGACGCCGGGGACCGCGCCGCGCAGCGCGACGGGCAGGCGCAGCCAGCGGGGCACGTAGTAGTCGCCGGGGCGGGCCGCGGCGCGCACCACGGCGGCGGCCACTCGGTCGGCGGGCACCGGCCGCGGGGTCGTGCGGGTGTAGGGCGTGCCGCGGCGGTCGAAGAACGCCGTCCGGACCACTCCGGGCACCACCACTCCGACGTCGACGCCCGTGCCGTGCAGCTCGTAACGCAGGCTGTCGGCGAAGGCGTCGAGGCCCGACTTCGTCGCCGCGTACACCGCTTCGCCTGCGACGCCGGTGCGGCCGGCGATCGACGTCACGAACACGATCCGGCCGTGGCCCCGCGCGAGCATGCCCGGCAGCAGCGCCCGGGTCAGCTCCAGCGGCGCGGTCAGGTTCACCGCGACCAGCCGTGCCAGCTCGGCGCCGGACAGGTCCGGCAGCGGCCCGGCCCAGCCGAGACCGGCGTTGTTGACCAGTACGTCCACCCGCCCGGTGACGGCAGTCGCGCGTTCCGCGAGCCCCGCGGCGGCGCCCGGCTCCGCCAAGTCGGCGTCGAGCGCGGTGCCACCGGTTTCGGCGGCCAGCGCGGCCAGCCTGGCGCGGTCGCGGCCGTGCAGCAGAACGTGCGCGCCCGCGGCGGCGAACCGGCGGGCCGCGGCCTCGCCGATGCCCGAGGACGCGCCGGTGACCAGCACCGTCTCGCCGGCGGGACCGGCCGGCCCGGCCGGCCGGGCGGGCATCAGAGCCCCGGCAGCGCGGCTGGGCGCGCCCCCATCCGCAGCACGATGCCCTCGGAGCGCAGCGACCGCCGGAACCACCACAGCGAGGTGGCGATCGTGATACCCACCAACGTGTAAGAACCGGCGGTGCTGACCATCAGGAAGTTGCCGACGGTGGCCTTGGCCAGCATCAGCAGCGTGCCCGCGCCGTTCACCGCGAAGACCAGCGCCCACAGCAGCGAGACGCGCTGGAAGAAGCGGCGCATGCCGGGATGGCCGGACAGCGTGTCCGGGAAGGCACAGAAGTCACCGGCCAGCCGGGCGAGCAGCGGCCGGTTGAACGGCGCGGACACCAAGAACAGGCTGGCTACCACGAAGTTCTGTAATGTCGGCTGCAGGAAGTAAAGAAAGGTGCTGCCGGTGGCCAGGCCGAGTACGGTGCGGGCGATCAGCAGCGCGGTGGTGAGCAGCAGGACCGCCGGTATGCGTTTGCGCAGGACCAGCCGGGCGACCAGCACGGTGGCCGACCAGCAGAGCGCCGCGAGGACCCCGCTGTCGAAGCTCACCAGCGTCAGGAGGAGGTAGAACAGCCCGGCCGGGATCAGCGTCGACTCCAGCAGATGCCGTCCCCCGCCGAACACGAGGTTACGGAACGAGGGGAGGTCGATCGTCATGGAGTGTCGCATGCAGCTGAAGTACCTCCGGTACGGGGCAGCCGTCCCCTCGGTGTCACTGAAAGCCCGGGTGTCACTGAACGCCCGGGTCTCGGGCACCCGGGAGCCGGGGGACTCAGGCGGCCGGGAGTTTACACAGCATAGGCATGCCGGATGGGGATGGTGTGAGGTGACTGCTCCGTGAGCGCGACCGGGGTGTCGCTGTTCGTGGCCGTCCCGGCCGCGGTGGCCGGCGCCGTCTGCATCGGCCTCGCCAGCGCCGCGCAGGCCAGGGCCACCAAAGAGGTCGAGACCGGCAAGCCGCTCGACCTCACGCTGTTCCGCCGGCTGGTCGGCAGGCCGCTGTGGCTGATCGGCATCGCCGCCACCGTGCTCGGCCTCGGCCTGCAGCTGGCGGCGCTGGCGTTCGGGCCGCTGCTGCTGGTGCAGCCGTTGCTGATCACTTCGCTGATCTTCGCCGGGCTGGCTTCGGCCCGGTTCGAGAAGCGCCTGCCGGACCGGGTGATGGTGGGCGGCTCGGTGCTGTGCGTCGTCGGCCTCGCGGCGTTCATCCTGATCGCCCGGCCCAGTGGCAACGGCGACGTGCTGGTGACCGGCCCCACCTTGCTGCCGCTGGGCATCGCGCTGGCCGCGGTCACCGCGGCCGGGATGGTGCTCGCCGCGTTCACCGGCTCCGGTTCGCTGCGCACGCTCGGCCTGGCCGTGGCCACCGGAGTGCTCTACGGCCTGACCGCCGGCTTGATGAAGGTGGTCGCCGGCCAGTTCCGGGTGGGCTTCGACGAGCCGTTCCGGCACTGGACCCTGTACATCGTCTGCGTGATCGGCCCGTTCGGCTTCCTGCTCAGCCAGAACACGTTCCAGCAGGGCCGGTTCCTCACCCCGGCGCTGGCCGTGATCACCGCGCTCGACCCGCTGGTGGGCGTCGCGATCGGGCTGTCCTGGATGGGCGAGTCCGCCAACGGCAGCCCGCTCGCGCTGGCCGGCGAGGCGGCCGCGGGGCTGGTGATCGTGGTCGGCATCGCGCTGCTCGCCACCCGCGCCTCGCACCTGTCCGCCGCGCCGGAACCCACCGAGGCGACAGAGTCTTCGGAGACCGGATCGGACCCCGAAGACGGGTACGGTCTGGCCGGATCCACCTGTTAATAATCCGACCGGAAGCAGGCGGACACGGACTGCAGCCGATCCGCTTACCGGAACCCGTTTCCGCCGTGGCTGTAGTCGGATTATTAACGAACTGCACAAGTAGCACCGCGGTGGTCGACACCGCGACGCACCGGTGAAGGGGGCGCGTTGGAGCGCGTGCTGATCGTCTCGGCGAACATCGGGGAGGGGCACAACGCCACCGGGCGCGCGCTGGAGGGCGCCGTGCGGGAGCGCTGGCCCGGGGCCACCGTGCAGTGGCTCGACACCCTCGACGTGCTCGGGCCCGGCTTCGGGCCGCTGCTTCGCCGCACGTACGTGGCGAACGTGGAGAAAACCCCGTGGCTGTACGAGTTCTTCTACACCGCGATCTGGCGGATCGCCTGGTTCGCCGCCGTGACCCGGCGCCTGGTCGGCGCGTGGTGCGGCCGGCGGCTCGCGCGGCCGATCGCCCGCTTCGGACCGGACGTGGTGCTCTCGACCTATCCGATGGCCACGGCGGGACTGGCCTGGCTGCGCCGCCGGGGACGGCTGGACGCGCGGATCGGCGCCTGGGTCCCGGATTTCGCGCCGCACCCGTTCTGGGTCTACGGCTCGGCGGACCTCACCCTGGTGATGCACGACGTCGCGGTGGGCCCGGCGCGACGCTGCTCGCCGTCCGCCGCGGTGGCCGTGTCCGCCCCACCGGTGCGCGCCGAGTTCCGGCCCGGTGACCGCGCGGGCGCCCGCCAGCACCTCGACCTGCCGCCGGAAGCCTTCGTGGTGCTGGTTTCCTGCGGCTCATTGGGTTTCGGCGATCTCCGGAAGACGGTGCTGGAGCTGCTCGACGCACATCCGGACGTGCTGGTGGTCGCCGTCTGCGGCCGTAACGAGGCGCTCGTGCGGAAGCTGCGGCAGATCGGCGACCCGCGGCTGCGTGTCCTCGGCTGGACCGAGGAGATGGCCCGCTACACGATCGCCGCCGACGTGGTGGTGATGAACGCCGGAGGCGCGACCGGGCTGGAGGCGCTCGCGTGCGGCCGTCCCGTGCTGATGCACCGCCCGATCGCCGCGCACGGCAAGGCGAACGCCCGGCTGATGGCCGAGGCCGGCCTCGCCCTGGTGTCCGAAAAGGACGGTGAGCTGGCGGCGACCGTCCAGGCGCTGCTCGCTGAGCCGGACCGGCTCAAGTCGATGGCCGAGGCCGCGACGCGGCACTGTGAGTCGGCGACCCCGCTGACGACGGTGCTGGAATCGCTGGCGCAGCGGCCGCGAAACCCGGCGCCGCAGCGGTTGCGCGCGGAGGACGCGCTGTTCCTCCACGTGGCCACTCCTCAAGTGCCGCAACAGGTCGGGGCCGTCCTGATGCTCGACCCGAAGGCCGACGGCACCCCGGTCACCCGCGCCGACGCGGCCCACCTGCTCACCGCGTTGCCCGGCCTGCGCGCCCGCCTGCTGCCCGGCGGCGGCCTGTGGCGCGCGAAGTGGCAGGAGGACCCGGCGCGCGACGTCGAAGACATCCTCACCGACGCCGAGGCCGAACGTGGCGCCGACTTCGAGACGGCGCTGACGTCGGAGATGGATGCCTTCTTCTCCGTCGGGGTCCCGCCGGAGCACCCGTGCCGCGCGCGGCTGGTCACCGGGCTGGCCGGCGGGGAGGGTGCGTTGCTGATCGCGCTGCACCACGCGGCGAGCGACGGGATCGCGGTGATCGGCGCACTGGTCGGCCAGGCCCGGGGCAAGGCTCCGGTGATCGCGGCGCCGCCCGGCCGTGCGCCGGGGCTCGCGCGCCGGCTGAAAGCGGTCCGGTTCACGCGATCCCGTTCGGCGGCGAAGTCGGAGGCGGCGCGGCTGGCCCGCGGGGTCTGGGCGCTGGCCCGGGCCGGCACCGCGCCGCGAGTGCGCTGGGAGACCGGGATCGACGGCCCGGAGCGGCATTTCGCCCGCGCGCACCTGTCGGCGCCGGAGGTGCGGGCGGTGGCGCGGCGGCTCGGCGTGCCGACCACGGACCTGGTGCTGGCGCTCCTCGCGGAGGCGCTGCACCGGGAACTCGGGAAGACCGCGCCGGAGCGCGTGCGGGTGCTGATCCCGATGTCCATTCGCGACACCGGCACGTTCCGGCAGCTGGGCAACCACACCGGCGCGGCGTCGGTGGACCTGCCCGCCGGGCCGATGCCGCTGCCGCAACGGGTGACCGAGACCCGCGATTCGCTGCGGGACCAAGTCGGCCGTGGCGCCCCGCGCGCGGGCAACGCCGTGGTCCGGGTGCTCGGCGTGCTGCCGCCGTGGCTGCACCGCCGCCTCGCACGCCTGGTCTACCGCGGCACGTGGTTCAGCATGATCGCCTCGGTACTGCCCGGGGCGCGCTCACCGGTGTCGCTGAACGGTTCGCTGATGCGGACGGTTTATCCGGTGCTGTCGCTGGCGCCTGGTGTCCCGGTGGCCGTTGGTGTGATGACCTGGGCGGACCGGTTTACCGTCTGTGTCACGGTTCCTGCCGCGCACGCCGCCCGCGGCGACCGCCTGGCTGCCGGGGTCACCGAGGCCTTCGCGGACCTCCAAGCCGGGTAAGCCGTGGCTACTTGAAAAAGTGCGTCGAGGGCCGGGGCACCTCTTCACCGTCGACGAAGATGTCCAGCTTTTCGTTGTAGAACGAGACCAGCCCAGCGATCGGAGTCATCGCGACGGTCGGGAAGTCGTACGCCCAGGCCAAGTCCTGGTGCAGGGTGTCGCCGGTGCGGACGGACCAGTAGCCGGTGGTGCGGCCCTTGTACGGGCAGGCCGTGACGGTGGTGGTCGGCACGAGGTGGGTGAAGTCGACCTCGGTGCGGTTGAAGTAATAGCGCGTCGGCAGGCCGGTCTCGAACAGCAGCACCGGCGAAGACGACTCCGCGAGCGTCACGCCTTCCAGCGCGACGCGGACGTGGCGGGTCGAACGCAGCGCGTCCACCCTCGTGTACGGGTTCCGCGGGTGCACGAAGACCTCTTCGTCCTCCTCGAACCACGAGTCGAGGGCGGCCCACTCGAAACGCACGTGCCCGGCCAGACCGGAGACGGCGTCTTCGCCGTACACGCGAGCCGCCGCGGGCTTCACGACTTCGCCGACGCGCAGGGCGTGACGCCGGGCGGTCCCGCGCTTGAGCCGTTGCGGGTGGTCCTCGTCAACGAGCAGGCCGGGCGTGACGTCGGCGACCGGGATGTAGAACTGCGGGTACGGCGGCCATTCCCAGACGTACAGCGCGCGTGTGGTGTCGAGCACCACCTGGCCGCCGAGGGTGGCGCGGACCCGGCGGGGCACCGGCTCCACCTGGTCGGTCTCGGTGATCATCACCGGGTAACCGGGCACGGCTGCTCCTCGGAGGTCGGGACTCTCGGCAAACGCGAACGGCGCGCGGACCCGGGGTCCGCGCGCCGCCGGCGATCAGGCCGTGGCCCGCTTCGGCAGTTTCCAGCCGGGGCGGGGGAAATGGCAGGTGTAGCCGTTGGGGTACTTCTGGAGGTAGTCCTGGTGCTCGGGCTCGGCTTCCCAGAAGTCGCCGGCCGGGGTCACCTCGGTGACGACCTTGCCGGGCCAGAGGCCGGAGGCCTCGACGTCGGCGATGGTGTCCACGGCGACCTGCTTCTGCTCCTCGTCGGCGTAGAAGATCGCCGAGCGGTAGCTGGCGCCGAGGTCGTTGCCTTGGCGGTCCTTGGTGGTCGGGTCGTGTACCTGGAAGAAGAACTCGAGCAGGTTCCGGAAGTCGGTCCGCTCGGGGTCGTAGAGGACCTCGATGGACTCGGCGTGGTTGCCGTGGCGGCGGTAGGTGGCGTTGGGCACGTCGCCGCCGCTGTAGCCGACCCGGGTGGTCACCACACCGGGCTGGTGGCGGAACAGCTCTTCCATGCCCCAGAAACAGCCGCCGGCGAGAATCGCCTTCTTCGTAGCCATGGGTATCTCCTTACTCGCTCTCGGCGGTGGTGAAGAGGGTCCGGTAGGCGCCGTAGCCCTCTTTTTCCAGGTCGTTGAGGTGGATGAAGCGCAACGACGCGGAATTGATGCAGTATCGCAGACCGCCACGGTCGGCCGGGCCGTCCTCGAAGACGTGCCCGAGGTGGCTGTTGCCGTGCATCGACCGGACTTCGGCGCGGATCATGCCGAGGCTGAAGTCCTTCTTCTCCACCACGTTCGCCTGCTCGATCGGCTTGGTGAAGCTCGGCCAGCCGGACCGGCTGTCGTACTTGTCCACCGAGGCGAACAGCGGTTCGCCGGAGACGAGGTCGACGTAGATCCCGGGCTCCTTGTTGTCCCAGTAGACGTTGTCGAACGGCCGCTCGGTCCCGTCCTGCTGGGTCACGCGGTACTGCTCGGCGGAAAGGCCGGCGACGGCTTCCGGGTTCCGGCGGTACTGCGCCTGCTCCTGCTCCTGGGACGTCGGTTCGTGGGACACAGCTCTCCCTTCACGGCCTCTCGGCGCGGGCTGGGGAACCAGGTGAAACCCACCTGGACGTGCAGTCATAAAGACAACCTACGGCCGTTCTCTATTCCGCCGCCGCGCCTTGGCCGCCGGTGTCGGAGTTTCGTAAGGTCTGCCGCCGGGTGCCGCCGAGGACCCCGTCGTCCAGGAGGTCGAGCAGGGTGCGCAGCGCGCGGCTCGGCGGCCGCCCGGCGTGGGACGCCGCGGTGAGCGGCCAGGTGAAGCCCACCTCGGTGAGCGGCACCACGGTGGCGCCGGGCACGGACAGCGGCACGACGTCGGGCACCACCGCGACGCCGAGGCCGGCGGCGACGAAACTGGGGACCGCGCGCAGGTCCGCCACCTCGACCGTGACCCGCCGCGGCGAGCCCAGCGCGGCGAACGCCCGGTCGACGGCGATCCGGTTGCCGAAGCCGCGCGGGGTGTCGACGAACCGCTCGCCGGCGAGGTCCGCCAGCCCGATCGCCGCCCGGCCGGCCAGCTCGTGGTCCGAGGGGAGCAGCGCGTGGTACGGCACGGCGAGCAGCTCCCGCACGGCCAGCCCGGCCAGCTCGGTTTCGGGCAGTCCCAGCAGCGCCACGTCGAGACGGCCGTGGCGGATGTCCTCGGCGAGGCCGGTGGAGCCGGTGGTCGACACCGTGACGTGCAGGTCCACCAGCGGGTGCTGGGTGTGGAAGGCGCCCAGCAGCGCGGGCAGGTCCAGCGCGCCGATGCTGCTCATGGTCCCGATCCGCAGGCTCCCGCGCAGCCCGGCGGAGGCCTCCTGCACCACCGAGCGCGCCCGGTCGACGGCTTCGAGCGCGGCCTTGGCCTCGGGCAGGAACGCGCGCCCCGCCGACGACAGTGCGACCCGGCGCGTCGACCGGTCGAACAGGGTCACACCCAGCTCGGTCTCGAGCGTCCGGATCGTCGCGGACACGGTCGACTGCACGGTGAACAGCCGTTGGGCGGCGCGCGTGAAGCTCAGCTCCTCGGCGACCGCGACGAAGTACTCCAGCTGACGGGTCTCCACGGTCTGGATTATCGCCTCTCGCGATAACTCTGACCACTATTTTTCGTTGGACCGAATGAGTCGGCTCCGGCATCGTGGAAGTCACCAGCTTCTCCCGGAAGGCCACCATGATCGACATCGCTCCACGCACCCTGTCCCCGGTCCGGCGCGTCAGCCACGGCTGGGGATTCCGCGTGATCGCGTTCGCGTTCGCCGTGAACCTCTCCTTCTCGACGCTGCCGACGCCGCTGTACGCGTTCTACCAACAGCGAGACGGCTTCCCGACCTTCGTGGTCACCATCGTCTTCGCCGCGTACGCGGTGGGCGTGATGGCAAGCCTGTACCTCGCCGGGCACGTCAGCGACTGGCTCGGGCGGCGCCGAGTGATCCTCGCCGCGACGCTCGCCGAAGCGCTGTCGGCGGTGATCTTCCTGGCGTGGCCCGAAGTTCCCGGCCTCATCCTCGCGCGGCTGGTGTGCGGCGCCGGGATCGGCGCGCTGACCGCGACCGCCACCGCGCACCTTTCGGAGCTGCGCGCGATCGCGCGGCCGCAAGAGGACCCAGGCCGGGCGGGCCTGGTCGCCACCGTGGTCAACATGGGCGGCCTCGCGCTGGGCCCGCTCGTCGGCGGCTTCTTCGCCCAGTTCGCGCGGGGGCCGCTGACCACGCCGTTCGTGGTCTTCCTGGTGCTGCTGCTGGTGAGTGCGCTCGCGGTGAGCCTGGTGCCCGAGACCGTGGAGCGGCGCGAGGAGCGCCCGGCCTACCGGCCGCAGCGGGTCTCGCTGCCGCCCGCGGCCCGGCCCGCGTTCTTCGGCGCGGCCATCGGCGTCTTCGCCGCGTTCGCGATCACCGGGCTGTTCATGGCGCTCGCGCCGACGCTGCTGGCCCAGGGCCTGCACGAGTCGGGCCGGCTGCTGGCCGGGGTCGCCGCGTTCTCGATGCTCGGCTCGGCGGCGCTCGCGCAACTGCTGTTCGCACCGGTGGCGACCGGCGTCCAGCTGCGGATCGGTTACGCGTCGATGGTGGCGGGCCTGGTCGTGCTGCCGGTTTCCGTGTTCGAGCCCACGCTCTGGCTGTTCTTCGCCGGCAGCATCCTGGCCGGTGCCGGGGTGGGGCTGGGGTTCCGCGCGTCGGTCGGGACCGTCGCCGCGCTGGCCGACCCGCTTGCGCGCGGCGAGGTGCTCGCCGCGCTGTTCCTCGCGGCCTACGCGGGGCTCGTGGTGCCGGTGCTGTCCGTCGGGCTCGCCGTGGTGTGGGTACCGAGTTCGGTGGCGCTGCTGGGGTTTTCGGTGGCCGAGCTGGTGCTGCTGGGCTTCTCCGCCCGCCGCGCGTTCAGCGGGGCAGCCGTCCGGCGGTGAGGCGGACGGTGAACCCGTGGTCGTCGCGGACCATCGCGACGTGCTCGCACAGCTGGTGCGCCAGCCACAGCCCGAGCCCGCCGGTGGCGCGGTCGGGCGCGGGCAGCAGCCCGGCGAACGGGTCGGCCGGGCCAGGGCCGGTGTCGTGCACGGTGACCACGGCGTGGCTGTCGTCGGACCACAGGCGCATCCGGACCGGGCCGCGGCCGTGGCGGTGCGCGTTCGTCACGACCTCGCTGACCGACAGCACCAGGTCGTCCAGCGCGTCCGGGGACAGCGCCGCCCGGTTCGCGTCGGTCACCGCGCGCCGCGCCGCCGCGGGCTCCGGGTCGGCCAGGTCCAGCTGCGGCGGCCGGAGCTGGACCGGGTGCGGCGACACCGGCCACGGCGCGGTGAGGAACGCCCTCGGCTCGATGTAGTCCTCTGTGGACACTCCGCCGGGGCCGGTGACGATCGGGTGGGTGCGCCGGACGTCGTCGAGCACGTGTCGCGGCGCGACCCGGGTGTCGTAGGCGCAGAGCGTCCGCACGGGGAATTCGGCGTAGGCGTGGTTCACCGCGGACTCGTACCGCGCCCACCAGTTCCAGGAATAGCCGAACGCGACCGGCGGCAGCTCGCCGACGATGCGGATGTCCGAGGCGCCGGCGGCGACGTAGTCCGCCATCCGCTTCCGGTACGCCTTGATCACCGAAGCCGGACGCGCGTACAGGTCTCCGGCGGCCACAAAGGTGACTCCGGCCGGGTCCGGTATGGCCTCGTACACCAGCTCGGCGCGCCGCGGCTCCAGCGACACCAGCGCCGGTTCGCCGACCTTCAGCCCGGCTTGCAGGAAGGGCACGGCGAGGGCCAGGAACTCTTCGTCGGAGGAGTGGCAGAAGGCCTGGTGGTCGCTGTGCGAACGGCCGGGCTGGGGCCGGGCCGTCACGCGCGGTGTCCCGTCGGCCGGGGCAGCCGGACGGAGGGGGCGGCGGGCAGGGCACGGCCACGCGGGCACCGAACGTGCTTCTCGCGGGGAATCCCGGGCCGACCCGGCAGCTGCATGGCGGGCAGCTTACGCCGCCGGGTTCCGGTCACCGGTCACGCGCCGTGTTCCAGTGCATGGTCACCGTGGTGCCGTCCGGTCGCTGCGTGTATTCGCTGGTGTCGGCGAGGCCGCGGATCAGCAGCAGGCCCCGGCCGCGCAGGCCGTGGGTGTCCACGGGCGGCTTCCAGGTGCCGTAGTCGGTGACCACCACGGTGAGCTCGCCGTTGCGGATCGTCGCGAGGACGTCGAGCACGCTGACCGGGCGGCCGCGGTAGGCGTGCTCGGCGGTGTTGGCCATCGCCTCGTAACTGGCCATGACCACGTCCTCCTGGAGTTCGCCGCCGATGCCGAGCCCGGACACCCATCCGGCCAGCGCGCGGCGCAGCTCGATCAGCGGCTCCGCGGCGGCGGCGGCCCGGCGGCGGAATTCCGGCGGGGGAGTGCGGTGCCCGTCCGCGACGGGGCCGCTCATGCCGTGCCGCCGGACCGGTGGTGCACGTGGATCAGGGCGATGTCGTCGTCGTGGCGGCCGCCGGTGAGGTCGTGGACCAGCCGGTCCCACGCGGCCTCGGCGCCCGGGCCCGCGCGCAGCCCGCCGAGCGCGGCCAGCAGCCGTTCGATGCCGAGCGTGAGATCGCGGGTGTGGCCCTCGACCAGCCCGTCGGTGTAGAGCACCAGACCGGTGCCGGGCGGGAATTCCGCTTGCCGCTGCGGGAATTCCCGGCCGACGCCCAGCGGTTGCGCCAGCGCCTCGCCGATCTGCTCCGGTGGCCCGCCGGGGTGCAGCAGGATCGCCGGCAGGTGCCCGGCGTTGGCGTAAGCGAGCGTGCCGGCCACCGGGTCGTAGACCGCGTAGAAGCAGGTGACGAAACTGCCGTCGCCCAGGTTCCCGGTGAGCTGGGAGACGTAACGCAGCAGCTCCGAGGGCGGCAGCTCCAGCAGCGCGTACGAGCGGATCGCGGTGCGGACCTGGCCCATCACGGCGGCCGCGGTGACCCCGTGCCCGACCACGTCGCCGATCACGAACGCGGTGGCGCCCGAGGCCAGCGGGATCACGTCGAACCAGTCGCCGCCGATCTTCACGCCGGTGGCCGCGGGCAGGTAGCGGGTGACCAGGTCCAGGCCCGGGATCTCCGGTGTGGCGGGCAGCATGCTGCGGGACAGCTCGGTGGCGAGGTGGCGCTCGCGGTCGTACAGCCGCGCGTTGTCCATCGCGATGGCCGCGCAGCCGGCGATGCCCTCGGCCAGGTACTCGTGCCGCTCGGTGAACCGCCCGGTTCCCGGGTGCCCGAAGAAGAACCCGCCGAGCACCTCGCCGCTGGTCGGGCTCACCACCGGCACCGCGAGGTAGCTGCGCACGGGCAGGTGGCCCTCGGGCATCCCGTGGTACGGCGCGTTGTGGCCGAACCGCGGGTCGGCCGCGATGTCGTCGCTGCGGACGGTGCCGTCGCCGTCGAAGGTCGGGGCGAACACGGCGGTGTTGCGGGGCATCGGGAAGCGGGAGAACGCTTCGCGCGGCACCCCGGAGAGCGTGTACAGCGTGTAGGACTCGCCGGCCTCGTCGACCAGGTTGTAGAAGAACGCGCCGAACTGCGCGCCGGTGGCCGTGGTGGCGGCGTCGGTGGCGTCCTGCACCAGGCGGTTGATGTCGAGCTGCGCGGTGAGCCGCCGCCCGATCGCGTGCAGCGCGTCGACGAGCGCGGCTTCGGTCCGCAGTTGCCGGACGGTGCCGGCCAGCCCGGCCGTCGCGGCGCTGAGCCCGGCCGCCACCGGGGCGAGTGCCCGCCCGCCGGGCGCGCGGCTGACCAGCAGGACAGCGCCGGCGGCGTCGGCCAGCACCACGGCGCCGGTGACGGAGCGGGGGTCCGGGACGAGCGCGGCCAGCGTGGTTTCGTCGGGGACCGCCACGGCGTCCCCGCCGCGGAACTGTGCCGCCTGCTCGTCCGCCAGCGGCTGGACCGCCACGGCGACGGGGGCACCATCACCGTCGACGACCGACTTCAGCACCGCGTCCACGATCGGGCCGAGCGCGCCCGCGGTCATCTCCCCGCCAGCGCGGCGGCCAGTGTCGGGAAGACGGCCAGCTCGTCGGTCAGCCGCGTCATCTCCAGCGGCCGCAGCGTGAGCCGCCCGCTCGCCACCACCCGTACGGCCGAGGGCGCGTGCCGGTGCGCCCGCACCAGCACGGCCATGCCCGCCGACGCCAGGAAGTCCACCGCGCTCAGGTCGATCACCAGCAGCCGCGGACCGGACCGGGCCGCGCGGTCCACGAGCCGCTGCAGCTTGGGCGCGAGGGCGAGGTCGAGCGCGCCGCTCACCCGCAGCACCGTCACGTCGCCCTCGTCGGCCGGCACCACCGCGCCCGCGGGGGTCTCCGCGCGGCCGAGTGGATCCGGCCCGGATTCAGCCATCCGCCAATACTGTCAAGCGCGGCGCCCCTGCGCCCGGTCATCTTCGCGAAAGGCGCCGGTTCGGCGTAACCAGGCTGTTCATCCCGGTCCGCCCCCTCGCCCGGGGCTAATCTTGGGCGGTGCCACCGGATCCGCGAGCCCGAGCCCGCCTGAGCAGGCTCGAGGCGCTCACCGACGCCGCCCTGGGGCATCTGGAGCTGGGAAAGCTGTTGCACACGATGCTGGAGCGCGTCCGGGAACTGCTCGGCGCCGACACCGCCACCGTGCTCGCGTATGACGACGAAGCGCGGCAGCTGACGGCGATCGCGGCCGCGGGCATCGAGGAAGAGGTTTTTCAAGGCGTGCGAGTGCCGCTGGGGGCGGGGTTCGCGGGGCGGGTCGCCGCGTCACGGGAGCCGGCGGTGATCCGCCGCGGCGACGGGTCGCCGGTGGTCAACGCGCTGCTGTGGGAGCGCGGCCTGGTGACCCTGCTCGGCGTCCCGATGCTGGTGAGCGACGAGCTCGTCGGGGTCCTGCACATCGGCTCGGTCGTGCCCCGGGTCTTCGGCCCCGACGACATCGACCTGCTGCGGCTGGCGGCTTCGCGGCTGGCGCTGGCGATGCGCGTGGAGGTGGCGAGCGCGGACCGGGCCGCCGCCTCGGCGTTGCAGCGCAGCCTGCTCCCGGCGCGGCTGCCCGAGGTGCCCGGGCTGGAGTTCGCCGCGCGGTACGTGCCCGGTTCGGGCACCGCCGTCGGCGGCGACTGGTACGACCTGTTCCCGCTGCCCGGCGACCGGCTGGGCGTGGTGATGGGCGACGTCGCCGGTCACGGCTTGGGCGCGGCCGTGGTGATGGGACGGCTTCGCAGCGCGCTGCGGGCGTACGCGCTGGAGTCCGGTAGCCCGGCCGAGGTGCTGGCGAAGCTCAGCCGGAAGGCGAACCACTTCGAGCACGGCGTGATGGCCACCGTCGCGTACGGCATCGTCGAGGCGGGCCGCGACCGGCTGGTGCTCTCGCTCGCCGGGCACCCGCCTCCGGTGCTCGCGAGGCCGGGCCGTCCGGCGGCGCTGGTGGACGTGCCGCCCGACGTCCCGATCGGGCTGGGGCTGGCCACCTCAGGCCGTCGCGACACGGTGGTCGGGCTGCCGCCGGGAAGCCTGCTGGTGCTGTACACCGACGGCTTGGTCGAGCGCCGCGGCGAGGTCTTGGACGAGGGATTGAGCCGGCTGGTCGGCGTCGTCACCACGGGCGCCCCGGAAGCGGTGTGCGCACGGGTGATGGCCGCACTGATCGGGACCACGGCGGCCGAGGACGACGTCGCGCTGCTCGCGGTGAGGCTGCCGGATTCGCCGTGAGCGCCGATTTCCCTTGGGACAGCAGGGATTCCGGTCCGGCGTCGCGGCACCCCGTAAATGTCCGTACAAACTGGACCGACATTTCCCGGGAATTGTCCGAACCGACCAGGATGTGAAACCGGTTGGCGCCCACCGGTTTCCGGCTTAGCTTCGGTGCGCGGCGGATCTTGTCCGCCGCATCGCGACGAGGGGAGCCGGGGCGTGGCGACGGGCGAGATCACGGCGATGGCACCGATCGGCCTCGGCTGGCTCGTCACCCGGATCGGGGAACGGACGGCCCGCGGCATCGCGAGCGCTGTCTCCGGACTGATCCGCGACGGCGAAATGCTGCCGGGCGCCCGTCTTCCGACCGTGCGCGCGCTGGCCGCGGAACTGTCCGTCAGCCCGACCACGATCGCCGAGGCGTGGGCCCAGCTCCGCACGGCCGGGCTGATCGGCACGGGGCGGCGGCGCGGCACGACCGTGCTGGCGCCGCCGGCCGGCCCGGCGGCGACGCGGTCGTTCGAAGGCTGGCGCACCGTGGACCTCGAACACGGCCTGCCCGACCCGGCACTGCTGCCGCCGCTGGAGGACGCCGTCGCCGCGGGGGTGCGCACGGAGCGGTTGAACAGCTCCTCCAAGGACTTCATCACCCCACGGCTGCGCGCCGCGGTGAAGCCGACGTGGCCGTTTCCCGCCGAGGCCTGGACGGTCGCGGCGGGCGGGCACGAGGGCATCACGCTGGCCTGCCAGTCCGTCGCGCGCCCCGGTGACGTGATTGCGGTGGAGGAGCCGACGGCGCCGTGGCTGCTGGAAATGCTGCGCCGGTCCCGGATCCACGTCGTCCCGGTGGCCTGCGACGAGGACGGCCCGCGGCCGGAATCGCTCGCGGCCGCGCTGGCGCACCGGCCCACCGCGTTCGTCTACCAGCCGCGGGCCCACCTGCCGCTGGGCCATTCGGTGCCCGCCGGGCGGGTCGCCGCGCTGGCCGCCGTGGTGGCCGCGGGCCGCGCCGGCCCGATCGTGATCGAGTACGACGACCTCGGGCCGCTGGCCTCCGCGCCCGCCGCCAGCGTCGGCACGCATCTGCCGGACCGGGTGCTGCTGGTGCGCTCGTACTGCACGGCGTTCGGCCTGGAGCTGCGCAGCTGTGTGCTCGCGGGCGGGGCGCCGCTGGTGGAGCGGGTGCGGGAGCTGCGGACGTTCGGCCTGGTCTGGTCGAGCCGCATCCTGCAGGACGCGCAGGCCTTCCTGCTCGCCGACGCGGCCACCGGGGTGCTGCTGCGCCGCGCGCGCCAGCGGTACGCCGAGCGCCGGGCCGCGCTCGCGAACGCGTTGGGGGACAACGGGATCCGGGTTTCCCCGGCGGACGGGCTGGCCCTGTGGGTGCCGGTGCCGGACGAGACCCGCACGCTCGTCACCCTGGCGGCGAACGGCGTCTCGGCCGGTCCCGGCACCCGCTGCTTCGCCCGCCAGCCGCCCGCGCCGCACATCCGCGTCGCGATCGGGCAGCTCCCCGACGACCCGGCACTGGTGGCCGACCTCGCGACGATGATCGCCACGGCCGCGGACCGCCGTCCGCAGCGGTCGGCCTGAGCCCGGCCGTGGTGCGGAAACCCCAGGAGCCCCGGGGTTTCCGCGCTCGGCCTCAGCCCCACTGGTACTTGAGGAACTTCCCGTCCATGGTGACGACCACGCGCTCGCCACCCGGGTCCTCCCGGCGGCCGACGTCGATCTTGAAGTTGATGGCGCTCATGATGCCGTCGCCGAACTGCTCGTGGATGAGCTCCTTGATGGTCGGCCCGTAGACCTGCAGGACCTCGTAGAAGCGGTAGATCGTCGGGTCGGTCGGCACCGGGTCGGCCAGCGCGCCGCGGGTCGGCTGCAGCCGCAGGGCCGCCTCGACGTCCTCGCCGAGTTCCAGCACCTGGGCGGCTTTCGCGGCCTTCTCCGCGGGCACCGGGTGCTGCCCGAGCAGCGCCGAGGTGGTCCACGCCAGCGGCGCGTCGAGCGTTTCGGCCAGTTGCGCCCAGGTCAGTCCCAGCCGGGTCTTGGCCGCGAGCACCGCGTCGGCCGCTTCCTGTTTCGTCGTCATGCCCGGCACGCTAGATCACCCGGTCCGGCTGGGCCAGTGCCACGCGGTTGTTCGCCGTCGGCGAGAGCGGTGGCGCCAGGGCAGGGCGGGCGTCAGGGTGGGGGCATGAGGCTTCTTGTGTTGGGCGGAACGGTTTTCGCCGGGCGGACGGTGGCGGCGGAGGCACTGCGACGCGGCCACGAGGTGGTGTGCGCGGCGCGCGGGGAGTCCGGCACGGTGCCCGACGGCGCCAAGCTGGTCCGCGTCGACCGGGATGCCGAGGACGGGCTCGCACCGCTCGACGGCGAGGAGTTCGACGCGGTCGTGGACGTCGCGCCGCTGTCGTTCCCGTGGGTGACGCGGGCGCTGGGCGCGCTCGCGGAACGCGCCGGGCACTGGACGTTCGTCTCCACGGTGAGCGTTTACACCGACACGGCGACCCGCGGGCAGACCCCGGCCACCGGTGCGGTGCACGAGCCGCTCGAACAGCACGCCACGGTCGAGCAGCTGCGCGCCGAGGGCGGGGCCGAGCTGTACGGCGCGATCAAGGTGGCGGCCGAGAACGCCGTGCGCGCGGCGCTGGGGGAGCGCGCGTTCGTGGTGCGGCCCGGCCTGATCACCGGTCCCGGCGACGGCAGCGACCGGTTCGGCTACTGGCCCGGCCGCTTCGCCCGCGGCGGGCGTGTGCTCGTGCCGGCGGCGCCGGACCAGCCCGTGCAGTACCTCGACGTGCGCGATCTCGCCGAGTGGATCGTCACCGCCGCCGAGACCGGGCTGGGCGGCACTTTCGACGGCGTCGGCCCGGTCGGCCGGCTCGGCGGCCTGCTGGCGGACATCGCCGCGGCGGCAGGCGGCGGCGCCGAGCTGGTGCCCGCCACGGACGACCAGCTGACCGCCGCCGGCGTCAACCCGTGGAGCGGGCCGCGTTCGCTGCCGCTGTGGCTGCCGGATGACCACGCGGGCCTCGCTTCGCACGATCCGGCGCCGTCCCTCGCGGCGGGCCTGCGGATCCGGCCGCTCGCCGACGCCGTCGCGGGCGCTCTCGACACGGAGCGGGAACTTGGCCTCGACCGCGAGCGGCGTTCGGGGCTGTCCTCGGCGGAGGAAGCGGAAGTGCTGGCAGGGCTGTGAAACGGGGCGGCGATCGTCTGTAGCGGACGGTCGCCGCGCTCTCCTGCCGGAGGGCTCGTGAGTCCTCAGTGGACGATCAGCTGGCGGCGAGCCACTTCGCGCGCGCACCGGGGCCTGGCACCCAGCAGCCGCCGGACAGGGCTTCGGGCTGGTCGTCCTCGGGCAGGGCGAGCAGTTCGGGGAACACTTCGGCAGCGGTGCCGGCCGTGCGCCACAGCCAGGTCCGCGGCGTGAGCACCTGCTCCTCGGTGCCGGGCAGGCGCGCGGCGATGACGTCGTCCTCGGCGTTGAGCCGGATCACGTCCACCACCGAACCGTGGGCCCGCACTCCCACGACGGCGAGCACCTCACCCTGTTCGTCGGCCGGGTGCACGAACTGGTAACCGCGGGAGATCAGTTCCCGGAGGCCGGCCTCGACGTCGAACGGAGCTGGCTCGGTCATGGCGCCCGCCTTCCGGTCCGGTGTGTGCCGCCGTGGCCACGGCGCTCGCTTCGTCCCCTTGATGATCGGGACGCTAGCACGCTCACCCATTAGAGTGAGTGGACGTACTTTGTTTTCCAGCCGAAAGTTTGATGTTCTGTAGAAGCCGTGACAACTCCGGGGAAAGCGCACTCGCCGGGACGTGAACCGCCCGAGGTCCCTGGGTCGACAAGATAACGACGTTACTGCGATGGACTGTGGAGTGACACTGTGATCGACAAGTGTCACCACGGTCGAGTGGCAAGCCTGTTGGCGGCCTGGCAAGGACAGTTAGCATCGAACGTGTCCCGCCGGCGGCTCCCGTGCGCCGGGCTCGGGAACGCGCCGACGCGCGGCCGGTCCGTGGTCAGCCGTGCCGCTCCTGCTGCCGACATCACCTGGGGTCCGTGATGGTCCAGTACACCCTGGTCGCCGGTGGTCTGCCGCTGGCCGGCGCGCCCGCCTACCTGGCCTTTCTGCTGCACCGGCGCCGCTGGGGCCTCGGCCGCCCGCCGCTTTCGGCCGAGGAGCTGCGCGCGGTCGCCGACGTGCTGCCCCGGACCCGCCCCGTCCTCCCGCCCGCCGTGCCGTGCCCGCCCCCTGCTGATGACGACCCGGGTCCGGTGCCGGCGGAGCTGTGTGTGCCGTGCCTGAGCCGTCAGGCGCCGGTTGTCCCCGCGCCCCGCCGCCCGGAGTCCGCCCCGAGGGAACGGGCCCGCGCCGGCTGACGGTCCCCGGCGTCAGCGCACCGTTCGCGGCGCCCCGAACCGGGCCGGGACGCCGGGGGAGAACAGCACGCTCACCGGTTCCCCGCTCACCGGGACACCCGAGGCGGGCACCAGCTCGTCGGAAAGGTGCAGCAGCGTCGCGCGGTGCAGGGGCCACTGCGGATGGTCGTTCGGCACGTACAACGTGCGGCCGTGCCAGCTGACGTGCAGGCCCCAGCGCGCGGTCAGGAACCGTTCCAGCGCCGTGGGCTGCCGGACCGGCGGCCCGGTCCGCACCGTCAGTGCGCTTTCCGTGCGCTGCCACCGCGTTCGGCAGCGGTACGTGAGCACGTCGCCGTCCCGGCGGAGGCTCATCGACGACCACCGGTACGGCAGCGAGAACCCCAGCCGCCCGGCCAGTGCCGGGACGAGCCGCGCCGCGTCGAGCGACCGGAACACCACCCCGCGGCGGCCGGCGGCGTCCACCGAGTACAGCCGCACGTTCGTCTCGCAGAAGCTGCCGAAGTACGGCACCGGCGGCCCGCCGAACGGCCGCACGCGGTCCATCCGGAACGGCACGAGCCCGGCGTAGGTGACCTCGCCCAGCACGTCCGGCCGGGTGCCCGCGGGCAGTAGCCCCGCCACCGCCGCCGGCTCCACCGGCCAGTGCACGAACGTCAGGTCCCGCCACCACTGCGCCAGCACACCCCGGCCCACCCGCCGCGGGCTCGTCACACTGATCGGCTCCACGACGTCGTCCACCGGCCCCACGCTACGGAACGGGGCGGCGCGCCCGGGCGAGGGGGCGATCGCCCGGCCGTCCACTATAGACAAACGGAAGGCGGGACCGCCCCCAGGACGGCCCCGCCTCCCGGTCCGGGGTCAGCCGCAGTGGCCGGAGGGGGCGTCGAACTTCGTGGTGCCGATCGAGCCGCCCCAGGTGACGCACTGGCCGGCCGCCGAGGCGGTGACCGGGCCGGCGAACCAGGAGTACGAGCCGGAGTCCGTCTGACGGGTGCTGCCGGCCACCTGGAGGTACGCGGCCGTCGCCGTGGCGGTGCCCGCGGCGGCCGCCTTCATCGTGGTCACGCAGTTCTTGCCGTTCGCCGCGTTGTAGGACAGGTAGACCGTGCCCTCGGCGCCCAGCGAGCCCTTGTCGATCACGCTGTAGCCCGCGCCGCAGGCCGGGGCACCGAGCTGGGTGTCGGTGAAGGTGGCCCAGCGGATCGTGGAGTACGGGCTGGTCGAGCCGGCCTCGAACAGGACGCCCGCGGTGCTGGCGGTGGCCGTCGTGCCGAGCGCGATGAGGTCGGAGTAGGCCGCGTCCTGGCTCCACACCAGGAACCCGTCGGCGTCGCCGGTCCAGCTGCCGCCCGCGTCGAACGACGAGCGGATGCGCAGCGCGTGCCGGTCATTGCACACCGACGGGCCCGCGAACAGCAGCCGGGTGTACTGGCCGCCGGTGTCGGGGGTGCTCATCGCGACGGTCGAGCCCTGCACGTCCGGGGTATTGGCCAGGCCGGGCTCGGTGACGAACTTCTGGCTGAACGTCTGCCCGCCGTCCGAGCTGATCGCGTACGCACGCTCCACTGTGGAGCACATGGTGCCCGAGTTGTTGCGCGCGGACGCATAGATGCGACCGTCCGGCAGTTCGGTGAGGCTGATCTCCTGAGGGTTGAGCGTGGTGCTCTCGTCGGTGGCGCCGCGGTGCCAGGTGGCGCCCCGGTCGTCGCTGTAGGCGATCGAGCCGGTGCCCGGCTTACCGGTGATCTGGTAGCTCATCCCGGCGACGATCCGTCCTTTGTGGGCACCACGTGTCAGCACCGAGGCGTGCGACGGCCCGGTCGCGAGCCAGCCCGGCGCGGTGGTGAAGCCCAGCTGCGTGGTGAGCACCTGCGGCGCGGCCCACGTGGTGCCGTTGTCCTTGCTGATGCTGACGCGCGGCGTCCGCCCGCACGAGGCGTGCGGCGCGATGCACTGCATCACCGAGAGCAGCACGACCCGCCCGTCCGGCTCGTCCGCGGTCGGCGGGAGGACCACCGGAGTCGGGTTGCCCTTGGTGTCGCCGAAACCCTGGATGACGATCTGCGGGGCGGACCAGGTCTTGCCATTGTCCTTGGAGCGCTTCACAACGGTGTCGATATCGCCCGCGTCGGCGCAGCTGTTCTTGCGGCCCTCGGCGAAGGCGAGCAGGTCGCCGTTGTTCGCCTTGACGATCGCCGGGATGCGGAAGCACGAGTAGCCGTTCGTGCCCGCCTGGTACACCACGGTGGTGGCCGCGTCGGCCGAGGCGGCGGGGACCGCGCCCGGGAACGCGGCCACCGCGGCGGCTCCGGCGAGGCCCGCGAGCAACGCTCGCGCGGCACGTCTGATCTTCACTGTCGGTCTCCGTCCTGAGGAGTGGAAGTGCTCCCCAGGCTCCGGTGCCGCCGTACACGCCTCGTACAACTGCGGCGGAAACCCCTTTGTACCAACGGAAGGAGTTTCCCTTACGGTGACCTCGCCGTTATCATCCCACGTCCTACCTCGAGGCTACTGGGCCAGCCGGGGGAACAGGGCTTCCGCCGAAGCGCGGTGCACGGCGGCCAGCCCGGCCTCCGGCAGGTCCTCGTAGGTGTCCAGCCAGGTGTCGAACTTCCGCCGCGACGGGGCCGGGTTGAAGGGGAAGTCGCTGCCGTACAGGATGTGGCCCGGGGCGGCGAAGGCGAGCAGCGACGGCAGGGACGTCGGAGTGGAGGACAGGGCTGTGTCGAAGTAGAAGCGGCGCAGGCCTTCGAAGATGCTTTCCTCGGTGGTGCCGGGGTTGAACATCGACGCGAAGGTGAAGCGGTGCGCGGCGTAGGGCAGGAACCCGCCGGCGTGCGAAAGGATCACGCGCAGCCTCGGGTGCCGGTCGAAGACGCCGTTCGCCACCAGGTGCAGCGCGCTGCGCGTGGTGTCGAACGGGAAGTCCAGCACCGGGCTCGGCAGGCCGGCGAGCCGGGGCATCGGCGGCTCCGCGGGGTGCACGAACACCACCGCCGAGCGTGCGTCCAGCTCCGTCCACAGTGGCTCGTACGACGGGTCGCCCAGGTAGTGCCCGTGCGCGTTGGACAGCAGCACGACGCCGTCCGCGTGCAGCTCGTCCAGTGCGCGCACCGCTTCGGCGGTCGCGCCCTCGACGTCGGGCAGCGGCAGCACGGCGAACTGGCCGAAGCGGTCGGGCCGGTCCTTGACGAGTTCGGCGTGGTAGTCGTTGGTCGCCCGGGCCAGCTCGCGCGCCTCGGTGTCGTCACCGAAGTGGACGCCGGGGGCGCTGATCGACAGCACGCCGGTGGCGATCCCGGCCTCGTCCATCATCGCGAGCGCTCCGGCCGGGTCCCAGTCCGGGATCGGCCAGCCGCCCGGGGTCTGTCCGTGCTCCTCGAACGCGCGCCGGTACGCGGGCGGGAGCAGGTGCTGGTGGACGTCGATCTTTCCGGTCATAATCGCTAGGCTCCTAATAGATAGGTTGCTAACTATTGTGCTGCTAAGGTACCACTCGTGAAGCACACCGCGCTGTCCGATGCCGAAGCGGACGAGATCGCCCAGGCCGCCGACGACCTGTTCTTCGCGATGCGCAAGGCGCGTTCGGCGGGCGCGGACCAGGACGGCGGCCTCTCCCTGCCGCAGCTCACCCTGCTGGAGCCGCTGGCGGCCGAGGCCGAGCTGCCGGTGGGCCGCCTCGCGGCCGCCGCCGACGTCACCATCCCCACCGCCACCCGCATGCTGCAACAGCTGGAGGCGGCCGGCGCGGTCACCCGGCGGCGCCACCCGGACGACGAGCGGAAGGTCCTCGTCGGCCTCACCGACGACGGCGTGACCCGGCTGACCCGGCTGCTGGCCCGGCGCCGCGAGCGCCAGGCCCGCGCGTTCGCCGAGTTCACCCCGGCGGAGCGCCGCCGGCTGGTCGCGCTCCTCGGGCGGCTGACCGGGGTGATGAGGGAATTCCGGGAATCCGGCTGAGCGGTGAACCGGAAGGCGCGCGCCTTCGTGTAGGGAGAACTGCTCCGAGGGAAAGGATTCTCGTGTCCCCCTTCACCCGCTTCCGGTCGCGCCGTGCTCCCGGGCCGTCCGCCGACGAGCCGCTCGACACTGAGCTGCCCGACACTCAGCTGCCTGACGACGAGCCGTCAGACGCTGAGCCGCCCGCGCGTACGCCGGCCCGGCGCGTGGCGGCCGTGGTGCTGACCGTCGTGGCCGCTCTGCTTGTGCTGTTCGGCCTGCTGGCCCCGATCACGCTGGCCGCGCTGACACCGGCCGCCTTCCTGAGGCTGCCCGTGGAAGCGCTGGTGGTCGCGGCCCTCGCGCTGGTGCTGCCGCCGCGCTGGCGAAAGGTGCTGGCCGCGGTGGCCGGCGCCGTGCTGGGTGTGCTGACCGTGCTGAAGGTGATCGACCTGGGCTTCGACGAGGTGCTGAGCCGGCCGTTCGACCCGATCCTCGACTGGAGTTTCGTCAGCGCCGGCCTGGACTTCCTCGCCGGCCAGCTGGGCGGGCCGGGCTCGATCGCGGCCGCGGCGGGAGTGGTGGTGGTGATCCTCGCGGTGGTCGTGGGCACCACGCTGGCCGTGCTGCGGCTGACGCGGCTCGCGGCCGGGCGGCGCACGGGCTCCACCCGCGTGATCGCCGTGCTCGGCGTGGCCTGGATCGCCTGCGCGGTGATCGGGGTCGAGCTGGCGCCCGGGCAGCCCGTCGCGTCGCGCAGCGCCGCCAACTTCGCGTACGCCGACCTGCGGAAGGTGGGCGCGGACCTGAACGACAGCCAGGAGTTCGCGAACCAGCTGGCCGCCGACCCGTTCGGCGCGACCCCCGGAAACCAGCTGCTCAACGGCCTGCGCGGCAAGGACGTGCTGCTCACCTTCGTGGAGAGCTACGGCCAGTTCGCGATCCAGGGCTCCGACCTCGCCCCGGCGATCGACAAGCAGCTCGACGCCGGCACCGCCACCCTGCGTGACGCCGGGTTCTCCGCGCGCAGCGCGTTCCTCGATTCGTCCACTTTCGGCGGTGGCAGCTGGCTCGCGCACTCCACCGTGCAGTCCGGCACCTGGGTCGACAACCAGCAGCGGTACAACAACCTCCTGGCGAGCGACCGGCTTTCGCTGACCCGCGCGTTCGGCCGGGCGGGCTGGAAGACGGTGCAGGACGTGCCCGCGCACACCCAGCCGTGGCCGGAAGGCAAGTACTACGGCTTCCAGCAGTATTACGACGCGCACGGCGTCGGCTACCAGGGCCCGGGCTTCGCCTACGCCACGATGCCCGACCAGTACACGTTTTCCGCGCTGCAGCACAACGAGCTGGCCGCGAAGGACCGCCGTCCGGTGATGGCCGAGATCGACCTCGTGTCGAGTCACGCGCCGTGGTCGCCGCGTCCGTCCCTTGTGGACTGGAACAAGGTCGGCGACGGCTCGGTCTTCGGCCCGATGCCCGCCGCGGGGGAGGCCCCGGACTCGGTGTGGCGCGACCCGAACCGCATCCGGGCCGCGTACGGCGCGGCCATCCAGTATTCGCTCGACACCCTCGTCTCGTACCTGAAGACCTACGGCACGGAGAACACCGTCCTGATCTTCCTCGGCGACCACCAGCCCCCGGTGGTCACGCCGCCGGGCGTCTCGCACCAGGTGCCGATCACGATCGTGGCGAAGGACCCGGCCGTGCTGGACCGCATCAGCTCCTGGCACTGGCAGGACGGCCTCCGTCCGAGCCCGGCCGCGCCGGTCTGGCACATGGACGCCTTCCGGGACCGGTTCCTGACGGCGTTCGCGAAGTAGCGCGCCGGACCGCGGGATCGGGGAAGCTGGTGTGGTGACTAGTGAAACCCCGGAACGGCAGGACGGCCAAGGAGCGGGCTACCGGCGATCGGCCGGGTCGGCGCGCGGGGAGGCGCGCCGGCGCGAGCTGCTGGAGCGGGTGACGGACGACCTGGCCGTCAACGGGCTCGTCGACTTCTCGCTGCGGCGGGCCGCGCGCGCCGCGGGGGCCACGCACAAGGTGCTGCTCTACCACTTCGACAGCGCGGAGGACCTGCTCGGCCAGGCCGTCTTCACGCTGCGCGAGCGGCGGATCGGCAACGCGATGGCGGCCATGGCCGAGGGGGCCGAGCGGCGCACGCTCGCCGAGCGGGTGCGCGTCGCGTGGCACACCTTGCGCGACGAGGAACCCGGGCTGCGGCGGGTGCTCGACCAGGCCATCGGGCTGGCGATGTACGACCCCGCGCGGTACGGCGATCTCGGCCACGGCGCTTCGGGCCAGTACCTGCCGTTGCTCGTTTCGTACTGCCCCGAGCGCTGGACCGAGTCACACAAGCTGGAGGTGGCGCAGATGGTCCTCGCGACCCTGCGCGGGTTCATCGTGCACCGCGCCATCGGCGGCGACCCCGAAGGCGCCGCGGCCGGGTTCGCGGCGCTCGTGCGCGCGCTGGACCGCGAGGAGGCCTGAGCCGGCGGGCGATGGACAGTTTGCGAACCACGTGGTTCACTTCTCCCGGCGGGACAAGTCCGGGAGGCAGTCATGCAGCAGCGCGAAAAGGTCAGGTTCGACAGCGGCGGGACCGAGTGCGTCGCCTGGCACTACCCGGGGACGAACGGCGCGTGCCTGGTCATGGCGGGCGGCTTCGGCGTGACCAAGGAGCCCGGCACGGACCTGTTCGCGAACCGGTTCCAGGAGGCGGGATTCGGCGTGCTGGCCTTCGACTACCGCCACCAAGGCGAGAGCGGCGGGTTGCCACGCCAGGTCACGCGCGTGGGCGAGCAGCTGGCCGACTGGCACGCCGCGGTCGGCTTCGCGCGGACGTTGCCGGGGGTCGACCCGGCGCGCGTGGGGAGCTGGGGGTTCTCCGCGTCCGGCGGCCACGTTTTCCTGGTGGCCGCCCGGGATCCGCGGCTGGCGGCCGCGATCGCGCAGACGCCGAGCGCGGACGGCCCGGCCACCGCCCGCAACGCCGCGCGGTACCAGAAACCGTTGACAATGCTGCGGTTCACCGGACGCGGGATTCTCGACGCGCTCGGCAGTCTGATCGGGCTGCGGCCGCGGCTGGTCGCGCTCGCCGGGCCGCCCGGCACCGTGGCCCTGCTGACCACGCCGGACTCGTTCGACGGCGACCGCGCGCTGCGCGCCGAGCGGTACCCGGACTGGGAGCAGACCGCGGCCGCCCGCTCGGCGCTGCGGATGACGCTCTACCGGCCCGGCCGAGCGGCGGCACGCGTGCGCTGCCCGCTGCTTGTGGTCGTCGCCGACCAGGACCGGTCGGCCCTCGCGGAGCCGGCCGTCGCCGCGGTCGGCCGCGCGCCCCGCGGTGAGCTGGTGCGGGTTCCCGGCGGGCACTACGCGCCGTTCCTCGACGAGCACGAGCACGTCGTCGAAGCCGAGATTTCCTTTCTGCGGCAGCATCTTCTGGCTCCCGCGCGGACGGGGACGGCCTAGCGTGCCCGGAGGACCGGCTCACGGGGTTGCCGTGGGTGGGTGGATGACGCATTCCCTGCGCTCAGTGCAGGGGAAGCGTCATCCGCGACAACGGCTGCGCTGCTCGCCGGATACCCAACGGCCGGTTCCCCGTGCAGCGGACGCCTCTTTCGCCGCACTGAGCGAGGTGAAAGCGTCATCCACTGCACCCGAACCGCGCCGGCCTAGCGCGCCAGGACCGGCTCAGGCAGTGACGAGCCGGTCCTCGCGGGCGGCGGTGCGGCGGTCCGACCGGCCGGACAGCAGGGCCAGGCCGAGCGCGAGCACCGTCATCACGGCACCGACCCAGTTGGTCGACGCGTAGCCGTAGCCGGCCGTGATCACCACGCCGCCCAGCCACGCGGCGAGCGCGTTGCCGAGGTTGAACGCGCCGATGTTCACTGCCGAAGCGACGGTCGGGGCCGCCTCGGCGCTCGCCAGCATCCGCATCTGCAATGGGGGCACGGTCGCGAAACCGAAGCCGCCCAACAGGAACAGCGTGACGATGGCGGGCACGGCGGCGTGCGCGGTGAAGGCGAACACGGCCAGCACCACGGCGAGCGCGGCCAGCACCGTGTACAGCGTCGGCATCAGCGCGCGGTCGGCGAACCGGCCGCCGAGCAGGTTGCCCAGCACCAGCCCGACGCCGAAGAGCACCAGCAGCCAGCTGACCGCGCCCTGCGGCAGCCCGGCGACTTCGGTCATCATCGGTGCGATGTAGGTGAAAGAGGCGAACACGCCGCCGAAGCCGAGCACCGTCGTCCCGATCGCCAGCCACACCCGAGGGTGGCGGAACACGGCGAATTCGGCGCCGATGCGGGTGTTCGCGGGCCGTGCGGTGTCCGGCACGAGCGCGGCCACGCCGATCAGGCCGAGCACCCCGAGCCCGGCGACGACCCAGAACGTCGCGCGCCAGCCCAGGCCCTGGCCGATGAACGTGCCCATCGGCACGCCGAGCACGTTGGCCAGCGTCAGCCCGGTGAACATCAGCGCGATGGCGCTGGCCTTCTTCTCGGGCTTGACCAGGTCGGCGGCCACCACGGCGCCGACGCCGAAGAACGCGCCGTGGGTGAGCGCCGCGACGATCCGGCCGGCCATCAGCGCGCCGAAGCTCGGGGCCAGCGCGGACAGCACGTTGCCGGCGATGAACAGGACCATCAGCAGTAGGAGCAGGTGCTTGCGGCGGATGCGCGTGCCGAGCGCCGTCATGGGCAGCGCGCCGGCCGCCACGCTCAGCGCGTAACCGGTGATGAGCCAGCCCGCCGCGGGAATGGACACCCCGAAGTCGGCGGCGACCTCGGGCAGCAGCCCCGCGATCACGAACTCCGTGGTGCCGATGCCGAACGCGCCGATGGCCAGCGCGAGCAGAGCGAGCGGCATGGTGCTTCCTCCTGTGACTCACTGTGTGTGCGAGAACTACCGTCGCTTACAATAGTTGCACGCGCCTGATATATGCCAGAGCTGACTACAGGTGTGATCGGTTAAACTCGGCGGCGGCCGGACGGTGGTGCCCGGCACCGAAGGAGGTCAGGCCATGTCGTTGTCCGACGACGCCGAGGAAGCCCGCGCCCAGGGCTGGCGCACCCTCGCCGCCCTGCACGCCCGGCTGGAGACCCGGATCGAGCGCGGCCTGCAGGCGGGACACAAGCTGGGCGTGAGCGAGTACAGCGTGCTCGACCTGCTCAGCCGCCAGGACGGCTGGCACATGCGGATGCAGCAGCTCGCGCGGGCCGTGGTGCTCAGCCAGAGTGCGACCACCCGCCTGGTCGCCCGGCTGGAGAAGCAGGGCTACCTCGCCCGCTACCTGTGCGAGGACGACCGTCGCGGCATCTACACCGAGGTCACCGACGCCGGCCGCGCGCTGCTGGCCGAAGCCCGGCCCACGCACGACATGGCGTTGCGCGAGGCGCTGGAGGAGGCTGCCGAGATGCCGGAGCTGTGTTCCCTGGTCGAGGCCGTGACCCAGCAGACGCTGGCCCGCGGCTGACTGCTCGGCGTCTGGTGGCGAAAACCCTTCGGGTGGACCACGAAGACGCCGGGCCACGGGGCTGCGACGCTGGGGTCCCCGGCGAAAGGACGTCGCTCATGCGCTCGGCGAAGAAGCTGCTCGCAGTGGTCGCGGCGGTGCTCGTGGCCCTCGGCTCGGCGACCGGCCCGGCCGGCGCCGACGGGGTGAAGAAGGGCGTCAGCGCGGCGAACTTCGACGGCGTGACCGCCGCGCTCTCGGACGTGCGGGCGGGCTGGTTCTACACATGGGCTTCGGACCCGCAGGGCATCAGCGCGCCGCCGGGCGCGGAGTTCGTCCCGATGATCTGGGGCCAGGGCTCGGTGACCGCGGCCCAGCTCGACGCGGCCAAGGCCAACGGCACCACGCTGCTCGGGTTCAACGAGCCGGACCTGGACGGCCAGGCGAAGATGTCCGTCGACACCGCCCTCGGCCTGTGGCCGCAGCTGGAAGGCACCGGGCTGCGGCTCGGCGCGCCCGCCGTGGCGTTCGGCGGCGACGTGGCGGGCGGCTGGCTCGACCAGTTCATGAGCGGGGCCAAGGCCCGTGGCTACCGCGTCGACTTCATCCCGTTGCACTGGTACGGCGGGGACTTCTCGGCTGCGGCGACGGGTGAGCTCCAGTCCTACCTCGAGGCCGTGCACAACCGTTACCAGCTCCCGATCTGGGTCACCGAATACGCGCTGACCGACTTCTCCGTGTCACCTCCGCGGTACCCGTCTTCGGCCGAGCAGGCCGACTTCGCGGCCAAGTCCGCGGCGATGCTGCAGGGTCTGTCCTATGTGGAGCGATACGCCTGGTTCTCCCTGTCCACCACGACCAGCCCGACCGGGCTGTACACCGGCACCACGCCGAACGAAACCGGAGTCGCCTACCGCGCCGCGGGCTAGCTTTTCGAGGCCTAGGCTCGGCCGCATGGATCTCGGGCTGGCGGGCCGGACCGCCGTGGTGTGCGCGTCGACGCAGGGGCTCGGGCGCGCGTGCGCCGCCGAACTGGCGCGGGCCGGCTGCACGGTGGTGGTGAACGGGCGGACGGAGTCCTCGACCGCGCAGGCGGCCGAGGAGATCGCGGCCTCGACCGGAGCGGCCGTGGTTGCCGTCGCGGCCGATCTGGACACCCGCGCGGGACAGGACGCGCTGCTCGCCGCCGCCGGCCCGGTCGACATCCTGGTGAACAACAACGCCGGGCCGCCGTTCCGCGACTTCCGCGAGGTCGACGAGGAGGCGCTGCTCGCCGGGGTCAAGGCGAACATGGCGACGCCGATCCGGCTGGTCCAGCTGGTCGTGGACGGCATGGTCGAGCGCCGGTTCGGCCGGATCGTCAACATCACCTCGGGCTCGGTGAAGATGCCGCTGGCCGGGCTCGACCTGTCCAGCGGCGCGCGGGCCGGGCTGACCGGCTTCCTCGCCGGCGTGGCGCGGTCGGTGGTCCACGCGAACGTGACGATCAACTTCCTGCTGCCCGGCTCGTTCGACACCCGGCGGCAGCGCGCGAGCCACTCGGCGGCCGCGCAGGCGCAGGGGCTGTCGATGGACGAGGCCGCGGACCAGGCACGGGCCGGCATCCCGGCCGGCCGGTTCGGCGATCCGGCCGAATTCGGCGCCGCGTGCGCGTTCCTGTGCTCGGCCCAGGCGGGGTTCATCACCGGGCAGAGCCTGCTGATCGACGGCGGCGCGTACCCGGGCGTGCTCTGAACCGGGCTCGAAGTCCCCGGTGGCCTCGGTCTCACTTTCCGGGACAAACCGGATGCCGTCGACTAAGTTGCGTGATGCAACCCACTCGCGGGAAGATCTGCGGGGGATGACTTGTCGAGCAGCCGGGAGGCCTCGTGAGCACGACCACGTTCGCCGCGGTGTCCGCCGTGAAGCAGCGGTCCGAGCACGCCTTCGACGTCGACCTCAGCCCGCAGTGGACGATCGGCGGCCGCCTCCACGGCGGTTACCTGCTGGCGGCGATCGGGCGGGCCGCGGGCGCCGTCGGCCCGCATCCCGACGTCCTCGCCGCCAGCGCGCATTACCTGCGCTCACCCGAGCCCGGCCCCGCCGAGGTGGAGGTCGAGCCGTTGCGCGCCGGCCGCAGCGCGAGCCAGGTGCGCGCCCGGCTGCTGAAGGACGGCGTGCCGTGCGTCGAGGCGCTGCTGACCCTCGGGACTTTGCCGGCGGAAGGCCAGGTGCGCTGGGCCGACGGCCTGCCCGACCCGCGGCTGACCGACCCGGCCGGCGGCGTCCGCGTGCCGAGCAAAACCCCGACCGGGATCACCGCCGCGATCTTCGACGAGATCGAGGCCGGGCTGGACCCGGACAGCGCCCGGGCGTTCACCGACGGCCCGCGCGGCCTCGGCGAGCTGCGCGGCTGGCTGACCCTGCCCGGCGACGAGCCGTTCGACCCGGTGTCGCTGCTGTTCGCCGTGGACGCCTTCCCGCCCGCGACCTTCGACATCGCCCCCAGCGGCTGGGTCCCGACGCTGGAGCTGACCGCCTACGTCCGCGCGCGCCCGGCGCCCGGCCCGGTCCGGGTGCTGCACCGCGCGCAGCTCATCGCCGACGGGCGCGTCGACGAGTCGTGTTTCGTCTGGGACCGGGAGGGCCGGCTGGTCGTGCAGTCCACGCAGCTGGCGGGCATCCGGCTGGACTGATCCCGGAAAGCAGCCCGGAAAGCCTTGTCAGCCGGTGGAATCCGGCTTCCCGGCGCCGAGCAGCACACCGGTGACCCGGCCGTCGGTCAGCACCCACGCGGCGTCGTGCGCGCCGATCCTGGCCGTGGCCGCCCGCCGGCTCTCGCCGAGGCCGACCGCGGGCAGCGGCTCCGTGACGTGGCCGGTGATCGGGTCCTCGCGCCGGACCAGGCCGGCCGCTTCGGCCGCGCGCAGGCGGCGGACGTCGAGGGTGCCCGTCACCTCCGCGGCCGCCGGTGAGCCCGTGACGCCCGGCCGTGGCACCGTCACCGCCCACAGCTCGCCCAGGCCGTGGTGGTCGAGGGCTTCGCCGACCGAGGCGGTCGAGGGCAGCCACGAACACGGGCCCGCGGCTTGGGCGACGGTCGGCTCGTCGTGCACGTCTTCGAGGAAACCGAAGCCGCGCAACCATTCGTCGTCGTAGTACTTCGACAGGTACGAGCGCCCGGAGTCGGGGACGACGACCACCACGAGTTCGTCCGGTGAGAGCGTGGCGGCCAGCCGCAGCGCCGCGGCGACGGCGGTGCCCGCGGACGCCCCGAGCAGCAGCCCCTCCTCACGCGCCAGCCGGCGGGCAGTAAGGATCGATTCGCGGTCGCCGATCGGCTCGACCACGTCGAGCACGTCGCGATGGTAGGACTCGGGCCAGAGGTCCTCGGCGGTGTCCGGATGCAGGTAGTGCCCGATGCTCTCGACGAAGTACGGGCTGCCGTCGCCGCCGGAGTACACGGAGTGGTCCGGGTCCGCGCCGATCACCCGGACGCGGCCCGCGCTGGCCTCTTTCAGGTAGGCCCCGGCGCCGCTGATGGTGCCGCCGGTGCCGATGCCCGCGACGAAATGGGTGACGCGGCCGCGGGTCTGCCGCCAGATCTCCGGGCCGGTGCCCTCGTGGTGCGCCGCGGGGTTGGCCGGGTTGTCGTACTGGTTCGCCAGCCAGCCGCCGCTCTCTTCGGCGATCCGCCGCGCCAGCTGGGAGACGTGCGCGGGGTCCTCCCGCGGCACCGCACCGGGCGTGACCACGACCTCGGCGCCGTACGCCTGGAGGATCAGCGTCTTCTCGCGGCTGCTCTTGTCCGGCACCACGACGGTCAGCCGGTAACCGCGCTGCGCGGCGACGATCGCCAGGCCGATGCCGGTGTTGCCGGACGTCCCCTCGACGATGTGACCGCCCGGCTTCAGCTCCCCGCTCCGCTCCGCGGCGAGCACCATCGACAGCGCGGCCCGGTCCTTCACGCTGCCGCCCGGGTTCAGGAACTCGGCTTTCACGTACACCGGCGCTCCGGCCTCGGGCGCGACCCGCGCCAGGCGGATCAACGGCGTGCCCCCGATCGCCTCGAGCACCGAATCGAAAGCCGCCACGTCGGTTTCAGTCACCAGGCCAGCCTAGCCGTCTTCGCGTCCCGTCCGCAGCGTCGTGGTTCGTGTCATTGTGCCATTGTGCCATTGTGCCTGCGAACAAAACCCGCTTTCCCAGCGCCCGGAATGCGTTGACGCACCGGGAGAACGGCGGAAACCATCGGGGCCTCACCCCCGATCGGAACGGAGTCCATTGTGGTCACTACGGAGAAGGGTGCCGCGGAATGGCTGGCCGTGGCGAAGGACGTCGCGGACAAGCTGGCGGTCGACGCGGCCGAGCGTGACCGGGCGAACGAGACTCCGTACGCGGAGGTCCGGCTGCTGAAGGAGGCCGGGCTGGTCACCCTGCTGGGCCCACCGGAGCACGGTGGCGGCGGGCAGAGCTGGGACACCGCGTACCGCGTCATCCGGGAGGTCGCGCGCGGCGACGGCTCGATCGGCCAGCTGCTCGGCTACCACTATCTGTGGGCCTGGGCGGCCCGGCTGGTCGCGACCGAGGCGCAGATCGCGGCCGTGGAAGAGCTGTACACCAGCGAAAACTATCTCTTCGGCGGCGCGGTCAACCCGCGTGACGGCGACCTGACGATCGTCGAGGAGGGTGACGAGATCGTCTACAATGGACGGAAATCGTTCTCCACCGGCAGCAAGGTCTCGGACCTGACGGTGCTCGAAGGGGTGCTGACCGGCACCGAGGACCACATCTTCGCGATCGTCCCCTCGGCGCAGGAGGGCATCGTCTTCCACGACGACTGGGACAACATCGGCCAGCGGCTCACCGAATCCGGCAGCGTCTCGATCACCGGCGTGCGCGTGCCGTGGGCGAGTGCCGCCGGTTACGTCGACAAGGAATTCCGGCCGCTCACCTACAACACGCTGAACGTGCCGGCCATCCAGCTCGTCTTCGCGAACTTCTACCTCGGCATCGCCCAGGGCGCCTTGGAAACGGCGGCGGCCTACACCCGCGGCCACACCCGGGCGTGGCCCTACGGCGGCGACAACAAGGAATCGGCCGCCGAGGAGTGGTACGTCCTCGACGCTTATGGTGACCTGCAAGCGAAACTGTGGGCCGCGGAAGCACTGGTGGACAAGGCGGGCGCGGCGATCTCCCGTGTGCTGCACGCCCCGCGCGAGGAGCTGACACCCCAGGCGCGCGGGGAAATAGCCGTCCTCATCGCCGCCGCCAAGCAGCGGGTGATCGACACCGGGCTGGAGATCGGCACGAAGGTCTTCGAGGTCACCGGCGCGCGAGCCAGCGCGTCGAAGATCGGGCTGGACCGCTTCTGGCGCAACCTGCGCACGCATTCCCTGCACGACCCGGTCGCCTACAAACGCCGCGAAGTCGGCGCGTACACGCTGCTCGGCGAGCTGCCGGAGCCGACCTGGTACACCTGATCCCACTGGCGCCGCGCCGTCGGACATGGGGTTTTTCCCGGAAAGCCGGGTTCGTGGCGCAGGCCGCGGCGGCGGCGCCTAGGGTGTCGGCCATGGCCGATCGTGCGCTATGCCTGGAGCCGGTGGAGCTTTCCGGGCGGGAGCGGTCCGTGCTGCGGAGCGTCGCCGCCCGTGGCTCGGGATCGTCGCTGAGCTGTGAGCTGGAGGCCGGGCACGGCCACGAGCACGCGGCGTCCCTCGAGGACGGGTGGTGGCTGCGCTGGTGGCCGGGCCGCCGGGTGCTGGAAAGCCGCGCCGCCTGCGCGATCGCGGCCGACGGGGGCGAACGCTGCCGGGTGCCCGCCGGGCACGAGGGCGGGCACTCGTTCGACCTCGCCGTCCGCCCGGACGGTGACGCGTCCGACCAGGTCGTGGCCGACGCCGGGTGGCTGGGCGGCCGCCGGTAACGTTGCCTCACATGCGTGAAGGCTTCCAGGACGACCTCGGCCGGCTCCACCGCCGGCTGGCCGCGATGTCCGAGGGTGCGGCGGAGGCGATGCGCGGGGCGACCCGGGCGCTGCTGGCCGCCGACCTGCGGCTCGCCGAACAAGTGATCGGCGCCGACAGCGAGCTCGACGACCTGCGCTCCTCCTGTGAGGAAGAGGCGTACTCGCTGCTCGCCTTGCAGTCTCCCGTCGCGGGTGACCTGCGTATGGTGCTTGCGGTCGTCTACTGCGCGGAGAAGATCGAGCGGATGGGCGACCTCGCCGCGCACGTCGCGAGCATGGTCCGCCGCGCCCACCCGGACCGGGTGGCGCCCGCCGAGCTCGAGCCGGTGTTCCGTGAGCTGGGCGAGGCCACCTCGCGGATGGCCGACCGCATCGCCGAGCTGGTGCGGACCGGCGCCAAGGGCGGCCACGCCGAGCTGAGCCACGAGGACGAGACCGTCGACGCCCTGCACGCGCGGGTCCTCGCCACCATCACCGCCGACGGCTGGGAGCACGACCAGCGCACAGCCGTCGGCTTGACGCTGGTGACGCGGTTCTACGAGCGGTTCGCCGACCAGACCGTCTCGGTCGCCAAGCGCCTGGACTTCGCCGCGACAGGCGGTCTGCCCGGCTGACGCCCGGCTCCGGCTCAGTGTGGCCGCGGGGGCCGTTGCTGCGGTCGTTGACGGGGGAGCGGCGGCTGGTCGGGACGGGGACGGACCGGCCGGTTCACCGGCTGCTGCTGGACCGGAGCCCGGCGAGGCGGCTGGACCTCCGGCTGAGACTGGCGCTGCGGCTGTGACTGGCGCTGTGGCGGGCGCGGACGCTGGTCCAGCTGCGGCAGGCGCTGGTCCGGCAGCGGGCGCGTCCGGCGGTCGGCGGCGGGATTTCGGCGCCCGGCCACCGGGTTACGGCGTTCGCGTCCGTCGGCCGGGAGCTGCTCGCCCGGTTGTCGTACAGCGGGCACACGGCTGATCAGCTCGGTGCGGTCGTCGTCGGCCGGGTACGGCTCAGCCGATTCCGAGGGAGCGCCCAGCAGCTGCCACGGCACGCGGCCGGCGAAGCGCTCGACCAGCCCGGTTGCGCGATCGAGCGCGAACCGGTGTGCCAGCCACGCGAAGGCCGCGCCGAAGAAGAGCCCGCCCAGCACGTCGTGCGGGAAGTGCACCCCGACGAACACCCGGGAGAACGCCATGAGCGCGGCCAGCGAGAAGAGCCACGGCATCGCCCGCCGCCACGCGTAGACGGCGCCGAGGGCCGCGGACGCGGCGATCACGGAGTGGTTGCTCGGGAACGACCAGTCCCCCGGGGCGGGGCACTTGCCGATGTAGGAGGTCACCGGCAGCCCGCGGCACGGCCGTTCCTCGTGGACCATGGTCTTGAGGACCTCGCTGAACAGGTACGCGACCAGTGTCCCGGCCGGGGCGAGCAGCGCCAGGGCCATCCGCTCGGCAGAGCCGCTCGCGCGGGCCCGCCACCACAGCAGTGCGAACAGCGGGACGACCAGCAGCAGCCCGTAATTCGTGTAGGCCAGCAGCAGTCCCTGCACGAAGCCGGGGCTGTGGACGCCGAGGCTGGTGATAGCGTCGTACACCCCGCTGCCGGAACTCGACGCGTGGTTCCACGCAGTCGCCATTCAGCTCTCCTTCACCGTCTGTTCGCCTGGTGGCCATGCCGTGTTCAGCTGAAGATCACGAGGTTACGACCTCGTCATCAAGCTCGGCGCAGCGGGGTTCTGTCCACTGTGGACAGCGTGAAGCGACGGTGTGGTCAGGCGACGGTGTGGTGAAGCGACGGTGTGGTGAAGCTGTGGGAGATCAGGCGCTGCGGGGAGAACTGCACTCCGGGGAGCGCCCCGACGGCGCTCCCCGGAGACAGGTCAGGAGCTGACCGCGGACGGTGCCGTCCGGGTGGTGGTCAGCAGCCCGGACAGGGCCCGGCCGAGGGCGAAGCGGCCGGGGCCGGTGAAGACCAGGACCAGCAGTGTCCAGCTGAACAGGGCGGCGGCCTCGCCGCCGTTCTGGATCGGGAACGGGCCGCTGGTCACGTGGACGGTGAAGTAGGCGAAGGCCATCGAGCCGGAGCCGATCAGGGCGGCCACCCGCGTGCCGATGCCGAGGCAGACCAGGGTGCCGCCGACGAGCTGGATCAGCCCCGCCCACCAGCCCGGCCAGGTGCCCACCGCGGTGGCCCCGTGCGCGCCGAGCACGCCGAAGATGGTTTTCACGCCGTGGCAGGTGAACAGGAAGCCGATGACGATGCGGAAGAGCCCGATCGCGTGCTCGCGGGTTGCGTCCAGCCGGTGCATTGTTCCTCCACAAAGGACAGTGAACGGGTACCGGCCGGTGGGAGGTTGCCGCCGGTCGGGTGACAGTGGTCGAGTGGTCCAGACCAGTGGTCCGGTCAGCGCTGAACGGACGCGGTTGTGGTGGGAGCACTCAGATATACCGGGCGGGCGCCGCGGTTCGATACCTGCGAAAGTCCCGTCTCGGCTGATGAATTGCCGATACTTCGACGAAACATAAGGCCCGATCCCGTTCCGGTAACCCTTGTTCAGGTGCGGCAGGGGTGGGTCAGGCCGAGGTGGCCGGGGCGAGCAGCCGGTAGCCGGCGTTCGCGGAGAACTCGGCGGTGAGCGCGTACCGGTCGCCGCGGACCAGCGTGTGCCGCCATTCGACCGGGCGCCCCTTGGTGTGGCTGAGCCGGTTGATGGAGAACGCGGCGACGTCGTGGGCGCAGTGCAGCTGGTCGCGCTCGGCGGCGGTGGGGATGACCGCGTGCACGTCCTCGCGGCCGTGGTCCATCCGGATGCCGGTGCGCCGCGAGAGCTCGGCGTACAGGCCGGTGTGGGTGAAGTCGGCCTCGAGCAGGGGCGTGGCGAGGTCGGCGGGGAGCCAGACGCGGTCCAGTGCCAGCGGCTCGTCGCCGGCCAGCCGCAGCCGCTCAAGGTAGACGAGCGGGGTGGACGCCTCGAGCTCGAGGCGCTCGGCGACCAGGGCGTCGGCGCGGGTGTCGAAGGCGCGCACCACGCTGTGCTGAGTGAGCCCGGCAGCCTCGACGGACGCGAAGAGGCTGTACAGCGCGCCCATCGGCACGGTGATCTCCGGCGGTGGCGCGACGCGCGGCTGACGGCCGCGCTCGGCGACGATCACCCCGTCGGCCCGCAGCTGGCGCAGGGCCTGTCGCACCGTGTGCCTGCTCACGCCGTACTCCTCGACCAGCGCCAGCTCGCCGGGGAAGCCGCCGGCGAATTCGCCGGCGTCCAGCCTGGTCAGCAGCTCCTGCTGGAGCTGGCGCCAGAGCGGGTCCGGGCCGACCCGGTCGAGCGTGCGTGCGGGCATGCCACCCTCCCCGCTCCTCTGTGTTGTCTCCCGGTGACTCTACCGCTGGTCATATGTCCGGACATGCGGTAACGTAAATGTACGTACATTTGATCGGCGAGATTCCTCCGAGAGGAGAGCGCGATGACGGCGACTCAGGAGACACGACCGGCACCGGAGGCGGAGCGGCCGCCGGTCTGGGGCGTCGCCGGGCTCGTGGTCGCCCTGCTCGTCGCCGGGGCCGCGACGGGGCTGGGCACGCTGGTGCCGATCGTCGGCGGACCGGTGTTCGGGATCCTGCTGGGCGCGCTCGCCGCGGCCGTCGTGCCGGCCCTGCGCGCGCCGCGGTTCGCGCCCGGGTACGCGGTGGCGGCGAAGCCGGTGCTGCAACTGTCCATTGTGGTCTTGGGCACCGGGCTTTCGCTGCAGCAGGTGGTTCGCGTCGGCGGCCAGTCGCTGCCGGTCATGCTGGGCACGCTCGCCGTCGCGCTCGGCGGGGCCTGGCTGCTCGGCCGGTGGCTCGGCGTGCGCGGCGACACGCAGATCCTGATCGGCGTCGGCACGGGCATCTGCGGCGCCTCGGCGATCGCCGCCACCACGGCCGTGATCAAGGCCAAGCAGGCGCAGGTCGCTTACGCCATCGGGACGATCTTCACCTTCAACATCGCGGCGGTGCTGCTGTTCCCGCCGCTCGGGCACCTGCTCGGGATGAGCCCGCACGCGTTCGGGCTGTGGGCGGGCACCGCGATCAACGACACCTCCTCGGTCGTGGCCGCGTCCTTTGCTTACGGCGGTGACGCCGGCTCGTACGGCCTGGTCGTGAAGCTCACCCGCACGCTGATGCTGATCCCGATCGTGATCTTCCTGGCGGTCCGCACGGCGCGCCGCGACGCCCGCCTCGCGGCGGCGGAACGCGGTGAGGCGAGCGCCGGTTTCAGCCTGCGCGCCATGCCGTGGCGCAAGATCGTGCCGCTGTTCCTGATCGGCTTCATCGCCGCCGCGACGCTCGACAGCCTCGGCGTGATCCCGGAGTCCTGGCATCCCGCGCTGTCGGCGCTGGGCACGTTCCTGATCACCACGGCGCTGGCCGGCATCGGGCTGTCGCTGCGGCTCGCGGACATGCGCCGCGCCGGGAGCCGCCCGCTGCTGCTCGGCGCACTGCTGTGGGTCGCGGTCGCGCTGAGCAGCCTCGGGTTGCAGGCGCTCACCGGCACCCTCTGAGCTGTTCACTCGGTCACCGAACTATCTTTCGCGGTTGTCCTGGGTTTATGGTGGACATGTAGTTCTGTTGAAGAACGAACTCGGAGGTGTCCGGCGTGCTGCTGGAAGAGCGGCCCCGGCCGCGGGTGGTGCGGGAGCACCGGAACGCGGGCTGGTTCGCGGTGGGCGCGGTGTGCTTCGGCGCGTTCATGGGGCAGCTCGACGCCAGCATCGTCACGCTGACCTTTCCCGCGCTCCAGTCCGAGTTCGCCGAGTCGCTGGCCGCGGTGCAGTGGGTTTCGCTGTCGTACCTGCTGAGCCTGGTCGGGCTGCTCGCGGCGGTCGGGCGGATCGCGGACGCGGCCGGGCGCAAGCTCACCTACGTCTACGGCTTCGGGGTGTTCACCGCGGCGTCGATCGCCTGCGGGCTGGCCCCCGGGCTGGGCTGGCTCATCGCGTTCCGGGTGCTGCAGGCGGTCGGCGCGGCGATGCTGCAGGCCAACAGCGTCGCGCTGGTCGTCACCAGTGTGCCGGCGGCGCGGCGCCGGGCGGCCCTCGGTGTGCAGGCGGCCGCGCAGGCGCTCGGCCTGGCGCTGGGGCCCGCGGTCGGCGGGCTGCTGGTGAACACGGCCGGGTGGCGCTGGGTCTTCCTGGTCAACGTGCCGGTCGGGGTGCTCGGCCTGATCGCCGGGCTGCTGCTGCTGCCGCGCACCCGTGAGCGCACGCCGCTGGGCCGGTTCGACGGCGCCGGCGTCGCGCTGCTGGCGACGTCGACGACCGCTGTTCTCCTGGCGCTGTCCGGGCTTTCCGGCCTGCCGCTGCCGGTTCCGCTGCTGGCGGCCGTCGCGGTGCTCGCCGCGGGCGGGTTCGTCTGGCGGGAGGCGCGCGCGAGCAGCCCGGTGGTGCGGCTTTCGGTGCTGCGGCCGCGCGCGGTGTCGCTCGGTCTGGTGGGCGCGATGTGCGGGTACCTCGTGCTGTTCGGGCCGTTGACGCTGCTGCCGCAGATCGGCGGCGCGCGGGGCTCGACCGGGCTGATGCTGACCGCACTGCCGGCCGGGTTCGCCGTCGCCGCGCTGGCCGCCGACCGGGTGCTGCCGCCGGCGTTCACCACTCGCGCGCGTTCGGTGCTCGGCGCGGCGGTCGCCGTCGCGGGCTGCCTCGCACTGCTCTGCGCGGCCGGGCCGTGGACCGGGGTGTCGCTGTTCGTCGCGGGGCTGGGTCTGGGACTGTTCATCCCGGCCAACAACGCGTCCATCATGGGCGCGGTCCCGGACAGGATGTCGGCGACCGGAGGAGGACTGGTGAACATGGCCCGTGGGCTGGGCACCGCGCTGGGTGTCGCACTCGTGACGTTGTGCCTGCATTTCGGGGGGCCGGCCCTGGCCCTGGGGGTGCTCGCGGCGGCGGGGGTGCTCGCCGGTGTCACGGGCGCACTGGTCCGGGGGACCGCGCGGTGACCGACGAGACGGCGCTGGCCGAGGTCGTCGCCCGGCTCCGGCGGGCCATGCGGCGCGCGGCGCGCGGTGCGGACCCGGACAACCCGCTTTCGGTCGCACAGCTGGAACTGTTGTCCTGCATAGGGGAGAACCCGGGCGCGCGGCCGAGCCGGCTGGCGCAGCTGCTGAAGCTCGCGCCCAACTCCGTCACCACCATGGCCAACGGCCTGCGTGCCCGTGAGCTGGTCACCCGGACCGGCGGCGGCGAGGACCGGCGCACCGTCGCGCTCGCGCTGACCCCCGCGGGCGAGTCCGCCGTGCGGCAGTGGCAGGCGCACAACGCGGAGATCCTCCACGCGGCGACGGAACGGCTGCACCCGGCCTGGCAGCACCTGCTCACGGCGTCCTTGCCCGCACTGCGCGAACTGGTCGCGGCGATCGACGAGCTGGTGGAGGATTAGCGAAAGGGGAGTGGTCACCTCTTTCCCTTTCCAAGGTATAGCGCACCGGGGGGCTTGCCGCAAGACCGGGGTGGTACCGCAGAATCGTCGTCCTCAGCCGGAATTCGGCGAAAAGGGGAGCAACGAGTGCGAGTGTTGTTGTCGACGTACGGGTCGCGCGGAGACGTCGAACCGCTGCTGGCGCTGACCGGGCAGCTGCGGGCGCTGGGCGCGGACGTGCGGGTGTGCGCGCCGCCCGACTTCGAGGGGCTGCTGGCCGGGGCCGGGGTGACGCTGGTGCCGGTGGGCCCCTCGGCGCGTGCGCTGATGAAGCAGACGCCGGCGCCATCGTCCCTGCCCGAGCGTGCGGCCGAGGTGATCGCCGCGCAGCTCGAGGCGATCACCCCGGCGGCCTCCGGCTGTGACGTCCTGGTGGCGACGGGCATGCTGCCCGCCGCGGCGGGCGCGCTGTCGGTGGCCGAGAAGGTGGGTATTCCGTCGGTGTACGTGAGTTTCCAGAAGTTGGTGCTGCCCTCGCCGGACCACGCGCCGATGGCGTACCCGGGCCGGCCGTTCCCGCCCGGGGTGCGGGACAACCGGGAGCGGTGGGCGCTGGATGCCTTGAGCGTCGACGCGTTGTTCGGGGACGCGCTGAACGGGTGCCGGGCGCGGCACGGGTTGCCGCCGGTGGACCACGTCCGGGACTACGTGATCGGCGCCCGGCCCTGGCTGGCGGCGGACCCGGTGCTGGATCCGTGGCCGTCGGCTTCGGACCTGGCCGTCGTGCAGACCGGCGCGTGGTTCCAGCCCGATGATCGCCCGCTCCCGGCCGACCTGGAAGCGTTCCTGGCCGCCGGTGCGCCGCCGGTGTACGTCGGCTTCGGCAGCATGTCCATGCAGGGCGCGGAAAATCTGGCCCAGGTGGTCGTCGAGGCGGTCCGCGCGCAGGGCCGTCGCGCGATCGTCTCCCGAGGCTGGGCCGACCTGTCCCTGATCGACGCCCCCGGCGATTGTTTCGCGCTCGGCGAGGCCAACCACCAAGCGCTGTTCCCGCGCGTGGCCGCCGTCGTGCACCACGGCGGCGCTGGCACCACCTCGACGGCCACCCGGTCCGGCACGCCCCAGGTCGTGGTCCCGCAGCTGGCGGACCAGCCGTACTGGGCGGGCCGGGTCGCGGACCTGGGCATCGGCGTGGCCCACGACGGCCCGGCGCCGACACTCGAGTCCCTGTCCGCCGCCCTCCGGACGGCCCTGGCCCCGGAGATCCGCGCCCGCGCCGCCGCCGTGGCCGCCACCACCGGCACTGACGGGGCGGCGGTGGCGGCCGAGCTACTGGTCGCGATGGTCAGCCGGGAGGGTGCGCGCGTGCCGGGGTGACGTTGGCGGGTGCGGGGTCGGCCGG
>DASXYS010000031.1:0-7104 GCA_036502365.1 Amycolatopsis sp.
CTACACCCAGCCCGCGTTGTTCGCGATCGAGGTCGCGCTGTTCCGGCTCCTCGAATCATGGGGCCTGAAGCCGGACTTCCTGCTGGGGCACTCGATCGGCGAGCTGGCTGCCGCGCACGTCGCCGGGGTGCTGTCGCTGGCTGACTCCTGCACGTTGGTTGCCGCGCGGGCGAAGCTGATGCAGGCATTGCCGACGGGTGGCTCGATGGTCGCGCTGCAGGGCACCGAGGCCGAGGTGACACCGCTGCTGACCGCCGAGGTGAGCATCGCGGCGATCAACGGCCCGGACTCGGTGGTGCTGTCCGGCACCGAGGACGCCGTTGCCGACGTGGTCGCGCAGTTCGAGGGACGTAAGTCCTCAAAGCTGAAGGTCTCGCACGCGTTCCACTCGCCGCTGATGGAGCCGATGCTGGCGGAGTTCCGCGCGGTGGCCGAGACGCTGACGTACGCCCAGCCGACAATCCCGATCGTGTCCACCGTCGGCGCGGATCTCGATCTGGCCACCCCGGGCTACTGGGTGGATCAGGTCCGCGCCGCCGTCCGGTTCCACGACGGCATCACCACGCTGACCGGCCACGGGGTCGGCCGGTTCGTCGAGGTCGGGCCGGACGGGGTGCTCTCGGCCCTGGTGCGGCAAATTGCCGAGAGCGCCGTGGTGATCCCGGTGCTCCGCAAGGACCGGCCGGAGGCCCACACCGCGCTGACCGCGCTCGCCGAGCTGTTCGTCAGCGGCCTGGTGCCGGACTGGGCCGCGGTCTTCGCCGGCCGTGGCGCCCAGCGGGTCGACTTGCCGCCGTATGCCTTCCAGCGCAAGCGTTACTGGCTCGACGCCCGCGCCAACCGCGACGAGATGGCCGCCGCGGGCCTGACCTCGGCCGGGCACCCGCTGCTCGGTGCCGCGGTCGCGCTCGCCGACACCGACGGGGTGGTGCTCACCGGCCGGCTGTCGGTCGAGACGCACGCGTGGCTGGCCGAGCACCGGCTCGGCGACGTCGTCACCGTGCCCGGCACCGCGTTCCTGGAGCTGGTGGTCCGCGCCGGCGACCAGGTCGGCGCCGGCCGGATCGAAGAGCTGACGCTGGGCAGCCCGCTGGTGGTCCCGGACCGGGGCGGGGTGCAGGTACAGGTGACCGTCGGCGCCGCGGGGGACGACGGCCTCCGCGCCGTGACCGTCCACTCGCGACTGGAGGACGAAGCCGGCGAGTGGACCTCCCACGCCGCCGGCACGGTGGCGCCGCAGTCGCACCGCCGCGGCTCCGCGCTGACCGAGTGGCCGCCGGCCGGGGCCGAGCCGGTCACGATCGACGGCCTGTACGAAGACTTCGCCGACACCGGCCTCAGCTACGGCCCGCTGTTCCGCTCGCTGCGCGCGGTGTGGCGCCGGGGCCGCGAGGTGTTCGCCGAGGTCGCGCTGCCCGAGGACAGCGAGGCCGAGCGCTTCGGCTTGCACCCGGCCGCGCTCGACGCCTGCACCCACGCCCTGCGCGTCGCGGGTGGTGGTGACGGTGGCGTCGGACTGGTCCCGTTCTGCTGGACCGGGGTCGAGTTGCACGCCACCGGCGCGTCCGCGCTGCGGGTGCAGTTCGCGCCGACCACCAGTGACGGCTTCGAGATCACGCTGGCCGACGCCGCCGGCGCGCCCGTCGCCGCCGTCGCGGAGGCCGTGTTCCGCCCCTTCACCACGCCGGTCGACGCCGGTCCGCCGCTGTATCGCGTCGAGTGGCAGCGGGCAGCCGTGCCCGAGCCCGTGATGGACACTGTGGACACTTCGAACGTCGAGATCTTCGAGTTCACCGCCGAAAGCCCGGAGGAGACGCACTCGCTGACCCACCGCGTGCTCGGCCGGCTGCAGGACTGGCTGGCCGCGGACCACGCCGACGACGCCCGTCTGGTGGTCGTCACCCGCGGCGCGGTTTCGGTGGGCGGCGCGGACGTCACCGATCTGGCCGCGTCCGCCGCCTGGGGTCTTGTGCGCTCCGCGCAGGAGGAGAACCCGGACGCCTTCGTCCTGCTGGATCTCGACGCCGAATCCGTCGCCGAAGCCGTTGTGCCCCAGGTGCTTGCCGCCGGTGAGGCGCAGGCCGCGGTCCGCCTCGGGGTGCTCCTCGCGCCTCGGCTGGTCCGCGCGGCGCCGGAGACCGAGCCCGCGTACTTCTGCCCGCACGGCACCGTGCTGGTCACCGGCGCGTCCGGTGCGCTGGGCGGCAAGCTCGCGTGGCACCTGGTCACCGAGCACAACGTGCGCCGCCTGCTGCTGCTGAGCCGCCGGGGCACCCCGGAGCTGACGCGGCTGGCCACCGAAATCGGTGAGCTGGGGGTGGCGGTCGAGGTCGCGCAGTGCGACGTCGCCGACCGCGCCGCGCTCGCCGCGGTCCTGGCCACCGTCCCGGCGGAGCACCCGCTCACCGCGGTGGTCCACGCCGCCGGGGTGCTCGACGACGGGGTGATCACCGCGCTCACGCCCGAGCGCGTCGACAAGGTGCTGCGGCCCAAGGTCGACGGCGCGCTGAACCTGCACGAGCTGACCCGCGACACCGCGCTCTCGGCGTTTGTGTTGTTCTCCTCGGTTTCCGGCGTGCTCGGCGCGCCCGGCCAGGGCAGCTACGCCGCCGCGAACGCGTTCCTCGACGCCCTCGCCGCGCACCGCGTCGCCCACGGCCTGCCCGGGCTGTCGCTGGGCTGGGGCCTGTGGGGCGAGGTCGGCGGCATGGGCGGCACGCTCTCGGCCGAGGAGGTCACGCGGCTCGCGACGAGCGGGATCGTCCCGCTGTCCACAGTCGAGGGACTGGCGCTGTTCGACCGGGCGCTGGTCGTCCGGCAGGCCACCGTCGTCCCCGCGAAGCTGGACCTGCCCACGCTGCGCCGGCTCGAACGGATCCCGAAGACGCTGGCAGAGCTGGTCGGCCGGGCCGGGCGACGGATCGCCGCCGGTGCGGCCACGGCGATCGAAGACTCGTTCGCGGCACGGCTGCTGCGCCTGCCCGAGGCGGACCGCGGTGACGCCGTGCTGGAACTGGTGCGCGGCCACGCCGCCACCGTGCTCGGTTACCGCGGCGCGCACGAAATCGAGCCGTCGGCCCAGTTCCAGTCGCTCGGCTTCGATTCGCTCACCGCGATCGAACTGCGCAACGGGCTCACCTCGGCCACCGGCCAGCGGCTGCCCGCGACGCTGATCTTCGACCACCCGACCCCGTCCGCGCTCGCCGGCCACCTGCTGGCGGAACTGGCCGGCACCACCGCCGAGGTGGTCACCGCGGCCGTGCGGACCTCCGACGACGAGCCGATCGCGATCGTCGGCATGGCCTGCCGGCTGCCGGGCGGGGTCACCTCGCCGGAGCAGCTGTGGGAGCTGGTCGCCGAGGGCCGCGACGCCATCGGCGACTTCCCGGCCGACCGCGGCTGGGACGTCGACGGCCTGCTCGACCCGAGCGGCCGGCGGCCCGGGAGCACCTACGTCGCCCGTGGCGGTTTTGTTTACGACGCCGGCGACTTCGACCCGACGTTCTTCGGGATTTCGCCCAAGGAAGCCCCGATGATCGACCCGCAGCAGCGGCTGCTGCTCGAGTCGTGCTGGGAGGCGCTGGAGCGCGCCGGGATCGACCCGGCATCGCTCAAGGGCAGCCCGACCGGCGTGTACGCGGGCGTCCAGTACCACGACTACGTGGGCGCGAACAGCTCCGGCTCGATCGTCACCGGCCGGGTGTCCTACACACTCGGGCTGGAGGGCCCCGCGGTCAGCGTGGACACCGCCTGCTCGTCTTCGCTGGTCGCGATGCACATGGCCGCGCAGGCGCTGCGCAGCGGGGACTGCACGCTGGCGCTGGCCGGCGGCGTAACCGTGATGGCGACGCCGGAGACGTTTGTCGAGTTCAGCCGTCAGCAGGGCCTCGCGGCCGACGGGCGGTGCAAGGTGTTCTCCGACGACGCCGACGGCACCACCTGGTCCGAGGGCGCCGGCGTGGTCGTGCTGGAGCGGTTGAGCGAGGCCCGCCGCCTCGGTCACCCGGTGCTCGCGGTGCTCAAGGGCAGCGCGGTCAACCAGGACGGCACGTCCAACGGCCTCACCGCGCCCAACGGCCCGGCCCAGCAGCGCGTGATCCGCGCGGCGCTGGCGGACGCGGGGCTGGGTCCGTCCGATGTGGACGCCGTCGAGGCGCACGGCACCGGCACCAAGCTGGGCGACCCGATCGAAGTCCAGGCGCTGCTGGCCACTTACGGCAAGGAGATCGCGGCGGACCGTCCGCTGTGGATCGGCTCGGTCAAGTCGAACATCGGCCACACCCAGGCCGCGGCCGGCGCAGCCGGCGTGATCAAGATGGTGATGGCGATGCGCCAGGGCGAGCTGCCCGCGACGCTGCACGTCGGCCGCCCGTCCACCGAGATCGACTGGTCCTCGGGCGCGGTCCGGGTGCTGGCCGAGCCGGTCAAGTGGCTGCCGAACGGGCACACCCGCCGGGCCGGCGTCTCGTCCTTCGGCGTGAGCGGCACCAACGCCCACGTGATCCTGGAGGAGGGCGACCGCCGCGAGGTCGTCGGCGGTGGCGTGCCCGAGCACGACGGCCCGGTCGCCTGGCCGGTCTCCGGCCGCGGCGCCGCGGCCCTGCGGGCCAGGGCCGAGCAGCTGATGTCCTATGTGGACGAGGAGCCGGACGGCAGCCTCGCGGACATCGGTCTCTCGCTGGCGACCACCCGGAGCGCGTTCGACCGTCGTGCGGTGCTGATCGGCAGCCGCTCGCCGCAGTTCGCTCGCGGCCTCGCCGCACTGGTGGACGAGGAGGAGGCGCGCGGCGTCGTCAGCGGTGTCGCCACCGCGGGCGGGCGCACGGCGTTCCTGTTCGCCGGCCAGGGTTCGCAGCGCGCCGGGATGGGCGCGCGGCTCGCAGAGCAGTTCCCGGTGTTCGCCACTGCGTACGACGAAGCCTGCGCTGCCGTCGACCAGCACCTGGACCGTCCGATCCGCGAGATCATCAACGGTGGCGAGGAACTGGGCGAGACGCGTTACACCCAGCCCGCGCTGTTCGCGCTGGAAGTCGCGCTGTTCCGCCTGGCCCGGTCGTGGGGCGTCAAGCCCGACGTGCTGGCCGGGCACTCGATCGGCGAGGTCGCCGCGGCCCACTGTGCCGGGGTGCTTTCGCTGGCCGACGCGGCAAAGCTCGTTGTCGCCCGTGGCGCCCTGATGCAGGCGCTTCCCGCGGGAGGCGCGATGGTCGCGATCGACGCGACACCGGAGGCCGTGCTCGAAGCCGCCGGGGACACCGTGGACATCGCTGCCGTGAACGGCCCGAGTGCCGTGGTGATCTCGGGTGCGGCCGAAGCCGTGGCCGCGGTGGCCGCGAAGTTCGAACGCACCAAGCAACTCCGCGTCTCGCATGCGTTCCACTCGCGGCTGATGGACCCGATACTGGCGGAGTTCCGGGCCCTCGCCGAAGGGCTCGCCTACGCCGAGCCGCGGATCCCGGTGCTCTCCACCGTCACCGGGGAGCCCGCCGATCTGACGTCACCGGAGTACTGGGTGCGGCAGGTACGCGAAGGCGTCCGGTTCCTCGACGCGGTCACTAGCGCCGCGGCCGACGGCGTCACCCGCTTCCTGGAGCTGGGCCCGGACACCACGCTCACGGCGATGGCCGACGGCTGCCTCGACGAGCGTCCCGAGGGCCTGGTGCTCGCTTCGTTGCTGCACAAGGAGCAGGACGAGGCGGTGGCCGCGTTGACCGGCGTCGCGCAGCTGCACGTCAGCGGGGTCGACGTCGACTGGGCCGCGGTGTACGAGCCGACCGGCGCCCGTCCGGTCGGGCTGCCGACCTACCCGTTCCAGCGCAGCCGCTACTGGCTGGAGAGCACCGCGTCCGCGCCCGGCGAGGAGGACCACCCGCTGCTGGGCTCGGTCCTGGACCTGGCCGACGCCGACGGGCTGCTGTTCACCGGCCGGCTTTCGGCCGGTACCCACCCGTGGCTGGCCGACCACGTCGTCGGCGGCTCGATCCTGTTCCCCGGCACCGGGTTCGTCGAGATGGCGATCCGCGCCGGCGACGGGGCCGGCTGCCCGCGCCTGGAGGAGCTGACCCTGGAGTACCCGCTGGTCCTGCCCGAGCGCTCCGGCGTGCGGGTGCAGTTCGCGGTCGGCGCGGCCACGCCGGGCGGCGACCGGACGTTCAGCGTGCACTCGCGTCCGGAGGGCGCGGCCGAGGGCGTCCCGTGGACGCGGCACGCCACCGGACGGCTGGCGAAGGCCGGTAAGGCGGAGAAATTCGACCTCACGGCCTGGCCGCCCGCGGGTGCCGAGCAGGTGCGGCTCGAAGGCACGTACGAGGAGCTGGCCGCCGACGGCCTGGCGTACGGGCCCGCGTTCCGCGGTCTTGTCGCCGCCTGGAAGCGTGACGGTGAGGCCTTCGCCGAGATCCAGCTCCCCGCCTCGGTGTCCGATGTGGACCGTTACGGCATCCACCCGGCGGTGCTCGACGCGGCACTGCACACCATCGGCGTCTCCGGCGCGGCCGGGGAGGAGCCGGCGCTGCCGTTCGCCTGGGAGGGCGTCCGGCTGCACGCGGTGGGGGCGACGACCCTGCGGGTGCACGTCCGGCCGGTCGGCACCGGTGCGGTGGCGCTGGACATCGCGGACGGGGCCGGCGCGCCGGTCGCTTCGGTGGGCTCGCTGCTGCTGCGGCCGATGTCCGCGGTACCGCAGCCGGTCGCACCGGGCGGCGGCGACCTGCTGTTCCGCGTGGCCTGGGAGCAGACCGACCTCGACGCTGTCGCGGAGGTCACCGGCTGGACCGTGGTGGGTGCCGACCCGTTCGGCCTCACCGACGCGCTGGGCGCGAAGGCTTCGGCTGACTTCGCCGGGGCCGGTGGCCTGCTCGTGCTGCCTGCGGGCGGCGACGAGGTGCACACCGAACTGCACCGGGTTTTGGGGCTGCTGCAGGAGTTCCTCGGCCGTCCGGACGGATCGCTGCTCGTCGTGACCCGCGGTGCGGTGGCCACGGAGGCGGGGGAGAACCCCGACCCGGTCGGTGCCGCGGTGGCCGGCTTGGTGCGTTCGGCGCAGGCCGAGCACCCGGGCCGCATCGCGCTCGTCGACCTCGGCGCGGGCACCCCGACCGGCCG
>DASXYS010000032.1:0-64897 GCA_036502365.1 Amycolatopsis sp.
CCTGACCGTGGCGGACTGGCGCCACATCTGGCTCAACGAGGGCTTCGCGACGTACGCCGAATGGCTGTGGTCCGAGGAGTCCGGCGGCGAGCCGGCCCGCTCGCTGGCCCGCACCTGGCACACCCGCCTGAAGGCCAAGCCGGCCGACGTGCGCATCAGCGACCCCGGCGTGGCCCGGATGTTCGACGAGCGCGTGTACAAACGCGGCGGCCTCACCCTGCACGCCCTGCGCGCGGAAATCGGCGACCCGGCGTTTTTCGCGCTGGTGAAGGCCTGGGCGGCGGAACACCGGCACGGCACCGTGACCACGGAAGCCTTCATCACCCTCGCCGAATCGCACGCCGGCCGTTCGCTCGCCGCTTTCTTCACCACCTGGCTGGACACTCCCGCCCTGCCCCCGCTGCCCTGAGCCCCCGCCCCTCTGCCCCTCTGCCCTCTCGTGCGGCCGCAGCGGATGACGCTTTCCCCGCGCTGAGCGAGGCGGAAGCGTCATCCGCTGCATCGAGGGTTATCCACAGGGGGCCGGAAACTGGCGGGTTGTCCACAGGGGAGGGCCGGTGGCTGGCCCGAGGGACGGGTTCCTGGTCACGATGGTGGCGTGGTTCGTAGAGGCAAGTGGGGTCGAGACCCGGAAGCCCTGTTCGCGCAAAGCCGTCACGGTGTGATCACCGTGGAGCGGCTGGAACGGCTCGGCGTACCATCGGGAACGTGTTACCGGCGGTGCCGGCCGGGACAGCCTTGGCAGCGGTTGCTCCCGGGCATTCTGCTGCTGGGCACCGGCGAGCCGACCCGGCGCCAGCTCGCCGAGGCCGCGTTGCTCCACGGTGGACCGGACTCGGTGATCACCGGGGGAGAGTCGTGCTCGCGTCAGGGACTGACCCGGCTTTCTCAGCGGGATCCGGTGCACGTGCTCGTGCCGGATCATCGCAAGACCGGCAGCACGGGCTTCGTGCTCGTCGAGCGCACGACCCGGATGCCGGATTCTGTTGTGCTGGAAGGATTGCGGTTGGCACCGCTCGTGCGATCGGTGCTCGACGGATGTCGTCGGCTGGTGTCGCCGAACTCGGTACGCGCGGCACTGGCCGAGGCGGTGCAGCGCGGGCGGATCAGCCCGATCGTGCTGATCGAAGAGCTCGAGCGGGGCAGCAGTCACGGCACCGCGATCCCTCGGGCAGCGCTGCGTGAGCTGCTGCGCGGCGCCCGCTCGGTTGCCGAGGGCCACGCGATGGCCGTCTGGCGGGGGACCGGCCTCCCCGCACCGTCGTGGAACTTTGAGCTGCGCACCACAGCCGGACGTTATGTGGCGACGCCCGACGGCTGGTTCGACGAGGTCGGTCTGGCCTGGGAGATCGACTCTTACGAATATCACTTCGGCCGGGACGGTTACGCCACCACCCTCGCGCGGAACGCCCGGTATGCCGCTGCCGGTGTGGCCGTGGTCCAGACCTTGCCCGGCCGGTTGCGCAGCCAACCGGCGCAGGTTCGCGCGGAACTCGTCGCCGCCTACCGTGCCGCCGCGGGCCGCCCTCGCCCCTCTGTCCTCTCGTACGGCCGCAGCGGATGACGCTTTCCCCGCACTGAGCGAGGCGGAAGCGTCATCCGCTGCGGCCGGGCGGGGCTCGGGGCGGAGGCGGCCGGGCGGGGCTAGCGGCAGTGGCGGTCAGGTGGTTGGGCGAGCGAGGACGGAGCGCAGTGCGGTCAGCAGCGCTGTGGCGGCCTCGGTGTCCGCGGCCGGGTGCCGCCAGGCGATGTAGCCGTCCGGGCGGACGAGGAGGGCGCCGGCTTCGTCCAGGGCGCTCACGCGGGTCCAGTCGCCGTACGAGTCGCGGGCGGTGGGCGCGCCGATGGTGACCACGCGCAGGTCCAGGCCCAGCTCGGCCGCCGCCTTCGCCGCCGCTTCGGGCCAGGCCGTGCCGGACAGTCCGGTGAAGACAGTCCACCGGCCACCGCCGACGAGATCCAAAGTGGACACTCGACGGCCGTCGGCGTCGACCAGCCATACGTGCGGCAGCTTTGCGCCCGGCAAGGTGGTGGGCCGGTGGAACAGCTCGGCGTCCTGTCCACTGTGGACCTCATCGCCGTCCGGAAGCACCGCGCCCGAGACGTAACGCTGGTCCATCTCCACGCCGTGCGCGTTGAATTCGTAGTGCTTCAGCTCGATCGCCTTCTCCAGCAACCGCCTCCGCCGTGCACCCTCGGCGTCGGGCGCGACGCAGGCGGCCAGGCCCGCGGTGATGCCGTCCGCGTCGGTGTCGCCCGTGATGCCCAGCGTTTCGAAGATCGGGCCGAACTGGTCGCGGCTGAGGTTCGCGCGGTCGACCACCTGACGGCCGACGGGCGCGCGCTCGGCCGTGTAGCTGGCCAGCAGGCCTTCGCCGGCCTCGCCGCGCACGACCATGGCGAGCTTCCAGGCCAGGTTGTACGCGTCCTGCACGGAGGTGTTGGAGCCGAGCCCGTTGGACGGCGGGTGCCGGTGCACCGCGTCGCCCGCGCAGAACACGCGGCCGCGGGAGTACTCCGTGGCGTAGTTGTGGTTGACCGTCCACAGTGAAGTCGAGGTGATCTCGACGGCCAGCTGCTCGTCGCCGACCAGGTCGCGCACCAGCCGCGTGGCCTCGGCCTCGTCGACCTCCGGCGGCGGCTGCTCGATGTCGTAGCCCCAGGTGAGCAGCCATTCGCGCCACGGCCGCACCATCCGGACCAGGCCCATGCCGATCCCGCCGAGGTGCGCCCCGGGCCGCATCACCCAGTACAGCACGCTCGGCCGGTGCGCGACGTAACGGGAAAGGTCCGCGGTGAACGTGATGTTCATGCTCCCGGCCTTGCCCGTCTGCCCGGCGATCGGCAGGCCGGCCTGCTCGGCGACGCGGCTGCGCGCGCCGTCCGCGCCGACCAGGTACCGGGCCCGCAGCGTGAACTCGTCGCCGCGCACGCGGTCGCGCAGCCGGGCGGTGACCCCGTCGGCGTCCTGGGTGAAGTCCAGGAATTCCGTGTCCAGCCTCAGTTTCGCGCCGCGCGTGGCGGCATTGGTGGCGAGGATCGGCTCCAGGTAGGTCTGCGGCAGGTCGATCATGTGGCACGGGCTGGCGGCCGTGTACTCCGCGGCCGACCGGTCGCCGGTGCCCCAGCTGGCGATCCGGCCGATCTCGGCGCCGGCCAGCGAGGTGCACAGCACGGTGTCGCCCATCAGCTCCGGCGGTGTGCCCTGCGCCAGCGCCTCGTGCTCGACGCCCAGGTCGCGCAGCACCTCCATCGCGCGCTGGTTGGTGATGTGCGCCCGGGGCGTGTTGGCCGTCCAGCCGTACTTGGTCGCGAGCACGGTGCGCACGCCGTAGGTGGCGAGCGCCAGCGCCGCCGTGCCGCCGGCGGGGCCGCTGCCGATCACGAGGACGTCGGTGTCGAAGTGCGTCATGGCGGTTCCCTGATCAGTCGGTGGACTCAGCCGGCGGGCGAGATGCGGAAGGTGAAGTCGAGGCGGCGCCAGCTCTCGGCGGGCTCGCGGCCGTCGGGCGCGGGACCGGACTGCTCGGCGAAGTCGACGATCAGCCCGTCCTTGACCCCGAAGACCGTGTCGGAGTCGAGGTAGTCGCCGCCCTGGACGAACAGCTGCGTGACCAGCGTCCGGAAGCCCGGGTGAGCGATCATGAAGTGCACGTGCGGCGCGCGGTACGGATGCCGGCCCACGGCGCCGAGCAGCTGCCCGACCGGGCCGTCGGCCGGGATCGGGTACGCCGAGGGCACGATCGTCCAGAACCGCAGCCGCCCGCCGTCGTCGGTGCGGAAGCGGGCGCGCAGCACCGGGCCGTCGAGGTCGGGCAGCTGGACGTCGTAGAAACCGTCCTCATTGGACTGCCAGACGTCCACCACGGCGCCGGCCACCGGGGCGTCGTGCAGGTCGGTCACCCGTACGTCGGTCCACAGTGGAGTGCCGGGCAGGCCGTCGGCGAGGTCGGCGCCCTGCTCGGTCTCGGGCGGCCCCTGCACGTAGAACGGGCCGAGGACGGCGGACGGGGTGGTGTCCGGCGTGCGCGAATTGGTGAGCACGTCGACGACGCTGGACACGCCGAGGGTGTCGGACAGCAGGATGAACTCCTGGCGGGTGTCGCTGGAGATCTGCCCGGTGCGCGTGAGGAAGCCGATCGCGTACTCCCACTCCTCCTGCGTGAGGTCGTTGCGCAGCACGTACGAGTGGAGTGTGCGCACCAGGTCCGTGAGCAGCCCGCGCAGCCGCGGGTCCGGCGTGGCGGCGAAGCTGTCGACGACCTGCCCGGTCAACGCGCGCACGTCCGGCAGGCTCCCGGCCGCCGCGGCCGGGCGCTCGCCCGTCCAAGCCTGGTGCAGCAGGTCCTCGATGCCTTCGCGGGTGACCTCGCGCGGGTTCGGGTACGGCGCGGCGGTCGCCAGCTCGGCAGCCCTGGCCAGGTCGGCCTCGGCGAGGCCCAGCTCCGCCAGCGAGCGCGGCGCGGGCAGTCCGGCGATGAGGTCGTACATGCCGGTCGCGGCGTCCGGCGCGCCCAGTGCTTCGGCGATCCGCCGCATGGCCTGCGGTGCTCCGGAAGTGTTGTACGCCATGGCATACGGCAGCACCACGGTGTGCGTTTCCGCGTGCGGCAGGCCGAAACTGCCGCCGAGGGTGTGGCACAGCTTGTGGTGCAGCGACATCCCGACCGAACCGAGGCAGGAGCCGGCCAGCCAGGCCGCGCGCAGCGCAGCCGTTCGAGCGTCCACATCGGATGGATCGGCGGCGATCCGCGGCAGGGCGCCGGCGAGCAGCCGGATCGCCTCCAGCGCGAACTGGTCGACGACCGGGTTGGCCTGCGGCGCGTACAGCGCTTCGACCGCGTGGGCCATGGCGTTGACGCCGCTGGTCATCGAAAACGCCACCGGCAGGCCGAGAGTGAGGTCGACGTCGTACAGCACGACCTCGGGCAAGACCTTCGGCGAAGACTGCGTGGTCTTGCGCCCGTCGGCCGTCTCGCCGAGCACGGGGGTCATCTCCGAGCCGGAATAGGTGGTCGCCACGATGATCTGCGGCAGGTCGGTGTGCAGCGCGATCGCCTTCGCCAGGCCCGTCGCGGAGCCGCCGCCGAGGGCGATCACCGCGTCGGCGTCGTGGTCCGCGACGACCTTGAGCGCCCGCTCGGTGACGTCGACCGGGGTGTGCATCGCGGCATCGTGGAACTCGGCGGCCAGCAGCGGGCCGAGCGCCGCCGCGACCGGTTTCGCCCGCGCAGGGCTCGCCACCAGCAAAACCCGGCTCACGCCGAGACGGCGGACCTCGTCGGGCAGGGTGGCCAGCGCGCCGCTGCCGAAGACGACCCGGGCCGGGTTGGCGGTGTAGCTGAACATCGATGGTCCTTCCACGCGGGGTGTGTCGAGTATCCGCGCCCCGCGCGGTGGTTTCCTGCACGATCCGGCCGTGCGGGCTGCACGAAACGCGCGGCTCAGCCCGCGCGGCGCAGGGCGGCGGGGGTGGTGCCGAGGTGGCTGCGCAGCACGCGCGTGAGGTGTTCCTGGTGCGAGAAACCGCAGCGGGCGGCGATGTCCGCGATCGGCTCGGTGCCGGTGCGCAGCAGCAGCCCGGCCTGTTCCACGCGCAGGCGCAGCAGGTAGCGGTGTGGCGGCAGGCCGGTGCGGGCCTTGAACCGGCGCGCGAACCGGCTGACGCTGAGCCCGCTGGCGTCCGCGAGGTCGGCCAGCCCGAGCGGCTCACCCAGCCGTTCGGCCATCAGCTCCCGCACCCGCGCGAACTGGTGGTCCGACAACGCGGCGGGCGCGGGCGGTTCTTCCGGCACCTGCGCGTTTCCGGCCCGGTGACGGCGCGCGAGCTGAGCGGCGACGAGCGCGCACAGCTGGTCGGCGTAGGTCCGGGCGGCCGGTTGCCACTCGCGGACCACGCCGTCGAGCGAGAGCACCAGCTGTTCCAGCAGCGGGTCGACGCTGCCCAGCTCCTCCGAAAGCCGGATCGGCGCTTCGGCGCCCGCGGCCTCCTGCACGGCGGTGTCGGCGACGTAGACGTGCAGCGTGTCCAGCTCACCGCCCAGCTCCACGGACAGGTCGGTGCCCGAGGGCTGCAGGAACAGCTCGCGCGCCTGCATCCGGCGGCTCAGTTCGGCCGGCGTGCCGGCCCGGCGGCGGACGGTCACGGGACCGGCGAGGTGCAGGATCAGCTGGTGCGTGCGGGCCGCGCCGAATTCGCCGCGGTACGGGTGCTCGTGCTGCTTGGAGAGGTAGACGTGCTCCCAGCCCAGTCCCGCGCTGGTGCGCTCGGGGCGCATCCAGGGCAGGGCGAGGATGCCGTTGGTGTCGGCCGGCCCGAGCTCGCCCACGCTGTCCTCCCTCGGCTTCGAGGTGTGCGGACCAGTGTAGGCGGCTCGGGCGGGGTCCGGCCGGGGATCAGATCGGGTTGAACTCGCCCAGCGGCGCGGTGCAGAACGGGCCGCCGACGAACTCGGCGGCCGCGCCGGTCGGACCGGGCTTGTCCGCGAGCTGCTCGGCGTAGGCCTCCGCGTTGTCGAGGGACTTGTAGCCCAGCGCTTCGGCTTCGGTCAGCGAGTAGATCCGCCGCGTGTTGGCCGAGACGCCCCAAATCAGCCGATAACCCGGCGAAGGAGCGCTCAGGCAGGCCTCGAACAGGCGCGCGCCGTCGTCCGGCGAGAGCCAGGTGGTCAGCCCGCGCGGGCCGAGCTTCAGCGGCGTCTCGAAACACGAGCCGATGCGGACGACGATCACGTCCATGCCGAACCGCGAGTGGTACAGGCTGCCGAGCGACTCGATGGCCGCCTTGCTCACGCCGTAGTAGGTGTCCGGGCGCGGGCTCGAGTCGGCGGGCATACCGGCTTCACCCGCGTCGGCATTGCGGCGGAAGCCGACCGCGTGATTGCTCGACGCCAGGACCACGCGCTTGATGCCGGCCTGGCGCGCGGCCTCCAGCACCGTGTGGGTGCCGTTGATGTTGACGTCCAGCGTGGCTTCCCACGAGTTCTCGCGGCTGTGCCCGCCGAGGTGGATCAGGGCGTCGGCGCCCGCGCAGGCCCCGGCCATCACGGCCGGGTCGGTGACCGAGCCGGTCACGATCTCGACGGCCTCGCCGTCCTCGGCGGCGGGCTGCGCGGCCAGGTCGAGCAGCCGCAGCACCCGGCCGGGGCGGCGAAGCCGGGGTCGCATCAGGGTGCCGACGATGCCTGCCGATCCGGTGATCAGCACGCGCTGGTCTGCCATGGGGGTCCTCTCGCAACGGGGAACGGGAAACGCCCTCGCGCGCGGCGCCGGTCAGTACCGGCGCCGGGCCCGGGGACGGGTGGCGGCGGTCAGCGGATGCCGGCCCGGCGCAGCTGCTGCCCGAGCTCGGCGGTGGTCTCGGCCAGCAGCTCGCCGACGCGCTGGACGTCGGCGTCGGTGACCTGGCCGATCGGCATCGAACAGCTCATCGCGTCGGTGCCGGGGATGCGGTACGGGATCACCGCGGCGACGCAGCGGACGCCGAGGGTGCCCTCCTCGGTCTCGGCCGCGTACCCGCGCTCGCGGGTACGCGCGAGATCGGCGTGCAGCGCCGCCATGTCGGTGATCGTGTTCGGGGTGAGCGGCGGCAGCTCGGCCGGCATCAGGCTCTCGATCTCGTCGTGCGTCAGCTCGGCCAGCAGCGCCTTGCCCAGCGCCGTGGCGTGGGTGGGCAGCGTGCGGCCGACGCGCGAAACGAGGTGCGTCGAATGCTGCGACTCGCGCGTCTCCAGGTAGACGACCTCGGTGGCGTTGCGGCGGGCGAAGTGCGCGGTGAACCCGGTCTTCTCGCGGATCCGCTCCAGTGCCTCGGTGGCGAACGGGACGATCGCGTCGCGGTCGAGGTAGGCGGTGCCGCAGATCAGCGCGCGCACGCCGAGGCGGTACCGCGCGGTGTTCGCGTCCGCTTCGAGCCAGCCCGCCTCCAGTAGCGTGCGCAGCAGGCCGTGCAGGCTGGAGCGCGGGAAACCGGTGCGCGTGTGCAGGTCCGAGAGCGAGAGCCAGACGTCGTTCGCGGCGAAGGTCTCGATCAGGTCGATCGCGCGCCGCGCGGACTTCACGCCCGCGGGCTCCGCGCCGGGCGTGGTGCCGCTCGCCGCGACCGCGGTGTCGAGCTTCTGCGGCATGGTGCGTCCTCCCACCGGCCGTTGACTTGTGACTCCGGCCATATTAGCGTCCCGAACAGCATTCTTATGGATGAACATAGTCACCATAACAGACTCCATTCAGGAATGTGAACACCGGGGAGTGTCTCGAGCATGCTGGGGACACCAGTGGGATCGTCGAACCCGTGCACCGGGCGCGCCGCCCCGGCCACACCCGACGAGGACGGAAAGAGCAGAAACTGATGGCACAGACCGAGACCGAGCTGGACGGCCTGCTGGCGTTCCCGCTGACCCCGTTCACCGACGACCTCGAGGTGAACCTCGACGGGTTCGCGGAGAACGTGGAGAGTCACGTGGCCGCCGGCGCGGGCGCGCTGTTCGTCGCCTGCGGGACCGGTGAGTTCAGCTCGCTCTCGGCCGGCGAAGTCGCTTCTGTGCTGGCGAAAGCGCGTGAGGTGGCCGCCGGGCGCGTGCCCGTGTGGGTCGGGGCGGGCGGCGGTGCCGCGGCCGCGCGCGCGGGCGTCGCGGCCGCGCAGGCGGGCGGCGCCGACGGAGTGCTGCTGCTCCCGCCCTACCTGGTCACCGGCCCGCAGTCCGGGCTCGTCGACTACGTCCGTTACGCCGTCGGCGACACGAGCGTGCCGGTGATCGTCTACCACCGCGGCACCGGCGTGTTCACCGCGCCGTCGGCGGCGAAGCTGCTCGACATCCCGTCGGTGGTCGGCCTCAAGGACGGCTACGGCGACGCCGAGGTGATGACCCGCATCGTGACCACCATCCGCTCGCTGGGCACCGAGCGTTCCGACGGGTTCCTGTTCTTCAACGGCCTGCCCACCGCCGAGGTGTCGGCGAAGGCGTACGCGGCCATCGGCGTCGCCCGCTACTCCTCGGCCGTGCACTGCTTCGCGCCCGAGATCGCCCACCGCTTCCACCGCGCGCTCGCCGAGGGCGACACCGCCGTGATGGACAGCCTGCTCGCCGGCTTCTACCTGCCGCTGGTCTCCCTTCGCGACGAGACGCCGGGCTTCGCCGTCTCACTGGTGAAGGCAGCCGCACGGCTGCGCGGCGACAAGGTCGGCATGGTCCGGCCGCCGCTGATCGAGCCGACCGCCGAGCAGATCGACCGGCTGGGCAAGATCGTCGAGGACGGTTTCGCCGTGCTGAAGGGGATCGAGGGCCGCTGATGAAGATCGAGGGCGTAGTTCTCACCCCGGTCGCCTTCGCCGACCCGCCGCTGCTGAACGTGATGGGCGTGCACGAGCCGTTCGCGTTGCGCAGCGTCGTGCAGGTCCAGTGTGAAGACGGTGTCGTTGGCCTCGGCGAGTCGTACGGCGACTCGGCGTTCCTCGGCGAGGTCCGCAAGGTGGTGCCGGAGCTGGCCGGGCACGACGTATTCGACCTGCCGGGGCTCAAGCGGATCGTCACGCGGGTGCTCGCGGGCACCGTGCTGACCGACGAGCACGGCCTGATCGGCGGGTTCTCCATCCGCAAGACGATCGCCAGCGTGTACGCGCTGTTCGAGGTCGCTTGCCTCGACGCGCAGGGCCACTACCTCGGCCGCCCCGTCGTCGATCTGCTCGGCGGCAAGACGCGTGACGCCGTCGACTTCTCCGCGTACCTGTTCTACAAGTACGGCGGCCACATCGGCGCGGAGGAGGACAGCTGGGGCGAGGTCGTCACGCCGGACGCGCTGGTCGGCGAGGCGAAGCGGATGGTCGACGAGTACGGCTTCCGCTCGATCAAGCTCAAGGGCGGGGTTTTCGAGCCGGCACAAGAGATCGAGGGCATCCGCGCGCTCGCCGAGGCGTTCCCCGGCCACCCGCTGCGGATCGACCCGAACGCCGCGTGGACCGTCGAAACGAGCATCCGCGTCGCGGAGGAGCTGGACGGCGTCCTGGAGTACCTCGAAGACCCGACGCCGGGCATCGAGGGCATGGCGAAGGTGGCCGAGCGCGCGAGCATGCCCCTGGCCACCAACATGTGCGTGGTGAACTTCGGCGACATCGAGCCGGCGTTCCGTGCCCGCGCCATCGGCGTGCTGCTGTCCGACCACCACTTCTGGGGCGGGATGCGGGACACGCAGGCGCTTTCGGTGACGTGCGAGAGCTTCGGCGTGGGCCTGTCGATGCACTCCAACAGCCACCTCGGGATCAGCCTCGCCGCGATGGTGCACGTCGCCGCCGCGACACCGCACCTGACCTACGCCTGCGACACGCACTGGCCGTGGAAGACCGCCGACGTGATCGCGCCCGGCGCGCTGGAGTTCGCCGGCGGCGCGGTCGCGGTGCCGGACAAGCCAGGGCTCGGCATCGAGATCGACCCCGATGCGCTGGCCAGTGCGCACGAGGACTATGTCCGATGTGGACTGACGAAGCGGGACGACGTGACCTACATGCGCCAGTGGACCCCGGGGTTCACGCCGAACACGGCGAGGTGGTGACGCGGTGAAGGTCACCGGATACGCCTACTCCTGGGACGTCCTGGAACCCGGCTTCGCCGAGCGGGCGCGCGAACTCCAGGTGGACGAGGTCGCGGTCGCGCTGACCTACCACAGCACCCGCGCGGCCACGCCGTCGTCCGAAGACCGGACTTCGGTGATCGCGCGGAACGCCGCGATCTACCGGCCGGTGCGCGAGGAAGCCTGGCGGCATCAGGAACTCCGTCCGTCCACTGCGGACTGGGTCGCGCAGCCCGACAGCGGGGGCGACGCCGTGCGGCTGCTGAACACCGCCGGTCTCCCGGCCGCCGCCTGGATCGTGCTGACGCACAACTCGCAGCTGGGCACCGCTTTCCCGCAGTACACCGTGCAGAACTGCTTCGGTGAGAGCTACCCGTGGGCGCTGTGCCCGGCGCAACCGGCGGTCCGGGAGTACGCCGCGACGCTGACCGCCGAAGCGGTTGCGGGCCTGGAGCTGTCGTCGGTGATCCTCGAGGCTTGCGGCCCGCTCGGTGCGGTGCACCAGCACCAGCACGAGAAGACCGACGGTGTGTGGGCGCCCGCCGTGGCGCGCCTGCTGTCGATCTGCTGTTGCGCGGCGTGCGCCGAAGGCTGGGACGGGCTCGACGGTGGCCTTGACGCCGCCACCGTGCGCGAGCAGCTACGCGCCGAGGTCCGGCGGCTGCTGGACACGGGCGACCTGAGCGTCACCGAGGACGGGCTTCCGGCGTCGGTGAAGGACGTGGTGCTCGCCGGCCGCCAGCGGGCAACCGACGCGTTGCGCGCCGCGGTGCTGGCCGGGCTGAAGCCGGGCACGCGGATCGTCCTGCACGGCGCCCTCGACCCGTGGGTCACCGGCGCGCTGCCCGGCCTCACGCCGACGGCGGCCAAGGATGCGGCCGCAGTCGTCCTGCAGAACTGGGCACCCGGTCAGGGCAGCATCGACGCCGTGGCCGCGGCCCGTGCCGCGCTGCCCGCCGACGTCGCGATCGGCAGCTACATCACGGCCGTCGCGGCGAACCCGGTGCCCGACATCGAGGCGTACGTGACCGGACTCGGCCGGGCCGGAACCACCGAGCTGCACCTCTACCATCTGGGACTGGCGGGCCCCGGCCGGCGGCCGGACCTGCGGGCCGCCACCGCGGCGGCCCACCGCGCGCCCTGAACCGAACCGCCTGATCCACCCGAGGAGAACCGTTTCATCATGAGCCGAGAGACCTCCGCCCCGGAGCTCGAGCACATCCTCGCCGCGGCCGCGGCCGCCGCCCGGCCGTTCGCGGCCTCGACCCCGGCCGAACGGGCCGGCTGGCTGGCCGCCGTCGCCGACGCGCTCGACGCCGAGGCCGAAGAGCTGATCGCCCTCGCCCACACCGAGACCCACCTGCCCGCCACGCCGCGGCTCAAGGGCGAGCTGGCCCGCACCACGTTCCAGCTGCGGCTGTTCGGCCAGGTGCTGCGCGACGGCGCGTTCCTCGGCGCCACCGTCGACCACGCCGACGCGGACTGGCCGATGGGGCCGCGCCCGGACATCCGCCGCGTGCTGGTGCCGATCGGGCCGGCGCTGGTCTTCGCGGCCAGCAACTTCCCGTTCGCGTTCAGCGTGGCCGGCGGGGACACCGCGTCCGCGCTGGCCGCGGGCTGCCCGGTGGTGCTCAAGGCGCACCCGGGCCACGAGGAGCTGTCGACGCGCACCGGCGAGATCGTCGTGTCCGCGCTGGCCGCCGCCGGCGCTCCCGAGGGCGCCTTCGCGGTGATCCACGGCTTCGAGCAAGGGATCACCGCGCTGAAGGACCCGCGGATCGCCGCGGCGTCGTTCACCGGCTCCGTGCCCGGCGGGCGCGCGCTGTTCGACATCGCCGTCTCCCGCCCGACGCCGATCCCGTTCTATGGAGAGCTGGGCAGCGTCAACCCGGTGGTGGTCACCCCGGGCGCGGTCGCCGCGCGCGGCGAGGCCGTGGCGAAGGCGTACAGCGGCTCGTTCAGCCTCGGCGCCGGCCAGTTCTGCACCAAGCCGGGCCTGCTGCTGCTGCCCGAGGGCCACGACCTCGAGGGCACCCTGCGCGAGGCCGTCGGCGGCGTCGCGCGCCAGCCGATGCTCAACGAGCGCATCGCGTCCGGGTTCGCGCACAAGCTTTCGGAGCTGCGCGCGGCGCCGGGCGTCGAGACGCTCGTGGACGGCACGCACCAGGGCGAGGAGTTCACCCCGAGCCTGCTCGCCACCACCGCGAAGGAGTTCCTGGCCGGTGGCGAGGCGGTGCGCGAGGAGCACTTCGGCCCCGCGTCGCTGATCGTCACCTACCGCGACCAGACGGAGCTGATCGAGGTGCTGGAGACGCTGGAGCCGGGCCTCACCGCCACCATCCAGGGCGAGGAGGACGAGGCCGAGTACGTCCGCGCGCTGCTGCCGCCGCTGACCCGGCTGGCCGGCCGCCTGCTCTGGAACGACTGGCCCACCGGCGTCACGGTGAGCTGGGCCCAGCAGCACGGCGGCCCGTACCCGGCCACCACGGCGCCGACGACCACGTCGGTCGGCACCGCGGCGATCGAGCGGTTCCAGCGCCCGGTCGCCTGGCAGGGCTTCCCCGACGCGCTGCTGCCCGAGCCGCTGCGCGAGGACAACCCGTGGCAGCTGCCGCGGCGAACGGACGGGGCCCGCTGAGTATTTCCCGCTCCCACAACTGAATCCGCCGCCGCACAGCTCCTCGTGAGTGTTTATGCCGGTTCTAACCGGCATAAACACTCACAAGGTTCCCTCGCAAGCCAAGGACGTCTTGATCCTGGGAGGCATCGTCATGCCCGTAAACCGGAGAACTGCTTTGCGCGGCGGCGCCATCACGGCCGCCGCGGTCGCGCTGGCCGGCACCGTGCGGCCCGCCGCGGCTGCACTGTTGACCCCCGCCGCAGGCCTCGCACCCGACCCGTTCCAGGCCATCGTGGCCGGCTACCGCGAGCTGCAGACCGGCATCAACCGGCCCTCACCCGAACGCAGCGCGGCCCTGAAGAACCTGGGCCGGGTCGCGAAGTCGTACCACGACACGATGACGGTGACCGGCGGTCCACTGTGGACCGACCTGCCGCTGGGGCCGGGCAGCGACTACACCACGTCGATGTACGGGCGGCTGCGCGCCATCGCGGTCGACTGGGGCACCCCCGGCGGCACGCTCTCCGGCGACCCGGCGGTGCTGACCCGGATCAAGCAGGCGCTCGAGCTGATCTACACCAGCCAGTACAACCCGCAGGTCGGCGAGATCGGCAACTGGTACACCTACGAAATCGGGGTGCCGTACTACGTCCTGCACACACTCGTCACGGTCGCCGGCGAGCTGACCGCCGACGAGCTGGCCCGCTACGTCAGCCCGATCAAGCGGTTCGTGGGCAATCCGAACGTGCGGGCCAACAACCCCTCGGTCGTCGAAACCGGCGCCAACCGGGCGGACAAGGCGCTGATCTCCATCGTGTCGGGCGCGCTGACCGGTGACGCGGCGTGGATCAAAACGGGCATCGACGCCATCACCGACGTCGCGGGCGGTGGCGCGGCCAGCGTCGTCGCGAAGCTCGACAAGGCCGCCGGCGACGGCTTCCACGTGGACGGCTCGTTCATCCAGCACGACACCATCCCGTACCCCGGGCACTACGGCATCGTGCTGCTCACCGCGCTGGCCGGCGCCATCCACGTCACCGAGGGCACCGGTTACGCGATGCCGGACGACCTCAAGCAGAAGGTGTACGCGCTCGTCGGCGACACGTTCGGGCCGTTCGTCTACGCGGGTGCGCTGATGGAGCCGGTGCGCGGGCGCATGCTCTCGCGGCAGGGCGAGACCGGGCACGACATCGGCCACCAGCTGACCGTCTCGACACTGGTGCTCGCGCGTTCGGCCACCGGTGCGGCGAAGGACGAGCTGTCCGGCCTCGCGGCCAAGTGGATCGGCGAGGGCACATACGCGCCGTTCCTGCAGATCCCGGACCCCGAGCGGTTCGCGCCCGGGCCGGACCTGGTGGCGACGCCGGGCATCGAGTTCGCGCAGGACATGCTGGCGGCCCACGTGCGGCCGGCGCCGATCGTGGCCACGCACCGGATCTTCGGCCAGCAGGACCGGATGGTGCACGTGACCGAGGACTGGTCCGGCGCGCTCGGCGTCGGCTCCACCCGCATCTCGCGGTACGAGTCGATCAACGGCATGAACCAGCACGGCTGGTACGTCGGCGACGGGGTGCTCTACACCTTCCTGCCGAACGCGAAGGGCCACTACTCCGACGCGTACTGGCCGACGGTCGACCCGCTGCTGCTGCCCGGCACCACCACCAAGGCCGGCCCGGCGGGCGCGCTCGCCGCCACGCCGTTGACCACCAAGGCCCACGTCGGAGGCGTCCGCTGGGACGCGCGGCACGGCGCGTACGCGATGGATTTCGTTTCCGCCGACGGGACTTTGACGGCCAAGAAGTCCTGGTTCTTCACCCCGTCCGGCGTCGTCTGCCTCGGCGCCGGGATCACCGACGCCTCCGGTGAACAGGTCCGGACCACCGTCGAGAACCGCAACCTCGGCGAGAACGGCCGGGGCACCCTGCTGGCCGACGCCCGGCTGATCTCCACCGCGCCGGGCAAGGCGAACGCGCTGCGCAAGCCGCGCTGGCTGCACCTCGACGGCGTTGCCGGTTACGTGCTGCTCGAAGACGCCCAGGTCACCGCGTTGCGCGAGGATCGCACCGGCACCTGGCGCGACGTCGACACCGGCGCCAACACGAAGGGCACCACCGACCCGTACACCCGGCGGTATCAGAAGCTGGTGATCGAGCACGGAGTGAAGCCCGCCGGCGCCAGCTACGCGTACGCGGTGCTGCCCGCGGCGTCGGTGGTGGGGACTGTCGCGTCGGTGCTGGCTTGGCGCGTGCGCGCGAACACCGCCGGAGCGCAAGCGATTCGGCTGGCGGACCACACCCTGCTGGCTAATTTCTACAGTGCGGGTACTGTTGATGAGGTAACTGTCTCAGGACCGGCGTCGGTGGCACTGGGGCGGAGCGGCGGGAGCTGGTCGATCGCCGTGTCCGACCCGACGCAGCTCCAGGACAGCGTCGAAGTGACAGTGCGGCACACCACGGTGAAGGTGCCGCTCAAGGGCACGTTCGGCGCAACCCAGGTGGTGCCGCTGCGCTGAAGTTCGGTGCAGTGCAAGAACTCTCCGCCGGGCCGGTGTACCCCGACCCGGCCCGGCGGAGTCATACCGGGGGCTTCAGCTGCCCAGCTTGATCGCGCGGTGTAGGTCGGCGGCGTAAGCCTCGGGCTGTTCCCAGGCGGCGAAGTGGCCGCCGGCCGGGTGCTCCACGTACTCGCGGATGTTCAGGAACGCTTCGGCGTAGCTTCGCGGCTCCGGTTTGGTGTCGTGCGGGAACACCGAAAGCACGGTCGGCGTCTCGATCCGGTCGGGGACGGTGACCGGTTCGGCATAGGTGGCGAACGAGGTGCCGATGGTGCCGGTGACCCAGTAGGCGGTGACCCAGGTGAGCAGCTCGTCCGGGGTGAAGGCCGCGTCGCCGGACCAGGCTTGGAGCTTCTCGACGATCCACGCCGCGAGGCCGGCCGGTGAGTCACCGAGCGCGACGGCGAGGGTGTTCGGCCGCGTCGACTGCTCCGCGATGTACCCGCCCTCGGTCCGGAACCACAACGCCGCCCGGCCGAGGTAGGCCGCCGCGTCGGGCGCGAGCTTCGCCGGATCCGCGGTGAATGCGTGCTGTGGGGCGATGTTCGTGAGGTGCAGGGCCGCTACCCGGTCCGGGTGCTCGGCCGCGAGGAGTTCCGCGACGGTCGCGCCGACGTCGCCGCCGGACACCGTGTACCGCGGGTGGCCCAGCGCGGCCAGGGTGTCCGCGAGGATCGTGGCGATCCGGCCGGCCGACATGCCGGCAGCGGTGAGCGGGGCCGCGAACGGGAAGCCCGGCAGCGCCGGCACCACCACATGCGCGTCCGTGAGCAGGGGCAGGAGACGCTCGAACCGCAGCACCGAGTCCGGCCAGCCGTGCAGCAGCACGACCACCGGGGCGCCGGGATCCGCGGACCGCTGATGGATCAGCCGCAGCTCGGTGTCGCCCGCTTTCACCGTCACCCAGGGAAGCTCGGCGATGCGGCGCGCGTGCACGTCCCAGTCGTACCCGTTCGCCCAGCGTTCGAGCAGCTTGTCGAGCTGGGCGCCGGTGATGCCGCGCGTCCCGTCGTCGCTCCACGGGGTCGTGACCCGCTGCGTCCGCCGGAGCCGTTCCCGCATCTCGTCGTTCATGTGTATCAGCGTACACATGATGTGTATGCTCGTACACATGACTTCGCGCAATGCCGCCGCCACCCAGCAACGGATCTTGGAGCAGGCCCAACGCCAGTTCGCCCAGCACGGGTACGCGGCGATCACGGTCAAGGGCGTGGCCGACGCGGCGGGGGTGTCGCCCAACCTCATCACGCGGTATTTCGGTGGCAAGGAAGGTCTTTTCCTGGCGGCGACCCGGGTGGAGATCCCGGTCGCGGACTCCTTCGACGGCGACCGGGCCGAACTGGGCGCCCGCCTCGCGGCGAGCATCGTGCAGCGCTGGTTCGGCGCGCCCGGGGAGGATCCGCTGCTCGCGCTGCAACGCGCGTCCGGCGAACGTCCGGAAGCGGCGGAAGCGCTGGCCGTCTTCCTCGACACGAACTCACTGGAGCCGCTGCACCGCTACCTGCGCGACAGCGGCCTGGACGACGCGGAGGCCCACAGCCGAGCCGCCGCGATCGATGCCTTTGTCCTCGGCGTTTCGACTCGCCGCCGGGTCCTGCGGGCCGAACTCGGCGATCCTGCCGACCTCGAGGCCTGGCTCAGCGCCACCGTCCAGCGCCTTGCCGACGGCTGACTCGCCCCGGTCCGGGCACGACAGCGCCGCCCGGCCGATGGGCCGGACGGCGCTGGCGAAACGGCTCAGCCCTGGCGGGCCTTGTTCCGCGGGTTGTCCCGGTTGATCACAAAAACCTTGCCGTGGCGGCGGATCACCTGGGCGCCCGGCAGGCGGGCCAGGGAGCGGACCGACGTACGAACCTTCATGGCTACCGTCCTCTCTGGAAGTCTGACGTGGGGTTCAACAGCATGACCGGTCGGTTTAGTCCCGGCCGCGGTGCCCGCGGGCGTGCCCGGGTCAGGGCACCTGGTTCACGTCGCTGTCGCGGCGGCCGACCAGCGGGCCAGGTCCTCGCCGCGGATCGCGGCCGCCATCAGGTCCGGGAAGAGGTCCGGGGTGCAGGCGAAGGCCGGGACGCCCAGCTCGGACAGGGCGGCGGCGTTTTCGTGGTCGTAGAACGGGGCGCCGGAATCGGAGAGGGCCAGCAGGGTCACCACCTGGACCCCCGAGCCGACCAGCTCGCCGACGCGGCGGAGCAGGTCTTCGCGCACCCCGCCCTCGTACAGGTCACTGATCAGGACCAGCAGGGTCTGCTCCGGGCGCTCGATCAGGCCCTGGCAGTAGGCCAGCGCGCGGTTGATGTCCGTGCCGCCACCCAGCTGGGTGCCGAAGAGCAGCTCGACCGGGTCGGCGAGGTGCTCGGTCAGGTCGGCCACCCCGGTGTCGAACGCGACGAACTTCGTGCTCAGCGCCCGCATCGACGCCAGCACCGCGCCGAACAAACCCGAGTACACCACCGATTCCGCCATCGAACCGGACTGGTCGACGGCCAGGATCACCTCGCGCTGCACGCGGTGCTGACGCCGGCCGAAGCCGACCAGACGCTCGGGCACGATGGTCTTCAGCTCGGGGGAGTAGTGCTTCAGGTTCTTGTGCACGGTCCGCGCCCAGTCGACGTCGGCTGCGCGCGGGCGCTGGGTGCGGGCCGCCCGGTCGAGCGCACCGCGGACGGCCGCGCGGGTCCGCTCGGCCAGCCGCTCCTCCAGCTGCGTGACCACGGTCCGCACCACGGTGCGCGCGGTCTCCTTCGTCTCCTCGGGCAGCACGCCGTTCAGTGAGAGCAGCGTGCCGACCAGGTGGACGTCCGGCTCGACGGCGGCGAGCAGCTCCGGCTCCAGCAGCATCCGCGTGAGCCCGAGCCGGTCGACGGCGTCGCGCTGCATCACCTGGACGACCGAGCCGGGGAAGTACCGCCGGATGTCGCCCAGCCACCGCGCGACCCGCGGCGCCGACGCGGCCAGGTTCGCCCCGCGCCGGTCGCCGCCGCGGGCGCTCTCCTCCCGTTCGTCGTAGAGGGCCGACAGCACCGCGTCGACGCCTCTGTCCTCTTCGGACAGTGCGCGGCCGGTGCCGTCGTCGCCCCCGCCCAGCACCAGCCGCCAGCGGCGCAGCCGGTCGGGGGTGACAGGCACGGTGGGTTCGCTCGGTTCGGTCACGACGTCGCTCCCAGGAGGGTGGCCAGCACGGGCAGGGCGCTCTCGGCGCGCGGCACGTCCAGCTCGTCGGTGGGCGCCGCCGCCTTCGGGGCGCCGCCGGACAGGGTCGCGGCCCGTTCGCCGATCGCTCGCTTCTCCGGGCCTGCGAACGCGCCGAAAGTACGGCGCAGCAAGGGAAGCACCTCGGTGAACACGTCCGGTGGAATACCGCCCAGCCAGGTGTCGATCACCCGCAGCATGCGCTCGTCGTGGACCAGCAGCAGGGCGCCGCCGGCGAAGAAGCCCTCGACGTACGCCGCGCCCGCCGCCGGCTCGATGCCCGGTGTGAGCGCGCGGCCCAGCCGCAGCTCGACCTCCGCGCCGTCCAGCAGGTCGGCGTCGTGCAGCAAGCGGACGACCCGCCCGGCCAGTAGCGGCGGCAGCGTGTCGCGCCCGGCGAGGCCGGACAGCGCGGAGAGCCAGCGCTCGCGCGCCGCTTCGCCCAGCAGGGTCGTCGCCTCGTGCACGTCGTCGACCAGGCGGCAGAAGCGTTCGGCCGCCTCCTCGTCGATGCCGTGGGTCGCGGGCGGCAGGCCGGCGCAGACCCGGGTGAGCATCCGGTCCGCGACCTCCCGCAGCCGCGCCGTGTCGGTGCCGCGGACGTCGCCGTACCGCGTCGCCCGCGCCAGCGCGGGCAGCGCCGCCATCAGCCGGGCGACGTCCGCGTCGGCCGCCGCCCGGGTGTCGAGCGCGGTGAGCACCTCGGGCAGCGCTTTGCCCAGGTCCGCGAGCAGGCAGTCCTCGACCGCCGTGGTGATGTCGGCCAGCGGCGGCTTCCCGGCGACGACCTCGCGGACCACCGTGGCCGCGGCCGACGTCACCGTGGTCCCGTGCACCGCCGCCGCGACCAGGTCCACTTCGTAGCCGGGTTCCCAGCACAGCGTCCAGGTCTCGCGGAATGTGCCCTTGCTGCGCGTCGCCGAGATTTCCGGTGTGCCCCAAGGGATGCCGAGCACCCGCAGCCGGTGCAGCAGCCGCGACCGGTCGACGCCGGCGGGCGTGCGCAGGTCGAGGTCCAGCTCCCGCGCCTCCGGCTCGCGTTTGAGCCGCAGCCGCCGCGCGGTGGCGATCAGGTCGGCCGCGAGCGGCGCCTGCGGGACGGTCTCGGGCACCTCGCCGAGCAGCTCGCCCACCACCAGCCGCCGGGTGACCAGGTCGGCCTGCACGTCGTCGCCCCCACACAGCACCGCGCGGGTGGCGGCGTCGACTTCCGCGAGCCCGGCCGAAGACCGTCCCCGCAGCGTCGCCAGTGTGTCGGCCAGCCGCACCGCTTCGATCACGTGCGCGGTGGAGACCGGCAGATCCTCCTCGCGCAGCACGCCCGCCACACGGGTGAGCCAGCGGGCGGTGACGTCCTCGGCCGTGGTGAACAGGTGGTGGTACCAGCCGGGGGAGCGCACCCCGGCGCCGTAACCGCTGCCGGTCGCGAGGCGGCCGTGCGTCCACGGCACCCAGGTGCACACCACCTTCCGCTTCGGGAGTCCTTTGAGGACGGACTGGTCCGCGGCCGCCGTGGGCAGCGGGTCGGCCAGCGCCGGGACGTGCCAGGCGCCGCAGATCACGGCGATCCGCTCGAAGCCCTCCTTGCGCGTCTTGCGGAGCACCGTGCGCATGTATGCCTCGCGCCGCCGTTCGTGGAGGTCTTCCGGCCGGTCGTCCTCCCGTCGCGCGGTCATCGCCTCGGCGATCACCGCGAACGGCGGCTCGGAGTCGCGCCGCGATTCGACGACGTCGTCCCACCAGCGCTCGGGATCGTCGTACCCGCCGGCCGCGGCCAGCTCGGCGAGCGGGTCGCCGGAGCGCGCGCTGCCCTCGTCGCCGAGCGCGAACTGGTGCGCCGCAGGCAGATCGCAGAACCGCACCGGCACTCCCGCGGTGGTGGCGTAGCGCAGCGCCTGCCACTCCGGGCTGAACACCGCGAACGGCCAGAACGCGGCGCTCGACACGTCGTCCGCCGCGTACGCCAGCAACGCCACCGGCGGGCGCATGTCCTCGTCGGCGGTCAGCCCGGCCAGCGCGTCGGCCTCGGGCGGGCCTTCGATGAGCACCACGTCCGGCTCCAGCTCGGCGAGCCGCGCGGCCACCGCCCGCGCCGAGCCCGGCCCGTGGTGCCGGATCCCGAGCAGGTGCGTGGTCATCCGCTGATCTCCTGGCCCGCCCGGTAGAAGTCGGCCCAGCCGTCGCGCTCGCGCACCACGGTCTCCAGGTACTCGATCCAGATCGCGCGGTCGGCCACCGGGTCCTTCACCACTGCGCCGTGGATGCCGGCGGCCACGTCCTGCGCGCGCAGCACGCCGTCGCCGAAGTGGGCCGCCAGCGCGAGGCCGCCGGTGAGCACACTGATCGCCTCGGCGGTGGAGAGTGTGCCGGACGGTGTTTTCACCGCCGTGCGCCCGTCTTCGGTCCGGCCCGCGCGCAGTTCGCGGAACACCGTGACCACACGACGGATCTCCGAAAGCTCCGCAGCCTCCGCGGGCAGCGACAGCGCGGCGCCGAGCTGGGCGACGCGGCGGCTGACGATCTCCACCTCGGCCTCGGCGGTGTCCGGCAACGGCAGCACCACGGTGTTGAACCGGCGGCGCAGGGCGCTGGACAGCTCGTTCACGCCCTTGTCGCGATTGTTCGCCGTGGCGATGAGCGTGAAACCGGGCCGCGCCTGTACTTCGCTGCCCAGCTCGGGGATCGGCAGCGTCTTCTCCGACAGCACGGTGATCAGCGAGTCCTGCACGTCGGCCGGGATGCGGGTCAGCTCCTCCAGCCGCGCCACCTTGCCGTCGCGCATCGCGCGCAGGATCGGGCTCTCCACGAGCGCCCGCTCGCTCGGGCCCTCGGCGATCAGCCGGGCGTAGTTCCAGCCGTAGCGGATCGACTCCTCGGCCGTGCCCGCCGTGCCCTGCACCAGCAGGGTCGAGTCGCCGCTGATGGCGGCGGCCAGGTGCTCGGACACCCAGGTCTTCGCCGTGCCGGGCACCCCGAGCAGCAGCAGCGCCCGGTCGGTGGCCAGGGTCGCGACGGCGACCTCGACCAGCCGGCGCGGGCCGACGTACTTGGGCGTGATCTCGGTGCCGTCGTCGAGCCGGCCGCCGAGCAGGTAGGTGACCACGGCCCACGGCGAGAGCAGCCACGACGGCGGCCTGGTCCGGTCGTCGGCCGCGGCCAGCGCGGCCAGTTCCCCGGCGTACTCCTGCTCGGCGTGGGGCCGGAGGACTGCGGACGTCATGAGAGCTCCTCGTGCATTTCGCGGCGGAAGGTAAGGGTTTCGGCGACGGCGCGCCGCCACGGGGCGGCCTCGCCGGGCAGGGGGATCACGGCCAGGCGGTGGCCGAGGCAGGCCGGCGGCACCGCCTTGGCGATCAGGGTGGCCGCGTGCGCGACCAGCCGGTGGTCCTGCTGGGCGGCGACCCAGTCGAGCAGCACCCGGCCCAGCTCCTCGGGCCACGGCTGCGGCAGGTCGAGGATCAGCCGGGTGAGGGCCTCGACTTTCAGGCCCCGTGCGAGCTTCGCGACGGTGGCGGCCTGCCGCTGCGGGGCGAGCACACCGATCAGCGCGGCCGTGCAGCGCCCGCCCGGCTCCGCCTCGACCAGTGCCTGCGCCCACGCCTCGTCGCCCTGCCGGATCGCCGCCGTGGCCCAGCTGTCGCGCAGCACCGGCAGCGGGCAGCCCTCCACGAGCATGCCCACGAGGTCGGCCGGCGTGCCGAACTTCGCCCAGAAACCCAGCGGGGTGGCGGAAATGATCGCGCGCAGCCGCCCGATGCCCTGGTCCGGCCCGTGCGGCACGCGGACGCCGTCGCGCAGCAGCGTGTCGTCCGCCTCGGGCAGGGTCAGCTGCAGGACATCGGCCCGCAACTCCCGGCTGCGGACGGTGACGCAGTCCTGCAGCCGCGCCGCCATGCGCCGGCCGAGGTCCGCTTCGGGCAGCCGGCCGAGCAGGTGCGTGGCCGTTTCGCGCACTCCTGCCGCCCGTTCGGCGAGCGCGGCGTCGAGAAACGGCTCGTCCTCTTCGGTCAGGTGCCCGCCGAGCAGGCCGAGGAAAACGGCGCGTTGGTCGGCGGGCTCGCTGCGCCAGGTGGCCGCGAGCGCGGCCCGGGCGGTGTCCGGGTCCTCGGCGAGGGCCCGCGCGAGCCAGGCCTGCCGCCGTGCGGGGGTGCCGAACTGCCAGGCGTCGTCGTTGTCGTCCGCGACCGTGGCGACCAGGAACGCCCAGTCGGGGTTCCGCTCGCCGAGCCAGGTGCCGACGGCCCCGGCGACCGCCGCCAGCGGCACCCGCAGCGGCACCCGCGACCGCGCCCGTTCGGCCAGCTGGGGCACCTGGTCGGGCGGCACCCGGAAGCCGGCCGCGGCAACGGCGTTCAGCCATTCTTCGAGCAGCTCGGGCCGGTTCACGTGGAGCAGCCGGGCCAGCCGCTCGCGCGCCACGGGCGGGACCAGGGGCCGCCCGTCCGGCTCGGCGGGATCCTCGCGCCGCGCCCCCGGCAACGGCAACCGCCCGGCCCGCCGGTAGTTGGTGACGAGCGCGGCGGCGGTCAGCACTCCGTCCGCGGAGTCCCGGGTGCTTTCGGTGAGCGCCCGGATGGCGGCCGGCTGCCCGGTGAGGTCGAGCGTCCGGCGGCGGGTGCCGAGCAGGGCGGTGCTGACGAGGTTCTCCCAGGCCTTCATCGGGGCACCGCCTGGGCTGGGGAGTGGTGGTGGAAGACCCGCGGGGGACGGGGCGCGGGCCGGCGGAGCGGGGGCAGGGGAGAGTTCCCTCCGGGGATGGGTGTGGGTGTCGTGCCGGGAGTGGCGGTCTTGGGTGTCGCGCCGGGAGTGGCGATGTCCGGTGCCGTGACGGCGGCGGTGATGCCGGGCAGCACGGCCGGGAGGGGCTGCTCAGTCAAGGCGCACCACACCATCCGGGTGCCAGCAGGTGAGCGGGCGGAGGCCGGCGGGGGTCCATTCGGCCGCGAGGGTCACCGGATGTTCCGCGGCCAGGGCCAGCAGGCGCCATGGATCGGTGGCCGGGGTCAGGGGCAGGGCGGATCCATCCACATCGGACAGTGCCCAGCCGGTCGGGCCGGTGGCCGGGCAGCTGGCCGGGGTGAGGTCGGCCAGCAGCATGGGCCAGCGGTCCAGCCAGGGGTCCGCGGCGAGGGCCTCGGCGTAGGACGCCAGTGCTTCGGCGACGGTGTCGCCTCGCGGGATCGGCGACGTCACCGGCTCGGTGTGATCGGCGACGAGCGCCCGCAACGGCACCGCGCCCGGGTAGAAGGCCAGCTCGCCCGGCACGATGTGGCCCGGCGGCAGCGAACTGTCCAGCGGACGGCCCGGCGGGGCGAAGGACAGCACCAGCGCGGGGCGGCCGGAGTGCCGCCCGCGCAGCCAGGTGCGGCGGGTGCGGAGGGAGTCCAGCTCCTCGTCGACCGCGCCGGTGACCAGCCACTGGTCGGCGACGCGCTCGCCGGACTCCAGCACCTGCGCGGTGCTCGCGGCGAAGCCGAGGCGCGTGCGGACCGTCTCGGCCAGCTCAGGTGGCAGCTCTTCGAGCCGGGTCACCGCGCCCGCGAGCACGTACAGCAGCGACAGTTCCGCCAGCAGGTCACCCGGCCAGTCCCGGCCCTGGCCGATCAGGCCCGCGGCGCGCCGCAACCCGTTGGCCAGTCCGGTCGCCTGCGCGTCGATCATCCGCGCCGCCACGCCGCGCAGCTCCCCGGCCCCGCCGCGTTCGAAGCTCGCGAACCCGGCCCCGACGCGGTCGGTCAGCCAGCCGCGCAGCTCGGCCGCGCCCGCGGTGACGCGGGCCATCCGGTCTTGCGCGCGCTTCGCGGCGGCCTCGAGGTCCTTCGGCGCCTCCGGCCGCTTTTCCGCGCGGGTGGCGCGAGAAGCCCGCTCCTCCAACCAGATCCGTACCCACCCGGCTTCGTCCGCAGTCTCGGGCACCTGCCCCGACGACCACAGCAGCAACAGCCCCAGCGCGTGCTTGCACGGGAACTTCCGGCTCGGGCACGTGCACCGGAACGCGGGCCCGGCCAGCTCGACCGCCGCCTGGTACGGCTTCTGCCCGCTGCCCTGGCAGGCACCCCACACGGCCCGCGCCGACGCGCCCGTGCCGGACCACTTCGCCGGCACCGCCTGCCCGCGCCCGGCCTTCGCCGCCGACGCGTCCGGCGCCAGCCCGACGACGCGCTCCGTGCTCCAGCGCGCTGTCACCGCTCCCCCCAACGTTTCCCTGGCCACTGTTCCCTTGCCGCACAATCGTTTCCTCCCCTGGCGGGGCTGACCGGTGAAGCATCCCACCCGGCACCGACATTTTCCGGTCGCCGCCACGATCCGCCCGCTACGATCCGACCTCGTGCACCCACCGCTCGCTGCCGTCGCCGAGGCCCACCGGCGGCTCGGCGGCGCGCTGGCCGGGCTCACGGACGACGCGGTGCGGGAGCCTTCGCTGCTGCCCGGCTGGACCCGTGGCCACGTGCTCGCCCACCTCGCCGACGCCGCGCGCGCCCGGACCCGGGCCGTCGAGCACGCGTTGCGCGGCGAGGTCGTCGCGATGTGGGCGCCGGGGGAGCGGGACATGATCATCGACGCCACCGCCGGCCGGACCGCCGACGAGCACCGCGCCGCCGTCGCCGCACAGGCTGAGGCCCTGGAACGGGTGTGGTCGCGCGTCGAGGACTGGCCGGCCTTCGCCCCGGCCGTGTACACGCGCTGGCGCGAGGTCTGGATCCACCTCGTGGACATCGATGCCGGCATCGGCCCGGCCGACTGGCCCGAGGACTTCGCCGATCACGCCGTCGGCTTCCTGCGCGAGCGGATCCCGGCGGGCACGAGCCTGACGGTCACCGATGTCCCCCGCGAGCACACCAAAGCCACCGCCGGAGTCGCCGGGCCCATCCGCGATCTGGCCGCCTGGCTCACCGGCCGCGGCGACGGCGCAACCCTCACCGGCCCGCTGCCCCAGCTCGGCCCCTGGCCCCGCTACGGACTGAAAACGCCGGACCGCGAAAGCGGCCCGGCGTCTTCGGAAGAGGAATGCGTCAGCTCTTGATCGCCCCGCGCCAGCTGACCTGCGGGAGCATCCGGTCGATGTTCACCCGGTGCTTGTTGGCGCCGACGATGTCGAACATGGACTCGATCAGCGTGTCCGACAGCAGGTGCGGCTCGAGCCCCAGCCCGACCAGCCCGGTGTGCTTGACGTTGTAGTGGTGCTCCGGCTGCTCGACGCGCGGGTTGTCCAGGTGCTCGATCTGCACCGGGCCGGGGAAGGCCTCCGCCACCAGATCCGCGATCTCGCTCACCGACATGCTCTCGGTCATCTGGTTGAACACGCGGAACTCACCGCGCTCGGCGGGGTTCTCGACGGCGAGCCGGATGCACTCGACGGTGTCGCGGATGTCGATCAGGCCGCGGGTCTGGCCGCCCTTGCCGTACACGGTCAGCGGCTGGCCCAGCACCGCCTGGATGACGAACCGGTTGAGCACCGTGCCGAACACCCCGTCGTAGTCGAAGCGGGTGGCCAGGCGCGGGTCGAGTGTGGTCTGCGGCGTCTCCTGGCCGTAGACCACACCCTGGTTGAGGTCGGTGGCGCGCAGGTCCCAGACCCGGCAGGCGAACTCGATGTTGTGCGAGTCGTGCACCTTCGACAGGTGGTAGAACGACCCGGGCTTCTTCGGGTAGAGCATCCGGTCCTTGCGGCCGTTGTGCTCGACCTCGAGCCAGCCTTCCTCGATGTCGATGTTGGGTGTGCCGTACTCGCCCATGGTGCCGAGTTTGACCAGGTGGATGTCCGGGTTGATCTCGGCGATCGCGTACAGCAGGTTGAGATTGCCGACCACATTGTTGTTCTGCGTGTAGACGGCGTGCTGACGGTCGATCATCGAGTACGGTGCGGAACGCTGCTCGGCGAAGTGGACGATCGAGTCGGGCGCGAACTCGCGCACCGCGTCGAACAGGAATTCCGCGTCGAGCAGGTCGCCGAGGTAGGAAATGATCTTCTTGCCCGACACCTCCTGCCAGGCATCGATGCGAGTCGCCAGGTCTTCGATGGGGACGAGACTCTCGGCTTCCAGCTCGACGTCATACTGCCGGCGGGCGAAATTGTCGAGAACAGCCACTTCATGGCCTTTGTCCGACAAGTGCAGTGCCGTGGGCCACCCCAGGTATCCGTCGCCACCGAGAACCAGCACTCGCATAGAGAAGCCTTTCCGTATCGTTTACGCGACAAGCACGCTGATTCCTCTTTGTACATGACGCCTTGACCGCGCTCGAACCTATCGACCAGGTGCTGATGATGACCTGGCAATGAGCTGTGAATCTCCTATGCGTCGGGGGGCCGGACGGCCGTCCGGGACGGCCGAGGGGAGACTGGGGACATGACGACGGTAACCAACCCGGCGAAGCCTCGCACGACGGAGGAATCGTCCCAATCCCGGCGGCGCGGCACAATCCGGTTCTTCCGGGCCGCGACCAGCTCGGTAGGGGCGACGCTGCTGAGCCAGGCGGCGTTGCTGTCGGTGCTCGCGCTGGGTGGTGCACCGGCCTTGGCCAGCGCTTTCGCGTTCGCCGCCGGCGCCGTGCTGAACTTCTTCCTCACCCGCCGCTGGGTGTGGGGCCGGCGCGGTCGTCCGCAGATCGCGGCCGAACTGGTGCCCTACGTCGCCGTGATCTCCCTCGGCGGGCTCGCCTCGGTGGGCCTGACCACGCTCACCGGCCACCTGCTCGCGCCGCTGGACCTGCCGCACTTCTGGTGGGTCGTGCTCATCGACGCCGCGTACGTCGGCAGCTACGCGCTGGTGTTCGTCGTCAAGTTCACGATGCTCGACCGGTTCGTGTTCGGCCGCGGCGCAGCACGTACCCCCGCCACCACGTCCCCGTCATGACCCTGGCGTAGTTGGCGCCGTAGACGACGCTGCCGCCCTTCTTGCTCTTGCCTGCCTTGCGCAGGCGCATGCTCATCGGCCGCTCCAGCACCCGGGCGCCGCGCGCGGTGAGGCCCAGCAGCAGCTCCGAAGACTGGTACTGCGGTTCGTTCAGCGGGACGGCACAGGCGAGTTCCGCTCGCAGGGAACGGAATCCGAACGAGGTGTCGGTGATTTTCCGCCAGGTCAGCACCGAGGCCAGCCAGGCGAACACCCGCACGCCGACCCAGCGCATCCGGCTGTCGGCCTCTTCGTGACCCAGCCGCCGCGAGCCGGTGACGAAGTCCGCGCTGTCCTCGAGCAGCGGCGCGATCAGCTCGGCCATCTCGCTGTTGTCGTACTGGCCGTCGCCGTCGGTGGTGACGAGGTACTTCGCGCCCTTGGCGGCGGCCAGGTGGTAGCCGAGGCGCAGCGCGGCGCCCTGGCCCCGGTTGGCCGGCGCGACGCACACGTACGCGCCGTGTTCCTCGGCGATCCGCGCGGTGTCGTCGCTGCCGCCGTCGACCACCACCAGCACGTCCACGGGCAGGCCGAGGCAATCCTCGGGCATCTTCTCCAGCACCTGCCCGATGCCGCCGGCCTCGTTGTACGCGGCGATCACCACGGTCAGCTCGGACAGCTGCGCACCGGGGTGCCTGCCGTCGAAGTCCGCGATCGCGCCGTCGTCCACCGGGTCCGGGTACGCGCCGAGACGCCGCCTGCTGGCCGCGGTGAGCGTGGTGAAACCGAGCGCGCCCGCCACCGGCAGCAGCACCAGCGCGGGCAGCTGGTAGCGCCAGGAGAACTCGAATGCCGCCGAGGCGAACAGCAGGAACAGCCCGGTGCCCGCGGCGAGCAGGGCGCCACTGCGCGCGGGGTCCCGGGGTTTCTTGCGCCGCAGCAAGGTGAGCAGGCCGAGCAGGGCGAAGAAGCCGAGTACCGCACCGGGGACGAACCCGCCGTGGAGCTGGTAGTCGCGCAGGAACACCGCGATCGGCTCCCGCACTCCCGGGTCCACACCGTCGTACTGCTGGGTGATCATCGCGATGTCGGCCGGCTGGTTCCACTCCGGGTAGGTGAGCTGGAACTGCCAGCGGTCGATCGGCACGTCGTTGATCGCCGTGGCGCGGGTGAACTGGAAGCTCTTGGAGAAGTCGCCGATGATCGCCTTCGCGACGTCCCACCACTGCGCTTCGAGCACGTCGACGGAGAACCGGTGCGCCAGCGCCGCGCGGTCCGCGCCGGGCGGCAACGGGCCGGGCCAGGCGGGATCGAGGTCGGCGTGGGTGTAGTTGTCCACCAGCCGCTGCCCGACCGGCTCGGCCGGGCAGAACAGCTGCAGCTCCGGGTCGAGGTGCAGGTTCGCGCAGTCCGCGACGGCCGCGGTGCGCCCGTAGAGCATGCTGCCGGACGGCCCGGTCAGGCTCCATTTACCGGTCTGTGCCTTGACTTCCGCCGCGTACGGCAGCACCACGACGACGATCGCGAGCAGCCCGATCCCCGCGTTGCGCCAGCCCCGCCAGTGCCGCCAGGCGCTGCCCGCGGCGAGCACGTAGAGCAGGAACGGCACCGCGAGCGTGATCCCGATCAGCCGCACCAGCACGGCGAACCCGACCACCAGCCCGCCGAGCGCGATCCGCCGCCAGTTGGGCTTCCCGCGGGCCAGCAGGAGCCACAGCAGCCCGAGCAGCAGTGCCTCGAACAGCACCTCGGACAGGATGTTCTGCTCGATCTGCAGCTGGTAGGCGTCGAGCAGGATCGGTGCCGACGCGAGCGCCGAGACCCAGCGCCGGGCGCCGAGTTTCCTTGCCAGCGCGTAGATCCCGACGGCGATCGCCAGCCCGCCGAGGTGCTGCACGGCCGCGACGAACGACAGCCCGCCGACCGCGAGCAACGGTCGCAGCAGCAGGTCGTAGCCGATCGGGTTGAGCTGGTCGGCGCGCAGTGCGTGCAGGTTGTCGAGGTAGCGGAACGAGTCGATGTAGAGCAGGGCCGGCCGGTAGGCCACCCAGGTCAGCACCCGAAGCGCGGTGCCGGCGGCGAGCAGGGCCAGCAGCAGTGCGTGCCGGCGGAGGAACAGGGTCACGTGGTCGCTTTCAGGTCCAGTTCCGAGAAGTACTTCCACGCCGTGGCCAGCCCGTCGGCGAGCGAGATCGCCGGGGTGAAGCCGATGGTCTCCGCGCTGGCCGAGATGTCGGCGATCACCGCGGGCATCTCGCCCGCCGGCGCGGCGACGTGCTCCATCGGCAGCTCGGCGCCGGTCACCTCGCGCACCGTCTGGACCATCTCCAGCACCGAAACCGAAAGCCCGGCGCCGACGATCGCGCGGCCGCTGTACTTGCTTTCGAACGCCAGCAGGATCGCTCGCACGACGTCGTCCACGTGCACGAGGTCCCGTCGCTGCTCGCCGGCGCCGTACACGCGCACGCCTTCGCCGGCCAGCGCCGCGCGCATCATGCGCGGGACGAAGCTGTCCTTGTGGGACATGCCCGGGCCGTAGACGTTGGTGAACCGCAGCGCGCAGGTAGTCATGCCGTACGCGCCGGAGTAGCCGGACAGCAGCATTTCGCAGGCGGCTTTCGTGGCGCCGTACGGGGTGAGCGGCCGGGGCGGCAGGTCCACCGTGATCGTCGACGTGCCGACGTCGCCGACCACCGCGTTCGTCGAGGCCATCACGAACTGCGGCACTTCGCGCTGACGCGCCAGCTCCAGCAGCTCGTGGGTCACAGCGACGTTTTCGGTGAACGTGTCGGCGGGGCGTTCGACCGACTTCAGCACCGACGTGAGCGCGGCCAGGTGGACGATGCCCGCGGTTTCCGCGGTGACCGCGGCTTCGCGGGTCGCGGCGTCCCGCAGGTCGCCGACGACCACGCGGATGCCGTCGTCGGTGGTCTCGTACGGGACCCGGTCGACGACCGTGACCGGGAAACCCTGGTCACGGAACGCGCGGACGGCCGGGCGGCCGATGAAGCCGCTGCCGCCGGTGACCAGGACGGAGGTCCTTTCCGGACCGCTCGGGAGTGACATGGCGGACAACCTACCTGCGCGACCTGTGCGCACCCTCAGCAGAGGAACCGGTGCCCGCGTGCGGCCACCCCCAGTGACCACACGCGGACCAACCGTGTTTAGTTTTCTTCACACCACCGGTGCGAAGTGTATCCTTGACGGGACAGCTGGTGTCAAGCTTTCGTGACGGTTATGCTCGACCATGTCACGGGCGTAGGACGGTTTGGGGGCGTTGATGGCCGGGACACCGGAAAACGGCGAACGCAGTTTCGCCGAGCGGCTGGCGAATCTGATCGCCACTGTGCACCCGCCGGACCGCAAGCCGTACTCCTATCGCGAGATCGCGAAGGGGGTCGCCGACCTGACCGGCGTGACCATGTCGGCCACACACGTCCAGCAGCTCGCGGTGGGCGCGCGGCGTGACCCGAAGCGTTCGCACATCCAGGCGCTGGCGCGGTTCTTCGGCGTGCCCGTCACGTATTTCTTCGACGAGGACGTGGCCGAGCGCGTCGACGGCCAGGTCGCCGAAGTCGTGGCCTGGCGCGACACCGAGGCGCGTGACCTCGCGCAGCGCGCGATGCGCCTTTCCCCGCGCGACCGCGAGACGGTGACCACCCTGGTGGACCAGCTGAACAGCTACGACGCGGGCCGCGACCGGTCCCGTCGCGGGCGGAAGCCGGAGTAGCGCTGCCCGCTATGCTGATCACCGCCGGGACGACGGGCCGCGCCCAGTGCACCCGGCTGGTCCAGCCGCCGATCGTTTCGGGAGGGGTCATCGACCCGAGCCTGCGGGCCCGCGCCCGGGCGCGCGTGCGCGAGCTGCTGCATGACGTCCCGCTGCCGCGGCCGTGGTCGATGAACGAGTGGGTGGACCGGCTGGAACGACGTCGTGGCCGGGAAATCGACCTGGTCGCCGTCGAGTACGCGCCCGGCCTTCCTTCGGGGGCCTGGCAGCGGCGCGCGGACTACGACCTGATCGCCTACACCGCCGGCACTTCGCCGCTGCACCAGGACCACATCATCGCCCACGAGATCGCGCACCTGCTGTGCGAGCACCGCGGTGTCTGCCTGATGTCGAAGGCCGAAGCCGCTGCGGTCGCCCCGGACCTGAGCGCGCACCTGCTTTCGCACCTGCTCACCCGCGTGACCACCGACGACGACGAATACGAGGCCGAGCTGATCGCCGTGCTGCTGATGAGCGAGGCGACCGCCGGCGTCGCGCCCCTGCGGCCCGGCGCGTCCGGCCGATCCGCCGACCAGGCCCAGCGGCTCGCGTCGCTGCTCGGGTAGCCGCCCGGTGATGATCGACGTCCTCTTCTTCGGGGTCGGCCTGCTCGCGCTGGCCGCCGGGACCTGGCGCGCGCTGCGGGCCCGGCGCACCGGCGCGGGCGCGGGCCTGGCGATCACCTTGATCGCGCTCGGCGTGGCGTTCTGCTTCCTGGCCGACGGCGCGCAGGCGATCGAGAGCCGGATCTACCCGAGCCTCGGCCGGCTGCTGTCGAACCTGGCGACGATGGTGGCCGCGTACGGCATCGAGGTCACGGTCGCGGAAATCGGCGGTGTCGCGCATCGCCGCCGCCGAAGCCGGCAGGCCGCGCTCGCCGTCGCGCTGGTGGTGCTGGTGGTGTCGTTCTTCGCCACGTCCGGGCTGCCCACCGGGATCGGGCTGTTCGACGAGCTGTACCGCTCGAACCCGACGCTGGTGGTCTACATCTTCGTGTACACGCTGTATCTCGGCTATGCGGTGGTGGACATCGCGATCGTTTCGGCCGGGGCGATCCGCGCGGGCACCGGCGCGCTGCGGGCGGGACTCGGCGTGATGCTCGTGGCGTGCGCGTTCGCGCTGGCTTATCTGGCCGGGAAGATCGCCGGCCTGATCGGGGACCTGAGCTCGGCGCACCCCGTCGCCATGTCGTGCCGCGGCGCCTTCTCGAACCTCGAGTGCTCGCTGGACGTCGGGTTCCCGGCGGTGTCGGTGCTGCTGATCGTGATCGGCCTGACCCTGCCCGCGCTGCCCGCCGCGGGCCGCTCGATCCGGGATGCGCGCACCCGCGCCGCGCTGCGCCCGCTGCGAGCGCACCTGGTGGAGCGCTTCCCGGACGTGGTGCGGCTCGGTTCCGCCGGCGTCACCGGTCGGGAGCGGCTGCTCACGGTGCTGAGCGAGGTCAACGACGGGCTGCTCCTGGCCGGGGTCGCGCCGTCGATGCCGCCGGACGCGGCCGCGCGGGCGCTGCGCTCGGGCGCGCCTGCGGAGACCGGCGTTCCCGCTGACGGGGAGGCCACGTTTTCCGCGGAGGTGGCGCGGCTGCGGGCTATCGCGCGGGCGTTCCGAGCGGAGCCGTCAGCCGGAGCTGCCAGCCCTGCTCGGTGAGGACCACCAGGTGCAGCGCCTCGGCGCGGCCGGTGACGGGCAGCAGCGTTTCCGCCGCTGTCGCCACTTTCCGGGTTTCGGCCTCCGTGCCGCTCATCGCGATGGTCAGGTGCACCGGCGGCCGCGGGCCGAACCGGCCGCCGTAGGGCGGGACGTCCGGCCACTGCCCGCAGACGGCGTCGGCGAGGGATTGCAGCGCGGGCGCCGCGGCCGCGACGAACCCGGCCGTGACGACCAGTTCCGTCAAGGGCACGTCGGTGGCGCGGTGCTCGCGGGCGAGCGCGGTGACGGCTTCGTCGACCGCTTCGGTGAGCTGTGCGGCGGGCAGGAACGGGTACAGCGCCGTGACGTGCGGCGACAGGCCCGGCCGGACGAGCGCGGGGTTCACCGCGCGGGCGGCGTCGAGCAGTCCTTCGGCGGCGGGCAGTTCGACCACGAGCGCGCTGGTTCCGGGAGTGGGCACGGGCCGATCCTCCCTCATCCGCGGGCGCCGGGCGCGGCCGGGGTTTGTCCATTGTGGACTTGAAAGGGGCTGGTGGGCCGGTCGCGTGCCGCCGCGGCCGTCTCGTGGGCGATTTTCCCGGGGAAGGAATGTGGCCGGACCGAAACCCTAAGTCTTTCCCAAGTTTTTCGCCGCCCATTCCGGGCCGCCCTACACTCGGTTGATGAAGATCGTCCTATGGACCGCATTGTGCGGATTGTGTGCCCTCGCCGGCCACGTGCTCCTGGGCGTCGTGGCGGTTTCCCTGCTCCTGGCCTGTGTTCCGGTGCGCCGCCGGACCGAGCAGGGAGCGCCGGAAAGAGAATTGATCAGTACCCGCGGCTGACATTACGCCGGCCACGCCCCGGGGTGGGTAAAAGGTAATAACGGGGATTCACCGGTAATACCCGTCGACGGGGACCCGGGCCTCGTCGAACAACGCCGGGCCCTCCTTCGTGAAGCCCGGCCCCGCGGCGGCGGGCTTCAGGGTGCCCAGCTGGGCGGTCGAGAGCGCGAACACCACCCGGCCCAGACCGGAGCGCTCGATCGCGCCCGCGCACATCCCGCACGGCTCGCAGCTGGTGTACATGGTGGTTTTCGCGGCCGTGGCGGGATCCAGCTCGCGCGCGGCCCAGCGCGCCAGCTTCAGCTCGGGGTGCGCGGTGATGTCCCCGTCGGTGACCGAGGTGTTCTGCGCTTCGGCGAGCACGGTCCCGTCGGGGGCGGCGAGCAGCGAGCCGAACGGCGGGTTGCCGTTCTCGCGCGCCTTCGCGGCCAGGCCGATCGCGTGGCGGAGTAGTTCGCGGGTCATGGTCGTCCCCCTGTGTGGTGTGTTTTCCAGGCGTCCGCGACGGTCGCGAGCGCTCGCCAGGCGGCCGTGGGCCGCCGGGTCTCTTCCGGGTCGCCCGTGAACGGGTCGAGCACCACGTCGGCGGCGCCGAGCAGGCGCAACTGCTCGAGGTCGCCGATCACCTGGTCCACGGTGCCCTCGCCGGCCAGGCGCCGATCAAGCGGCTCTTCGGTCAGCCGCAGAACGATCCGCGGGGCCAGCCCCGGCACCGGCCGGCCCGCGGCGTCGGCGTACGCCTTGAGCCGCGTGACGGCGTCCCGCAGCCAGGGCAGCTCGAACCGGAGCGGATGCCAGGCGTCGCCCAGCCGGACCGCGCGGCGCAACGCGGCGTCGCTCCCGCCGCCGATCCACAACGGGATGGTTCCGGCGCGATAGTCCCGCTCGTCGGCCCACGCCGCACGGATCGTGGTGAGGTACTCGTCGGTCAGGGCTCCGCGGCGTTCGAACGGCACCCCCAGCGCCGTGAATTCCGCCTTCGCCCAGCCGACGCCCACCCCGAGCACCAGCCGGCCGCCGCTGAGGTCGGCGAGGTTCGCCGCCATCCGCGCGGTCAGCAGGGGGTGCCGGTAGGGCACGATCAGCACGGTCGTGCCCAGCCGGACCCGGGACGTCGCCCCGGCCAGCCAGGACAGCGCGGTGAACGGCTCGTAGAACGGCGCCGGGTACTGCGCGGCGACGTCCGGGGTCACCGCCACGTGGTCGGACACCATCAGCAGGTCGTAACCGAGCCCTTCGCCGGTCTGGGCCCACGCCCGCAGCATCCCCGGGTCGGTGCCGGGGCCGAAATTCGGGATGTTCACACCAAGTCGCACGGGAAAACGCTATCCAGGAAGCGCCGATCGGTGAACGGACTCCTTCCGGCATTTCCGTGCTGCCGCCGTGGATCTGCCGGTAGATTGCCGGGATGGCCGAGAGTCTCGACGACACCGACTGGACGATCCTCGCCGAGCTGCAGCAGGACGGCCGGCTCCCGCTCACCGAGCTGGGCAAACGCGTCAGCCTGAGCGCGTCGGCCACCACCGAGCGCGTGCGGCGGCTGGAGTCGCTCGGCGTGATCAGCGGCTACCGCGCGGAAGTGGACCTGGAGAAGGTCGGCTTCACCGTCCTCGCCGTGGTGCGCCTGAAGTACCCCGGCAACCGGCACGAGCCCCTGCACCGGCTGCTGGCCGAGCGCACCGAACTGCTCGAATGCGTCCGCACCACGGGCGACGACTGCTACACGCTCAAGGTCGCCGCCACCTCGATGGCGCACCTGGAGCGGGTGATGGGGGAGCTGGCGCAGTTCGGCAGCACTACCACGAACGTCGTCTACAGCCGGACGTTGCCGTATCGGGGGCCGCGGAAGCCCTCGTGAAGATTTCGGCCGGAGGGGTGGATGTTGTTGCCACTGCCGGGTTTCTGCCTGGTGGCCAACCCTGGGCCTGAACGAATTCGGCCTGCTTGCGCTGTTTCTTCAGTTCGACGGGTCGCCGAGTGTTCACCTGGGCGTCCTTGATGGCGGCGACCGGGTGCGCCTAGCGTCGGGCCGTCGTTCCTATGCGGAGGTGTGCATGTCCACGGGGGATCTGAGCAGGCGGAACCTGTTGCGCGCGGGCGGGATCGTGGCGGCCGGGGCGGCGACGGGGCTGCTGCCCGGCGTCGCGTTCGCGGCGCCCGCGCCCGGCGCGGCCCAGCAGGGGGCGCAGCAGACCAAAACCGTCACCGGCACGTTCAAGCCGGACGTGCCGGACTGGTACTACCTGCCCGTGGACGTGCCGCGCGGGGTCAAGCAGATCGACGTCGTCTACTCCTACGACAAGCCTGCCGTGCCGGCCGGGGTCCGCGGAAACGCTTGCGACATCGGGATGTTCGGGCCGGAGGGGCACGAGCTGGGCAACACGCGCGGGTTCCGCGGCTGGTCCGGCGGGTTCCGCGACCGGTTCTCGATCAGCGCCACCGAGGCCACGCCCGGGTACGTCGCGGGGCCGGTGCGGGCGGGGCGCTGGCACGTGATCCTCGGCCCGTACACCGTGGCGCCGCAGGGCCTGAACTACCGCGTCGACGTCACGCTGACCTTCGGCGCGGACGGCGCGCCGTTCCGGCCTAACCCGGCGCCGGCCAGTGCGCCCGCCCGGGAGCGCGGCCAGTCCTGGTACCGCGGCGACTGCCACCTGCACACCGTCTACTCCGACGGCAAGCGCACCCCCGAGCAGCTGGTGGCCGACGCGCGCGCGGCCGGCCTGGACTTCATCGTGTCCACCGACCACAACACGAACAGCTCGCAGCTGGTGTGGGGCGACTACGCCACCGACGACCTGCTGATCCTCAACGGCGAGGAGGTCACCACCCGGTCCGGGCACTGGCCCGCGATCGGGCTGCCCGCCGGCACCTGGATCGACTGGCGCTACCGCGCGTCCGACGCGGCCGACTTCCGCCGGTTCACCGACCAGGTGCACCGCGCGGGCGGCCTGGTCACCGCGGCGCACCCGTTCGCGAACTGCTTCGGCTGCACCTACGAGTTCGCGTACGAGATCGCCGACCTGGTCGAGGTCTGGAACGGCCCCTGGACGCTGGACGACGAGGCCAGCGTGACGCACTGGGACGGGCTGCTGCGCGGCGGCCGCTGGATCCCGGCGATCGGCGACTCCGACGCGCACAACCCGGACCAGACCGTCGCCCTGCCGCACACCGTCGTGCAGGCCGGCAGCCTGCGCCAGGCCGAACTGCTCGCCGGGCTGAAGGCCGGGCGCTCGTGGCTGGCCGAGTCGAAGGCCGTGAACCTGGAGTTCGGCGCCTCCGGCGGCGGGCGCAGCGCGGGCATCGGCGAGCGGATCGCGGTGGGCACCGGCACGCCGGTCACGGTCAGCGCGACGGTGAGCGGGGCCCCGGGCACCACCGTCACCTTCCTCGACCAGCTCGGGCCGGAGCACACCGAGACGGTGCCGGAGTCCGGCAGCGCCACGGTCACCTGGACCACGTACCCGCGCTACAGCCGGTGGGTGCGGGTGGAGGTCCGCCGTCCCTCGGGCGGGCCGAAGACCACCACGCCCAACGCGATGGTGGCCATGTCCAACCCGATCTTCCTGGGCGCCGGGTCCTAGCGCCGTACCCACACGCTCACCGCACCGGGGTTCCGGGCAGACTTGCCCCGTCCGGTGTTGTCAAGGGGCAGGGGTTTCGGGTGCGCGGGTGTGGCGTGCGGGCGGCGATCGCGGCTGTCGTGCTGGTGCTCGCGGCCGTGATCGTGGTGGTGGTCGTGCTCAACCGCAAGGGCGGCGTCACGACGCCGGGGTGCACGGTCGCGCTGCCGCAGGGCGCGAACTCCGCCGCGGCCGCGCAGTTCACGCTGCAGCCGGATCAGATGGGCAGCGCGGCGACGATCGCGGCCGTCGGTATGCAGCGCGGGCTGCCCGGGCACGCGGTGACGATCGCGCTGGCCACGGCGCTGCAGGAGTCGAAGCTGCGCAACCTCCCCGGTGGCGACCGGGACTCGATCGGCCTGTTCCAGCAGCGGCCGAGCCAGGGCTGGGGCACCCCCGCGCAACTGCAGGACCCGGTCTACGCGTCGACGGCGTTCTACGAGAAGCTCGTGAAGCTGGACAACTGGGAGACGCTGCCGATCACCGAGGTCGCGCAGTCCGTGCAGCGCTCGGGCGCCCCCGACGCCTACGCCCAGTGGGAGCCCGAGGCCCGCGCCGCGGCGTCCGCCCTCACCGGCGAATACCCGGCGGCGATGACCTGCCGCAACCTCACCGTCGGCCTGCCCACAGTGAACCTGGTGACCACCGCGGAGGCCGAACTGGGCACGGCCAAGCTCAGCGGCCCCCACCCGGCCGCCCAGGGCTGGGCGTTCAGCAGCTGGCTGATCGCCCGCGCAACGCCGCTGGGCATCGACAAGGTCAGCTTCGCCGGCCAGACCTGGACCGTGGACTCCGGCGCCTGGACCGCGGACTCCGCCGCCGGGCCCAACCTTTCCCTGCACCAGGTGACGACTCCACCGCCGAGCTGACGCGATCTCCGCGCGGCTCAGCGGACGGCGAAGGCGTCCACCCCGGTCAGTTCCGCGGACAGGGCCCACAGCCGCGCCGCCTGGGCGGGGTCGAGGGCGTAGCCGCGGACTCCGGAGTCCGCGTCGACGTCGGTGAGTTCCGCGATGTCGCAGTCTTCGCAGTACAGCCCGCCGAGTCCGTCCAGCTGGGGTGACGTGGCGGCCCACACCTGGGTCGCCGCGCCCTGCTCGGGGGTCTTGAACGCCATGAGGAACTCGCCGTTCTCGTCGATCCAGCCACGCTCGACCATCTCCTCGCGCGAAAGATGGCGCTGCAGCGGCGTCATGATGCCGCCGGGGTGCAGGGCGAAGGCGCGTACACCGCTCTCACGGGCCAGAGTGTCGAGCTGCACAGCGAAGAGGACGTTCGCGGTTTTGGCCTGGCCGTAGGCCTCCCACTTGTCGTAGGGGCGCTTGGTGAAATGCAGGTCGTCCCAGTGCAGGTCGGAGCGGTGGTGGCCGCGGGAGGAGACCGAGACGATCCGCGCGCCGGGGCGGACCGCGGGCCAGAGGCGGTTGACCAGGGCGAAGTGGCCGAGGTGATTGGTCGCGAACTGGGCTTCCCAGCCCGGGCCGATCCGGGTCTCGGGGCAGGCCATCACGGCCGCGCTGTCGATGATCAGGTCGATGCCGCGGCCGGAGGCCAGGAAACCGTCGGCGAAGGCACGGACGCTCTCCAGGTCACCGAGGTCGAGGGTGGCGGTTTCGGCGCCGTCGACGTCCGCGAGTGCGGCCGCGGCGACGTCCGGGCGACGGGCGGGGACAACGACGTGCGCGCCGGCCGCGGTCAGGGCCCGGGTGGTCTCGATGCCGATGCCGGAGTAGCCGCCGGTGACGATCGCGAGCTTGCCCGTGAGGTCGATCCCGGCGAGGACTTCGGTGGCGGTGCTGCCCGGGCCGAAGCCGGAGCCGATCTTGTGCTGCTGGGTCACGGTCATGGGAACCAGGCTAGGAACTGGAGCGCGCTCCAGGTCAAGTCCCGCTCCCAGCCGAATACTCAGCTCACCGCGGAGTTGTACAGCTGCTGGATGTCGTCGTCGAAGTAGGCGCTGTACGAGACGTCCGGGGTGTCGCCGCCCTGTTCGTAGCCGCCGATCACACCGACGACGGTGCCGAGGCCGGTCACCGGGTCGGCGGCGGTGACCCAGGGGCCGCCGCTGGTGCCGTCCGGGAAACCGGGGCAGGCGACGCGCTCCTGGTAGACGTCCGCCTGCGTGGTCGTGTTCGTGCAGACCACCGGGGCGTCGGTGGTGTCGGGGTAGCCCGTGAGGGTGATCCGGTTGACGAAGCCCTCGCTGACGCCGAGCTGGTTCGCGCCGGTCAGGCTCTCCAGCGACTCGGGGTTGCCCGGCTGCGTGACGGTGAGGAACGCGAAGTCGAGGTCCTGGTCCGACGACGCCGTCCAGCCCGCCGGGACCGCTTCGGCGGTCACCGTCCAGCTGCCGTACGGCGAGACGCCGTCGTGATAGCCGGGCACGAAAGTCAGGCCGCCGGTGCCCCCGCCGAGGCAGTGCGCGGCGGTGAGGACGAGGTCGCCGGCCGGGCTGTGCACCACGCTCGCCGTGCAGAAGTGGTTGCCGCCGGAGAACAACGCGCCCACCGCGGGCGTCGCGGTGAGCGTCGGGGACGTGGTGGCGGAGGAGGGTTGGGTGACGTCGCCGGCCCCGGGGGTCGGCACCGGGCTGCCGGCGGCGAGCGCGGTCGCCGCCGGCAACCCGGCGTTGACCGAGGCCCCACCCGCCAGAACGAGCACCGCTGCGGTCGAGACCGCCAGTGCCACCCGGGAAACGTTGATCGTCACCTGTCCAGATCAGCACGGTTCGGGCCGCGGGGCAGCACGGAAAAGCGGATGCACAGCAACCTCACAGTGGCCTGACAGCGCGCGGACAGGGACGAAAGCCGCCGTGGGGGTGAGCATCAGGGCTGGCCGGGTGCGCACCCGGCCGGCCCTGATGCTGGGTCACACGTGCGTGACGAGCAGGGTCACGCCGGCCTCGCCGCCGCAGTCCACCAGGACCGGGCCGACGCCGTTGCCGATGTTCGGCGCGACGTTGGCTTTCGCGAGGAAGCCGTCCGCGTCGCTCTTGAGGATCTTGACGTTCACCAGCGACGGGCGCTCGAACGAGCCGCCGACCACGGCCCTCAGGCCGGTGCCGCCGCCGCAGTTGCCGGTGATCGTGACCTCCTGGCCGCGCTCGGTGGTCGGGTTCGGGCTGACCTGGACGACCGCGCGGGCGCCCTTCGGCGGCTGGGCCGCGCTCTGACTGTGCTGGGCCATCTTCTGGTTGCTCCCCGTGTTCTGCGCCGGATCCGCCGACGCGGTGGTGATGCCGATCGTGCCCGCGGTCAGCAGGACCGCCGCGGCCGCTCCGGACATCAGGAATCCCTGCTTGCGTGTCAGCGCCATGACTTCTCCCCTTAGTCGGTGTCCACTTCGGACGTTCGCTCGGCCCCGTGGCCGGGGGCTCATCCGGGTAGTCGGCGGGGCGGCGTGAGAGGTTCTGCGGAGGGAAAAATGTGACCGGGGTCACGATCGGGTCCAGTGATCCGCTCGCGCGCCGGGACGTCCGGGGCGGTTTTCTATAGAGTCGTCTCGCGAACGGTTCCGGTCGAAGGAGACTCGGTGGAAGAGCGCAACGTGCTGTACGTCGGCGGCGAGTGGGTTCCGGGGGCCGACGCCACGATCGCGGTGGAGAACCCGGCCACCGAACAGGTGCTCGCGGTGATCCCCGAGGGCACCGCCGAGGACGCCGATCGCGCGGTGCGCGCGGCCCGGGAGGCCTTCCCCGCGTGGTCCGCCACCAGCCGGGCCGAGCGCGCGGAATGCCTGCGGCGTCTGCACGAAGGCCTGGTGAAACGCGCCGAGGAGATCGGCGAGACCATCGCCCGTGACGTCGGCACGCCGTTGCGCATCGCGACGCGTATCCAGGCCGCGCTGCCGCAGACGGACGTGCAGACCTACGTCGACCTGCTGGCCGAGGACGAGGCCGACGAGCGGGCCGGCAACTCGCTCATCGTGCGCGAGGCCGCGGGCGTGGTCGCCGCGATCACGCCGTGGAACTATCCGCTGCACCAGATCACCTGCAAGATCGCGCCCGCGCTGGCGGCGGGCTGCACCGTGGTGGTCAAGCCCAGCGAGGTCGCGCCGCTGAGCGCGTACCAGCTGTTCGACGCGGTCCACGAGGCCGGTTTCCCGGCCGGGGTGGTCAACCTGGTCACCGGCTTCGGCCCGGTGGTGGGCGAGGCGCTGGCGACCCACCCGGAGGTCGATGTCGTGTCGTTCACCGGGTCCGTGCGCGCGGGCACCCGCGTGGCCGAGCTGGCCGCGCAGTCGGTCAAGCGGGTGACGCTGGAGCTGGGCGGCAAGTCCGCGAACGTGATCCTCGACGACGCCGACCTCGCGATGGCCGTGAAAGTGGGCGTCTCCAACGCTTTCCTCAACGGCGGCCAGACCTGCACGGCCTGGACGCGGATGCTCGTCCCGCGCGCGAAGCAGGAGGAAGCCGTGGCGCTGGCGAAGAAGTTCGCCGAGGGCTTCACCCCCGGAGACCCGCTGGACCCGAAGACGAAGCTCGGTCCGATGGTTTCGGCCGCCCAGCGTGAGCGCGTCCGCGAGTTCATCGCCAAGGGCGTGGCCGAAGGCGCGACGCTGGTGACCGGCGGCGCCGAAGCCCCGGCCGGGCTGGACACCGGGTACTTCGTGGCGCCGACGGTGTTCGCGGACGTCGACCCGGACGCCACCATCGCGCAGGAGGAGATCTTCGGCCCGGTGCTGTCGATCATCCCGTTCGACGACGAGGCCGACGCGTTGCGGATCGCGAACAACTCGCGTTACGGCCTGCACGGCGCCGTCTGGTCGGCCGACCAGGACCGCGCGCTGGCCTTCGCGCGGCGAGTGCGCACCGGTCAGATCGACGTCAACGGCGGCGCGTACAACCCGCTCGCGCCCTTCGGCGGGTACAAGCGGTCCGGCGTCGGGCGGGAGATGGGCCGCCACGCGCTGGCCGAGTTCACCGAGGTCAAGTCCATCCAGCTCTGAGTCGTTTTCCGTGCCAGTCAAGGAGAAGACGCCGTGGTCAAAGCCGTTGTCGTGCGCGAGCCCGGAGCCGAGCCGGAGGTACTGGACGTCACGCTGCCGCCTGTCGGGCCGTCCGACGTGCGGGTCCGGATCACCGCGGCGGGCGTCTGCCACTCCGATCTGTCCATGGTGGACGGAACGCTCAGCCCGCAGTACCCGTTCGTGCCCGGGCACGAGGCCTCGGGCATCGTCGCCGAGACCGGCGCGGAGGTGACCCACGTCGAGCCGGGTGACCGTGTGGTGCTGAACTGGGCGGCGGCGTGCCGGGAGTGCTGGTTCTGCCGGGCCGGTGAGCCGTGGCTCTGCGCCGCGATCGAAGGGGTCACCACACTGCCGCGCGGGGAGGTCGGCGGCGAGCAGTTGCACGTGGTCCTCGGCGTCGGCGGCTTCGCCGAGGAAACGGTGCTGCCCGGCAAGTCCGTGGTGCCGCTGCCCGACGGCGTCCCGTTGGACCTCGCCGCGCTGATGGGCTGCGCCGTGCTGACCGGCATCGGCGCCGTGCGGAACACCGCGAAGGTCCGGAGTGGACAGTCCGTGCTCGTGCTCGGCCTGGGCGGCATCGGGTTGTGCGCGGTGCTCGGGGCGAAGCTCGCGGGCGCGTCGCCGATCATCGCCGTGGACGTCTCGCCGGAGAAGGAGGAGCTGGCGCGGGCCGCCGGGGCCACGCAGTTCCTGCTCAGCGACGGCAAACTGGCCCGGCAGGTGCGCGGGCTCACCGAGGGCCGCGGCGCGGACCACGCGTTCGAATGCGTCGGCGCGGCCGCCACGATCCGCGCGGCGTGGAGTTCGGTCCGCCGCGGCGGGCACTGCACCGTGGTCGGTGTCGGCCGGCGCGACCAGCAGGTGGTGTTCAACCCGCTGGAGATCTTCCACTTCGCGCGCACGCTCACCAGCACCGTCTACGGCGCGTCGGACCCGGACCGCGACATCCCGCTGCTCGCCGAGGAGGTCCGTTCCGGCGCGCTCGACCTGGAAACCCTGGTGACCCACCGGATCTCGCTCGACGAGGTGCCCGAGGCGTTCGCCAGGATGCGCGCGGGCCAGGGCGCCCGGTCACTGATCATGATCGGCGGCTGAACCATCCTCTGTGGACAGTGATCAGTCCGCGACGTCCAGCGCGGCGCGGATCGTGCTGTCCGCGTCGATGCCGTGGTGGTGGTAGACGCTGTCGAGGTCGCCGGACTGGCCGAACTGCGTGACGCCGAGGTGGGCGGCGCGCACGCGGTGCACGTTGGCCAGGAAGGCGAGGGTGTGCGGGTGCCCGTCGAGCACCGTGACCATCGGGGCGGAGCGCTCGGCCGGCAGCGCCGAGTCGAGGATCCAGGTGTCGGCGTGGCCCTGCCCGGCGCGGGCCTGCAGCGCGCGGAACAGCAGACCGGGGCTGGTCACGCAGACCACGTCGGCGTGTTTGCCCAGTGCGTCCAGGCGGTCCGCGGCGGTGAGCGCCTCCGTGACGAGCGCGCCCATCGTCACGATCGTGACGTCCGGGCGCGCCACCGCGGCGGTGCGCAGCGGGTACGCGCCGGCCACGACCTGGCGGCGACGGCGTTCGCGGGCCGCCGGGTCCGAGGGCACCGCGGCGAGGCTCTGCTCCACCGGCCGCGTCGAGAGCCGCAGGTACGCCGAGGTCCCGTCGGGCCGGCCGAGGCGGGCCAGCGACGCCAGCAGCGTCCACTCCACGTCGAGCGCGAACGCCGGCTCGTAGGTGATGCAGCCCGGCTGCTCCAGGCCCACCGACGGCGTGGTCACCGACTGGTGCGCGCCGCCCTCCGGGGCCAGCGTGACGCCCGAGGGCGTGCCGACCAGGATCGACTGCCCGCCCGCGTAGATGCCGAACGACCACGGCTCCAGCGCGCGTTCCACGAAGGGGTCGTAGAGCACGCCGATCGGCAGCAGCGGCCGTCCCCACCGCGACCAGGTCGCGCCCAGCTCGCCGAGTGCGCCCACCAGGTTCGTCTCGGCGATGCCCAGCTCCAGGTGCTGGCCGGTGGGCCGCTCGCGCCAGTGCAGGATCGTCTCGGGGTCGTCGGCGAACCAGTCGACGCGCTCCTGCGGCGACCACACGCCGACTTTGTTGACCCAGCCGCCGAGGTTGGTGCTCGACGAGACGTCCGGGCACAGCGTGACGACCAGCTTCGCGGCCTCCGGCGCCTCACGCGTCAGGTCCAGCAGCGCGCGCCCGAGGGCGGCCTGCGTGGTGGCACGCCCGGCCGGGGTCCGGCCGATGTCCGCCGGGATCGGCGGAACCTGGTGCGGCGCAACGGGTTCACGGCGCAGGCGGGCCGCCGTGTCCGCGCACAGCCGGGCGGCGGCCGAGCCGTCCTCGAACTTCCGCCACGGCTCGCCGGGCGAGGTGCCGACGCGGGCGGCCAGCTCGCCGACCTGCTCGGCGGTCAGCAGCGACGAGTGGTTCTGCGGGTGGCCCTCGCTGGCCAGGCCGAAACCTTTGACGGTGTAAGCGAAAATCACCGTCGGACGGCAGTCGTCGACGGCGTCGAACGCGTCCAGCAGCGCCGGCAGGTCGTGGCCGCCGAGGTTCCGGATGGCCGCGTGCAGGGTGGTGTCGTCGAGCGTGTCCAGCAACGGCGACAGCTCCGGTGAGGCGAGCCGCTCGCGCAGCTGGGCCGGGGTGCAGCGCAGCAGCCGCTGGTACTCGGGGTTGGCCATGTCGTCGATACGGCGCCGCAGCGCGTCACCGCCCGGGCGCTCGAACAGGTCCTGCAGCAGGCGGCCGTACTTGACGGTCAGCACCTGCCAGCCCGCCGCGTCGAACATGCCCTGCAGGCGGGTCGCGCCGATGTTGGGCACCACGCGGTCGAGCGACTGGCGGTTGAGGTCGACGATCCACACGACCTCGCCCAGCTCGGCGACGGTCGGGTCGAGCACCGCCTCCCAGACGGCGCCCTCGTCCAATTCGGCGTCGCCGACCAGCGAGTACTGGCGGCCGGTGCCCGCGCCGCCGGTGCTGGCCTCGACGTAGCGGCGGGCCATCGCGCCCCACAACGGCGCGGTGGCGCCGATGCCGACGGAACCGGTGGAGTAGTCGACCCGGTCCGGGTCCTTCGAGCGCGACGGGTAGCTCTGGAGCCCGCCGAACTCGCGCAACGACGTCAGGTAGCGCTCGTCGAGGTCGCCGAGCAGGTAGTTGATCGCGTGCAGCACGGGGGAGGCGTGCGGTTTCACCGAAACGCGGTCCTCGGCGCGCAGCCGGGCGAACCACAGCGCGGTCATGATCGACACCATCGAGGCACTGGACGCCTGGTGCCCGCCGACCTTGAGACCGGTCAGGTTGGGGCGCACCCGGTTGGCGTGGTCGATGATCGCGGTGGAGAGCCAGAGCACGCGATCCTGCACCTCGCGCAGGATCTCGGTGCCGGTCTCGCTGGTGCGCTCGGGGGCGGGGCTGCTCACGGCTTCGTGGACCTCTCTTGGGCGGAACGTCGTCGTCAGTCCAACAGAGCTGGTTAGGCTGCACAACTGAAGCATTGCTCGTTGAGCAGAACGCCCAGAACGGCGCCTCCGGGCGCGGAGAGGACTGCGCAGCATGCCCAGTGCCCAGCGGCTCGACGCCACCGACGCCCGCATCCTGCTCGCCCTGGGACGCGCGCCCCGCGCCACCGCCGTCGCGCTCGCCGACGAGCTGGGCCTGTCCCGCAACACCGTGCAGAGCCGCCTCGCGCGGCTGGAACAGGGCGAGGCGCTGCGCTCGGCCGAGCACCGGATCGACCCGGCGGCGCTGGGCTACCCGCTCACCGCCTTTGTCACCGTGCAGGTCGTGCAACGGCTGCTCGACGAGGTCGGCCGGTCGCTGGCCGCGGTGCCGGAGGTGCTGCGGGTGCACGGGCTGACCGGCCCGTCCGACCTCCTGGTGCACGTCGTCGCCACCGACGCCGACGACCTGTACCGGATCGCCGGGCAGATGCTCGAGATCCCGGGCGTGGAGCGGACGAACAACGCGCTCGTGATGCGCGAGATGGTGCCGTACCGGATCACCCCGCTGCTGGAGCGGGCCGCGGCCGGCAAGTGACGGCGTTCGCCGACTAGTCGCCCGACCGGTTCAGCGCTTCTCCGGACTGCCGTTCCCGCTTGCTCTTGAGCAGGTCGTGGTGGACCCACACGAGCGCGGGGATGGCGGCGAAGCCCCACAAGAACAGGCCGGTGCTGCCGGTGAGCAGGCCGAACACGATCATCAGCACGACGGTGACGTCGGCCAGGACGAGGGTGGTCAGCCATAGCCGTGAGCGCAACGGGGGCACGCCCTGGCTCAACGCGGCCACGAACGCGGGATCGCTCGCGGCCAGCTCTTCTTCGATCTTCCGCAGCGCGCTGCGGTCTCGATAGGGCAGCATGACCCCTCCTCGGGACGGATCGGGCCGGTGATCGCACCTACAGTTGAGTACCCGACCCACCCCCACGTCAAGCACCGGTTTTGCCGGAATAATCGGCTAACGGTGCCGATGGTCCGGCGGGCCGTTCATCATCCGCAGCATCGGCAGGCCGCCGGTGCGGGTGAAGCGGACCACGAGCACCGCCGCGAGGACGAGGAACACCAGGTCCAGCCACGTGGTGTAGTTCCAGGAAATCCCGTCTTCGCCGAAGCGCGCGGAGCGCTGGGAGGGGACCAGCCCGGCGGCGCCGAACAGCAGCTCGACGAGGTAACCCGCGCCCGCCATCGCCGCGTAGAAAGTGCCGAGCAGCACGAACATCACCCGCAGACCGTAATATTTCCGGTAGATGTTCAGGATCGGCAGGATCAGCAGATCGGCGAAGAGGAACGCGACGACGCCGCCGAAGCTGATGCCGCCGTTCCACAGCACGGCGGCCAGCGGCACGTTCCCGATCGAGCAGACGAAGGACAGGATCGCCACCACCGGCCCGATCAGCGGGCCCCACAGCGCGGAAGCCAGCGGGTGGCCGTTGAAGAACAGCGCCTGCCACCACGAGTCCGGCACCCACGCGCCGACGGCGCCGGCGATCAGCAGGCCGATCACGATGTCGCGCAGCACGGCGGCCCACTCCATCACGAAAACGTGCGCCACGGCGGTGAAGCCGTCCGGGGAGCTGAGCCGGCGAAGGAACGAGCCCTCGCCGCCGACGGACATGTCCATCGCGGCGTGGCCCTCCATCGAACCGGCCACGCCCTTGTCCGCCTGTTCGCGGGCCCGCGCGACCAGCCGGGTGCGGACGAACAGCCGGAACAGCAGCGCCAGCAGCACGATCATCAGCGGGCCGCCGACGAACTCGGCCAGGGTGAACTGCCAGCCGAGCAGCAGCGCGAGGATGATGCCCAGCTCGGCCACCAGGTTCGTCGAGCCGATCTCGAACGCCATGGCCGCGGTGAAGTCCGCGCCCTTGCGGAAGAGCGAGCGCGCGAGCGCGACGGCGGCGTAGGAGCACGAGGACGACGCGGCGCCCAGCGCGGTCGCGGTGGCCAGGGTGCGCGGGCGGTTGTCGCCCATCAGCCGCACGATCGTCGACTTGCGCACCACCGCCTGCACCGTCGCGGAAAGGGCGAAGCCGAGGATCAGCGCCCAGAGGATCTCCCACGCCATCGAACCCGCGAGCGCCAGCGCCCGGCCGATCGCCTCCACGGCTGCCTCCTGCCGAACCCGTCACTGGTACCGGCCGATCATCGCGGGCGCCGCCGGCCGTTGCAAACTGAAACACGTTCTAATAATGTGCGGAAGTGTGAAATACGGGATCGTGCTCTTCACCAGCGACCGGGGCATCACCCCGGCGGCCGCGGCGCGGGCGGCGGAGGACGCGGGCTTCGACGCCTTCTACGTCCCCGAGCACACGCACATCCCGGTGCGGCGCTCGGCGCCACACCCGCGCACCGGGGACGAAACCCTGCCGGACGACCGGTACCTGCGCACGCTGGACCCGTGGGTCGCGCTCGCCACCGCGGCCTCGGTGACCACGCGGATCCGGCTCGCCACCGCCGTCGCCCTGCCGGTGGAGAGCGATCCGATCACGCTGGCCAAGACCGTCGCCAGCCTCGACCACCTCTCCGGCGGCCGGGTCACGCTCGGCGTCGGCTTCGGCTGGAACACCGACGAGCTGGCCGACCACGGCGTGCCCGGCAAGAAGCGCCGCACCGCGCTGCGCGAGTACCTCGAAGCGATGCGTGAGCTGTGGACCAGTGACGAGGCGAGCTACTCCGGCGAGTTCGTCGAGTTCGGCCCCAGCTGGGCGTGGCCGAAGCCGGTGCAGCCGCGGATCCCGGTGCTCGTCGGCGCGGGCGGCACGGAGAAGACGTTCCGCTGGATCGCGCGCTCGGCCGACGGCTGGCTCACCACTCCGTCCGAAGTGGACATCGAGGAGAGCGTCGCGCTGCTGCGTCGGATCTGGCACGAGGAGGGCCGCGAAGGCGAGCCCGAGGTGGCCGCGCTGGGGCCGCGGCCCGATCCCGATCTGCTGGCCCGGCTGGAAGCCGCGGGCGTGACCGAGACGATCTTCGGGCTGCCCGACCGCGAGCCCGCCGAAGTCGAGGCGTGGCTCGGCCGGCTGGCCGGGAAACTCGGTCGCGAGAGGATCACCGGATCTTGACAACTTCCTGACCGGTGCCCGCCGGATTTCTGCGAGTCTGGCGCCGTGTTCAGGAGAGTATGGGCGGCCGCGGCCGCCACCGGCCCCGATCCTCGTGCTCACCGCCGTCGCCACGCAGGACCTGACGGTGGACGGGGAGAAGCAGTGAACCCGTTGTGGCACAAGGTCGCGGCGCTGGCGCTGGTCGCCGGCAGCACGGCCGCCCTCGGTATGGCGCCACCGTCCGCGATCGGCACGGACGGCGTCGGCGACCCGTATTTCCCGCAGGACGGCAACGGCGGCTACGACGTCTCGCGCTACGACGTGAAGGTCTCCTACGACCCCGCGAAGCCGGATTCGTTCGCCGGCGACACGACAGTGCACGCGTCGGCGAAGCAGGACCTCGACCGGTTCAACCTCGACCTGGAGGGCTTCACCGTCAGCTCGGTGACGGTGAACGGGGTGCCGGCGCGCGAGGTCGCGCGGTCGGGCGCGCACGAGCTGGTGATCACGCCGGCGTCGCGGGTCCGGCGGGGGAGCGCGTTCGCGGTGCGGGTCGGCTACTCCGGCAAGCCGACGGGGGTGAGCTGGCACAAGCTGCAGGGCGGCGGCGTCGACGTGACCGGCGAGCCGCACTCGGCCACCGCGTGGTTCCCGCTGAACGACCACCCGTCGGACAAGGCCGCGCTGCACCTGGAGGCGACCGTGCCCGCGGCGTGGACGGTGATCGGCAACGGGCTGCCGGGGCCGACGTCGGAGCGCGACGGGCTGAAGACGTTCCGGTGGAACGAAGATCACCCGATCGTCTCGTATGCCACGACGATGGCGATCGACAAGTTCACCGTGCACACCGCGAAGCTGGCCGACGGCACGCCGGTGATCAACGCGTACGGGCAGAACACCACCTACCTGCCGGACTCCGAGGCGCTGGTGCCGAAGATCATGGCGTTCCTCACGAAGACGTTCGGCCCGTACCCGTTCGACTCCACCGGGTCGATCGTCGTGGCGCCCGAGGCGACCGAGGGCAGCCTCGCGCTGGAGACGCAGACCCGCCCGACCTACGACGGCGCGTTCTTCGACGCCTCCGCGGTGCACGAGCTGGCTCATCAGTGGTTCGGCGACTCAGTGTCCTTTTCGGACTGGCGCGACGGCTGCCTCGCCGAGTGCTTCGCCCAGTACACCGGCCAGCTCTGGGACGAGGCCGAGAACGGCGCGGACCTCGACAAGTCCTACCGCGAGATCGTCGCGAGCCATGCCGGCGACGCGGCGTACTGGGCGGTGCCGATCTACGACCCGGGCAAGGACCGCCCGCTGGACTACGCCCTGTACGACCGCGGCGCGCTGATGCTCCACGCGCTGCGCCGCACCATCGGCGACGGCAAGTTCTTCGGCTTGCTCCGGCATTGGACCGCCGCCCACCGCTACGGCAACGCCTCCTGGCCCGACTTCGAACGCCTCGCCGCCCGCGACGCCGGGCAGGACCTTTCGGGATTCTTCCGGGCGTGGGCGCACAGCTCGGTGATCCCGCCGGAGCCGTACCTGCACCCAGGACCGCTCAACGGCTGATTCCACAACCCCTGAACCGCTTGGTTCACCTGAACGAGTGAAGTCACGGTTCGGCCGTCATTCCGTTCGCGCACCGCCCTCTGTGGTGGTGTGGCGGTAACCGGCCGGCACGCCCCCCGACTGGCCGGTTACCGCTGTTGCCTCTTCGGCAGAAGGCATTCGGGTGCCGCGCGGCGAGGCGATTGGCGCGCCACCGCACCGCCCGAGAGACTGGGCCGGTGCAGAGCCCCGCCGCCGACGAGGCGCCCGAGAACGCCGTCCCGCCCGAGCTGGCCGAGCTGGCCGCCGCGTACGGCGTGGCCACCCGGTACGAGAACTCCGATCAGGTCGAGGTCCAGGTGGAGGCCGAAGTCGTCGTCGCGGTGCTCGCGCAGTTCGACGTCGACGCCAGTACCCCCGAAGCCGTCGTGGCGGCGCTGACTGCCGTCCGCGAAAGCCGGGACACCACCGCCCTGCCGCCGACGCTGGTCGTCCGGGAGGGGCAGGAACGGGAACTGGGCCGGGCCGCCACGGTCGAGCTGGAGGACGGCACCACCCGCGACGTCGGCACCTCGCTGCCGGCCGACCTGCCGCTCGGCTGGCACCACGTCGTCACCGCCGAGCAGCGCGTGCCGCTCGCCGTCGTCCCGGCGAAGCTGCCGGACGTGCCGCCGGCCTGGGGCTGGATGCTCCAGCTCTACTCGCTGCACTCCGGCGCGTCGTGGGGGATGGGCGACTTCGGCGACCTCAAGACCGTCGCCGCGCGGTCGGCCGCCGAACTGGGCGCCGGGGTGCTACTGGTCAACCCGGTGCAGGCGTTCAGCCCGGCGCACCCGGTCGAGCGCTCGCCGTACTCGCCGTCCAGCCGCCGCTTCGCCAACCCGATCTACCTGCGCGTCACCGCGACCGAGGCGTTCGCGAACGCGGACGAGGACACCCGCGCCGAGGTGCTGGCCCTCGCTCCCGCAGGCGAGGGCGAGCTGATCGACTACGACGCCGTCTGGACGGCCAAGAACAGCGCCCTCGAACTGCTCCGCCCGCACCACCCGCGTCCGGTCGAGCTGGACGGCGACCTGCGGGACTTCGCGACGTTCGGCGCGCTCGCCGAGGTCCACGGCGCCGACTGGCGCGAGTGGCCGGAACCGCTGCGCGACCCGTCCGGCCCCGCGGTCGCCGCGGCCCGCGAAGAGCTGGCCGGACGTGTCGAGTTCCACGGCTGGCTGCAGCAGCTCTGCCACGAGCAGCTCGACGACGTCCGCCGCGCCGCCCGCGAGGCCGGGATGCCGGTCGGTGTGGTGCACGACCTGCCCGTCGGCGTCCATCCCGGCGGTGCGGACACCTGGGCGCTGCGTGACGTCTTCGCCGCGAAGGTCCGCGTCGGGGCCCCACCGGACGCGTTCAACCAGCAGGGCCAGGACTGGAACCTGCCTCCGTGGCGCCCGGACCGGCTGGCCGAGGCCGGCTACGCGCCGTTCCGCGACGTCGTGCGCGGGGTGCTCCAGCACGCCGACGGCATCCGCGTCGACCACATCGCCGGGCTCTGGCGGCTGTGGTGGATCCCACCGGGCGAGCCCGCCGGCCGCGGCACGTACGTGCACTACGACGCCGAAGCGATGCTCGGCGTGCTCGCCCTGGAGGCGCACCGCGCGAGCGCCGTCGTGGTCGGCGAGGACCTGGGCACGGTGGAGGACACCGTCACCGAGACCATGCAGGCGCGCGGGCTGCTCAGCTCCGCCGTGCTGTGGTTCCAGCGCGACTGGGACGCGCCGGGCCAGCCGTTCGTCCGTCCGGCGGAGTGGGACCCCGAGGCGATGGCGAGCATCTCCACCCACGACCTGCCCACGGTCGCCGGCTGGCTGGCGGCCGAGCACGTGCGGCTGCGCGCCGAGCTGGGCCTGCTCGACCGGCCGGCGGCCGACGAGTACGCCGAGGCAGCGGCCGAGCGCGCTGCGTTGCTGGACCTCGTTGCGCGGGAAGGGATCTCCGGCGACGACCTGGTTGTGGCATTGCACACGCTGCTCGCCTCGGCGGCTTCGCGGCTGGTACTGACCTCGCCCGCGGATGTGGTCGGGCAGCTGCGGCAGCCCAACCTGCCCGGCACCGTCGACCAGTACCCTAACTGGCGGATTCCCTTGCCCGTCACCGTCGACGGGTTGTTCGCCGATCCCCGGGTGCACGCGGCCGTGGCCCCGTTGAAGGCCGCCCGGCCGCTGCCCTAGCGGGGATCGGCCGCCCAGTCCCTGTCGTCGGAACCGAAGCAACACAAGGAGAGCCCCGTGCGGCCCTGGCCCGGAACGCCCTATCCCCTCGGCGCCACCTACGACGGGGTGGGGACCAACTTCGCGTTGTTCTCCGAGGTGGCCGAGCACGTCGACCTGTGCCTGTTCGACGATGACGGCACCGAGACACGTGCCCGGCTGGAGGAGGTGGACGGCTTCGTCCACCACGGCTACCTGCTCGGCGTCGGCCCCGGCCAGCGCTACGGGTTCCGTGTGCACGGCCCGTACGACCCGGAGCGCGGCCTGCGCTGCAACCCGACCAAGCTGCTGATCGACCCGTACGCCAAGGCACTTTCCCGCGGCGTCGACTGGACCGAGGCGCTGTTCGGCTACCGCTTCGACGACCCGGAGCAGCGCAACGACGACGACTCCGCGGGCCACGTGCCGTACTCGCTGGTGGTCAGCCCGTTCTTCGACTGGGCCAACGACCGCGCGCCGCGCACGCCCTACCACGAGACGCTGATCTACGAGGCACACGTCAAGGGCATGACGATGACGCACCCGTTCGTGCCGGAGCGGCTGCGCGGCACGTACGCGGGCCTGGCGCACCCGGCGGTGGTGGAGCACCTGAAGAAGCTGGGCGTGACCGCGGTCGAGCTGATGCCGGTGCACCAGTTCGTCACCGACCACGGGCTGGACCAGAAGGGCCTGCGCAACTACTGGGGCTACAACACCATCGGCTACTTCGCCCCGCACGACGGCTACGCGGCGATGCCCGGGCAGGGCGGCCAGGTCCAGGAGTTCAAGGGCATGGTCCGCGCGCTGCACGAGGCGGGCATCGAGGTGATCCTCGACGTCGTCTACAACCACACCGCCGAGGGCAACCACCTGGGCCCGACGCTGTCCATGCGCGGCATCGACAACGAGGCCTACTACCGGCTCGTCGAGGACGACCCGCAGTACTACATGGACTACACCGGCACCGGGAACTCGCTGAACGTGCGCAACCCGCACACCCTGCAGCTGATCATGGACTCGCTGCGCTACTGGGTGACCGAGATGCACGTGGACGGCTTCCGGTTCGATCTGGCCTCCGCGCTGGCCCGCGAGTTCTACGACGTCGACCGGCTGTCCACGTTCTTCGACCTGGTGCAGCAGGACCCGATCGTGAGCCAGGTGAAGCTGATCGCGGAGCCGTGGGACGTCGGCCCCGGCGGGTATCAGGTCGGCAACTTCCCGCCGCTGTGGACGGAGTGGAACGGGCAGTTCCGCGACACCGTGCGCGACTTCTGGCGCGGCGAGCAGGCCACGCTCGGCGAGTTCGCGTCCCGGATCACCGGCTCTTCGGACCTGTACCAGGACGACGGTCGCCGCCCGTTCGCGTCGATCAACTTCGTCACCGCGCACGACGGCTTCACGCTGGCAGACCTGGTGTCCTACAACGAAAAGCACAACGAGGCGAACGGCGAGGGCAACCGCGACGGCGCCGACGACAACCGCTCGTGGAACTGCGGGGTCGAGGGCCCGACCGACGATCCCGCGGTGCTCGCGCTCCGCGCCCGACAGCGCCGCAACCTGCTCGCCACCAACCTGCTCTCCCAAGGCGTGCCGATGCTGCTGCACGGCGACGAGTTCGGCCGCACCCAGCAGGGCAACAACAACGCCTACTGCCAGGACACCGAACTGTCCTGGATGGACTGGGAGCTGGCGTCGGAGAACTCCGACCTGGTCGAGTTCACCGCCGGGCTGGCCGCGTTCCGGCGCCGGCACCCGGTGTTCCGGCGCCGCCGGTTCTTCCAGGGCAAGCCGCTGCGCAAGGGCGAGGAGCTGGGCGACATCGCCTGGTTCACCCCGGCCGGCGAGGAGATGACCGAGCAGAACTGGGACGACGGCTTCGGCAAGTCCGTGGTCATCTTCCTCAACGGCGAGGGCATCCCGGACCTCGACCCGCGCGGCATGCGCGTGGTCGACGACTCGTTCCTGCTGGCGTTCAACGCGCACTACGAGGACATCGCGATGACCTTGCCGGGCAACGGTTACGGCCGCGAGTGGACCGTGGTCGTGGACACCGCGACCGGCGAGGTCGGGCACGCCGACGGCGAGCTGGTGCCCGGCGGCGGCAAGCTGAACCTGGCCGCGCGGTCGCTGGTCGTGCTGCAGCGGACCGCGGGTGAGGACGACGACGTATGACCACGCCTTCTTCGCGGCGCGAGCACGCAGCGGATGACGCTTTCGCTGCACTCAGCGAGGGGAAAGCGTCATCCGCCGCAGCCGGGTTCGGTGAGGTGGGCGCATGAGCAAGCCGTCTTCGACTTACCGCGTGCAGCTGCGCCCGGAGCTGACTTTCACCGACGCCGCCGAGCTGGTCGATTACTTACGCGCGCTCGGCGTCGGCGCCTTATACACCTCGCCGGTGCTCGACGCGACTCCCGGCTCCACCCACGGTTACGACGTGGTCGACCCGACGCGCGCGCGGCCCGAGCTGGGCGGCGAAGCGGCCCGCAAAGCGTTGTCGTCTCGGCTCAAGGAGGCCGGGCTCGGGCTGGTCGTCGACATCGTGCCGAACCACATGGCGGTGGAGGTGCCGAAGACCGACCCGTGGTGGTGGGACGTGCTGCGCCACGGTCGTGAGTCCGCGTACGCCGGGTACTTCGACATCGACTGGAGCCGCGGCCGCCTGCTGCTGCCGGTCCTCGGTGACGACGAAGCCGTCGCCGATTTGGCCGTGGAAGGCGACGAACTCGTCTACTACGACCACCGCTTCCCGATCGCGCCCGGCACTGATGACGGGAGCCCGCAGGAGGTCCACGACCGCCAGCACTACGAGCTGGTGGGCTGGCGCCGCGGCAATGCGGAGCTGAACTACCGGCGGTTCTTCGACATCACGAACCTCGCCGCGGTCTGCGTCGAGAAGCCCGAGGTGTTCGCCGAGACCCACGGCGAGGTGCTGCGCTGGGTGTCCGACGGCGACGTCCAGGGCCTGCGCGTGGATCACCCGGACGGCCTCGCCGACCCCGGTGGCTACATGACGCGGCTGCGCGAGGGCGCGCCGGGCGCGTGGCTGGTGGTGGAGAAAATCCTGCACCCCGGCGAAGCGCTGCCGCAGAGCTGGCCGGTGGACGGCACCACGGGGTACGACGCGCTGCGGGAGATCGCGGGCGTGTTCGTCGACCCGGCCGCCGCCCCCGCGTTCACCCGGCTGGCCGGTGAGCTGGGCGGCCGGACCGATTACCACGCCGTGGAGGAGCAGGCCCGCCGCCTGGTCACCGACCGGATCCTGGTCGCGGAGGTGCACCGGATCGCCGCGCTGCTGACCGGGGTGGACGCCGAAGCCGCGCGGGCCGCGGTGGCCGAGGTGATGATCGCCTTCCCGGTCTACCGCTCGTATCTGCCCGAGGGCGGCGAAAACTGGGCCGCGGCGCTCGAGCTGGCCCGGTCCCGGCGGCCGGACCTGGGCGCGGCGCTCGACGCGCTGGACACGCAGGTGCGCGGCGAGCCCGAGGGCGAGCTGGCCACGCGGATCCAGCAGACATCGGGCATGGTGGTGGCCAAGGGCACCGAGGACACCACCTTCTACCGGTTCACCCGGTTCGCCGCGCTGAACGAGGTCGGCGGGAACCCGGACCGGTTCGGCCTCGGCGTCGCGGACTTCCACGGGCTGGCGGAAAACCGCGCCGCGGCGTACCCGGCGACGATGACCACGCTGACCACCCACGACACCAAGCGTTCCGAGGACACCCGCGCGCGGCTGGCCGTGCTGTCGGAGGTGCCCGACGAGTTCGCCGCCGCGGTCCGGCGGTGGACCGCGCGCCGGCCGATCGACGAGCCCGCGCTGAACCTGCTGGCCTGGCAGACCCTCGTCGGGGCGTGGCCGATCAGCCCCGAGCGGCTGCGCGACTACCTGGACAAGGCGGCCAAGGAGTCGAAGCTCCGCACCACCTGGACCGACCACGACGAGCCGTTCGAACGGGCCGTCGCCGCGTGGCCCGGGCAGGTGCTGGGTGACGCCGAGCTGGCCGCCGACGTCGAGGCGTTCGTCGGTCGGGTCCGTGGGCCGGGCTGGGTGAACTCGCTCGGCCAGAAGCTGGTGCAGCTGGCCTGCCCCGGCGTCCCGGACGTCTACCAGGGCACCGAGCTGTGGGACCTTTCGCTGGTGGACCCGGACAACCGGCGCGAGGTGGACTACGGCGTGCGCCGCGAGATCCTCGGCCGGGTGCTGGCGGGCGAACAGCCGGAGGTCGACGAGACCGGCGCGGCCAAGCTGCTCGTGGTGCAGAAGACGCTGACGCTGCGGCGCGAGCGGCCGGAGCTGTTCACCGGCTACCGGCCGCTGCACGCCGAGGGCGCCGCCGCGGACCACCTGCTGGCGTTCCAGCGCGGCGAGGACCTGGCCGTGGCCGTCACCCGGCTGCCGGTCGGGCTGGCGCGCGGCGGCGGCTGGCGCGACACCGTGCTGCCGTTGACCGAGGGCGTCTGGACCGACGCGCTGACCGGCCGCACCGTCGGCGACCGGCCGGCCGCGGCGTCGCTGTTCGACCGCTACCCGGTGGCTTTGCTGGTACGAGGGGATTCCTGATGTTCACGGTGTGGGCGCCCGAGGCCGAACGTGTGCTGGTCCGGGTCGACGGCACGGACTACGAGATGACGGCGGCCACCGGCGGCTGGTGGCAGGCCGACGCCACCGGCACCGACTACGCCTTCCTGCTCGGCGATGACGAAAAGCCGCTGCCGGACCCGCGCTCGCTGCGCCAGCCCCACGGCGTCCACGAGGCCTCCCGCGTGTACGACCACTCGGCGTTCGCGTGGACCGACAGCGGGTGGACCGGACGGCCACTGCCCGGCGGCGTCGTTTACGAGCTGCACGTGGGCACATTCACCGAGGGCGGCACGTTCGACTCGGCCATCGAACGGCTGGGTCACCTCGTCGACCTCGGCATCACGCACGTCGAGCTGCTGCCGGTGAACTCCTTCGACGGCACCGCGGGCTGGGGTTACGACGGCGTGCTGTGGGGCGCGGTGCACGAGCCCTACGGCGGGCCGGACGGGCTGAAGCGCTTCGTCGACGCGTGCCACGCGCGCGGGCTGGCTGTGCTGCTGGACGTGGTCTACAACCACCTCGGCCCGTCCGGCGCCTACCTCGACCGGTTCGGCCCGTACTTCGCCGGGGCCACCGACTGGGGTGCCGGGCTGAACCTGGACGGGCCGGGGTCCGACGAGGTGCGCCGTTACGTGATCGACAACGCGCTCGGCTGGCTGCGAGACTTCCACGCCGACGGCCTGCGCCTCGACGCCGTGCACGCCCTGGTCGACAAGCGCGCGACGCACCTGCTGGAGGAGCTGGCGGCCGAGGTCGAGGAGCTGTCCGCGGCGTTACGGCGGCCGCTCACGCTGATCGCCGAGTCCGACCAGAACGACCCGAAGCTCGTCACCACGCGCGACGGCGGGGGCTACGGGCTGGGTGCGCAGTGGTCCGACGACCTGCACCACGCGTTGCACGTCCGGCTCACCGGCGAGACCAGCGGCTACTACGCCGACTTCGCCGCGCCGGGCGCGCTCCCGAAGACGCTGCGCGAGGTGTTCTTCCACAACGGCACCTGGTCCTCGTTCCGCGGGCGGACGCACGGCCGTCCCCTCGACACCCGCAAGGCGCCCGGCCACCGGTTCCTGGCCTACCTGCAGAACCACGACCAGATCGGCAATCGCGCGACCGGCGACCGGCTTTCGGCCACGGTCTCGCCGGGCAAGCTGGCCTGCGGCGCGGCAGTGGTGTTCTGCTCGCCGTACACGCCGATGGTGTTCATGGGTGAGGAGTGGGCCGCCAGCACACCATGGCAGTTCTTCGCCTCTTTCCCGGACCCGGTGCTGGCCGAGGCAGTGCGCACAGGGCGGCGGCGCGAGTTCGGCCGGCACGGCTGGGGCGAGGCCGACGTGCCGGACCCGATGGACCCGGCCACCGTCGCCCGCTCCCGGCTCGACTGGGCCGAACCCGGTCGCGAAGGCCACCGCGAGATGCTCGAGCTTTATCGCAAGCTGATCCGGTTGCGCCGCGAACGCCCGGAGCTGGCCGACCCGCGGCTGGCCGGGCTCGTGGTGCGGGCCGCGCCGGACGGCTCGTGGCTCGTGCTGCACCGCGGCGCGCTGCGGCTGGCGTGCAACTTCGGCGACGGGGAGGTCACCGTCCCGCTGGGCGGTACGGCCGAGGAGGTGCTCCTGACCTGGGGCGCGCCCGGGCCCGACCTGGCGGGCGGGTTCACCGCGCGCCTGCCGGGGGAGTCGTTCGCGCTGGTCAGCACCGGTCCCTGAGGGCCGCCCGGGTCTGGCCGAACCCCTGACCCGGACGTGCACCGGTCCCGTTCGGGCGCGGACTTTGGGAAGATCTGCGCATGGCCACGCGACCCGCATCCGACACCCAGGTCCTCGCCGGACGACCGTTCCCGCTCGGGGCCCACCCCGAGGCCGGCGGCGTGCGCTTCGCCGTCACCTCCGCCGTCGCCGACGCCGTCGAGGTCTGCCTGATCGCGGACGACGGGTCCGAGCGCCGCATCGAGCTCACCGAGCGCACCTTCGGCGTGTGGCACGGGCTGGTCCCCGGCGTCACCCCCGGGCAGCGGTACGGCTACCGCGTGCACGGCCCGTACGACCCGTCGCGCGGGCTGCGTTGCAACCCGGCGAAGCTGCTCGTGGACCCGTACGCCTACCGGATCACCGGACGGCTGACGAACCTGCACGCCGCGCAGGGCTTCGTCGGCGACCCGGCCCGCGGTCCAGCGTCCACTGTGGACTCCTTGGGCAGCGTGCCGCTCTCGGTGGTGATGTCGCCGGGCGGGCCGGACACCGGCGCGAAGCCGGAGGTGCCGTTCGAGGAGTCGGTGATCTACGAGGTGCACGTGAAGGGGTTCACGCAGCAGCACCCGTTCATCCCCGAGGCGCTGCGTGGCACCTACCTCGGCCTCGCGCACCCGGTGTCGATCGAGCACCTGGCCCGGCTCGGCGTCACCACGGTCGAGCTGCTGCCGGTGCACGCGTTCACCGACGAGCCGTCGCTGATCCGCGCGGGCCGGCACAACTACTGGGGCTACTCGCCGCTCGGCTACTTCGCGCCGCACCCGCGCTACGCGAGCGAGCCGGGGCGTGAGGTCGAGGAGTTCCGCACCATGGTGGCGGCGCTGCACGCGGCCAACATCGAGGTGATCGTCGACGTCGTGTTCAACCACACCTGCGAGGGCGGGCCGGACGGGCCGACGCTGTCGCTGCGCGGGCTCGACGCCCCGGCCTACTACCTGCACACCAAGCGCGGGCACATGGCCGACATCACCGGCTGCGGCAACACCCTCGACGCGGGCTCGCCCACCGTCGTCCGGCTGGTCACCGACTCCCTGCGGTACTGGATGCAGGAACTCGGCGTGGACGGCTTCCGCTTCGACCTGGCCAGCACGCTGGGCCGCCCGCGCGGCGGCATGTTCGACCGCGACTCGACCATGCTCACGGCCATCACCACCGACCCGGTGCTCTCGGGCGGCAAGCTCATCGCCGAGCCGTGGGACGCGACGGGGGAGGGCTACCGCGTCGGCGACTTCGGCGCGCAGTGGGCCGAGTGGAACGGCCGCTACCGCGACACCGTGCGTGACTTCTGGCGCGGCGTCACCGGCGTCCGCGACCTCGCCTTCCGGCTTTCCGGGTCCTCGGACCTCTACGACCACAACCTGCGCCGCCCGTGGCAGTCGGTCAACTTCGTCACCGCCCACGACGGCTTCACGCTGCGGGACCTGGTGTCCTACAACGAAAAGCACAACGAGGACAACGGCGAGGACAACCGCGACGGCACCAACGACAACCGCTCGTGGAACCACGGCGTGGAGGGCGAGACCGACGACGCGGCGGTGCTCGCGCTGCGCACCCGCCAGGCCCGCAACCTGCTCGCCACGCTGCTGCTGTCCACCGGCACGCCGATGCTCACCGCGGGCGACGAGATGTGGCGCACCCAGGGCGGCAACAACAACGCCTACTGCCTCGACGACGAGACGTCCTGGCTCGACTGGACGCCGTCGGCGGCGTCGGAGCCGATGCTGGCCTTCGCCCGGCGGCTGGTCCGCATCCGCGCCGAGAGCCCGGCGCTGCGCCAGCCGGAGTTCTTCGAGGGCCGGACCACGCTCAGCGGCAAGCCGGACCTGATCTGGTTCCGCCCCGACGGCGAGGAGTTCGACGAGGTCGACTGGTTCGACGACGACCGCCGCTCGCTCTGCCTGTGGATCGACGGCTCCAACAGCCAGGCCCGCAACCGCGAGGGCGCGCTGGTCACCGACCACTCGTGGCTGCTCATCCTGCACGCCGGCGACGAGCCGCTCGAGGTGGTGCTGCCCGGCCGCGAGTACGGCGAGACCTACAAGCCCACCCTCGACACCAGCACCCCCGACGGCGTCTCCGCCCATCCCCCCGTGCTGGAGCCGAAGGCCCGCATCACCGTCGAGGCCCGGTCACTGCTCCTGCTGCGCGCCCCGCGCGATTTCGTCGAAGGCCCGCAGACGTTGTGACAGTGCCGGCCGAAACACGGGCGCGAAACACAAAAGTCGCGTGATGTTCACGGTTTCGCAGCGCGGGTCCCGGCGCGGCGAAACCCGTAACGTGAAAGAACTTCCGTCCTACGGAGTCGTGTCGCCCGTCCGGGTGGCGGGTACGTTCGGGGAAAGGCCCCGCTGTCAAGGGCTTTGATGGAATCAGGCAGACTGACCGTGCTCGCGTCCGCACAGTACGAATTCGGTTAAAGGGGCGTTGCCATGACCGGCCGGCTCGGTATCGACGAGGTCACGCCCACCGTGAGCTGTGGCCGGTATCCGGCCAAAGCCGTTGTGGGAGAACACTTCCCGGTGTCCGCGACGGTGTGGCGCGAGGGCCACGACGCGGTGTCGGCCACGGTCGCGTGGCGCGGGCCCGGCGATCGGGTCTCGCGCCAGACCCGAATGGTGGAACAGGGCACCGGGCTCGACCGGTTCGCCGCCGTGGTGGTGCCCGACGCCGAGGGCATGTGGACCTATCGCGTGGACGCGTGGAGCGACCCCTGGGCGACCTGGGAGCACGCCGTGGAGGTCAAGATCGCGGCCGGGCAGGGGCCGGGCGAGCTGGAGAACGATCTCGAGAACGGCGCGCGGCTGCTCGACCGCGTGTCACGCCGCCCGGACCGCCGGGCCGAGCGCGGGCTGCTGGCCGGTGCCGCGGCGATGCTGCGCGACGACGAGCGTGACCTGGCCGGGCGGGTCGGCGCCGCGCTGTCGCCGGAAGTCCGCCGGCTGATGCACGAGTTCCCGGTGCGGGACCTGATCACCAAGGGCAAGCCGCTCAAGCTGTGGGTCGACCGCAAGCGCGCCGCGTTCGGCTCCTGGTACGAGCTGTTCCCGCGCTCCACCGGCGGCGTCGACGAGCACGGCGAGGCGGTGCACGGCACCTTCGCCACCGCAGCCCAGGCGCTCGACCGGGTCGCGGGCATGGGCTTCGACGTCGTCTACCTGCCGCCGATCCACCCGATCGGCCGAGTGAACCGCAAGGGCCCCAACAACACCCTCGGTGCCGGGCCGGAGGACGTCGGCTCGCCGTGGGCGATCGGCGCCGACGAGGGCGGGCACGACGCGATCCACCCGGACCTCGGCACGATGGAGGACTTCGACGAGTTCACCGCGCGCGCCGAGGGCCTCGGCCTGGAGGTCGCGCTCGACCTCGCGCTGCAGGCCGCGCCCGACCACCCGTGGGTGCTCAAGCACCCCGAGTTCTTCACCACCCGGCCGGACGGCTCGATCGCGTACGCCGAGAACCCGCCGAAGAAGTACCAGGACATCTACCCGATCAACTTCGACAACGACCCGCGCGGCATCTACGACGAGGTGCTGCGGCTCGTGCTGCACTGGGTTTCGCACGGGGTGCGGATCTTCCGGGTGGACAACCCGCACACCAAGCCACCGGACTTCTGGGCCTGGCTGATCCAGTCGGTCAAGGACGCGCACCCCGACGTGCTGTTCCTGGCCGAGGCGTTCACCCGCCCGGCGCGGCTGTGGGGGCTGGCCAAGCTCGGCTTCACCCAGAGCTACACCTACTTCACCTGGCGCACGACCAAGGAGGAGCTGGTCGAGTTCGGCGTCGACCTGGTGGAGCACTGGGACCACGGCCGGCCCAACCTGTTCGTCAACACCCCGGACATCCTGCACGAGTCGCTGCAGCACGGCGGTCCCGGCACGTTCGCGCTGCGCGCCGCGCTCGCCGCCACGCTGTCGCCGACCTGGGGCGTGTACTCGGGCTACGAGCTGTTCGAGCACGAAGCGGTGCGCCCGGGCAGCGAGGAGTACCTCGACTCGGAGAAGTACCAGCTGCGCCCGCGTGACTTCGCCAAGGCGCTGGCGGAGGGCCGTTCGCTGGAGCCGTGGATCACCAAGCTGAACGCGATCCGGCACGCGCACCCGGCGCTGCATGGCATGCGGTCGCTGCGGTTCCACCACATCGACAACGGCGCGCTGCTGGCTTACTCCAAACAGGACCCGGCCACCGGAGACACCGTGGTGACCGTGGTGAACCTCGACCCGCACGGCGCCCAGGAGGGCACCCTCTGGCTCGACCTCGAGTCGCTCGGGTTCGAGTGGCACGAGCGGCTGATCGCCCACGACGAGGTCACCGGGGAAACCTGGGATTGGGGCCAGGCGAACTTCGTCCGGCTCGAACCGTGGCGCACGGTGGCCCACGTGGTCGCCGTCCGGCGCCGGCTCGCGTAACAACTCGGGCTGCACCCCGACAATTCAGCGGATTGACCAACCACCCTGCGGCGGCGGCACGCGGCAGGGACGATCGAACGTACCCAGCGAACGCGGGACGAGGTGGAGTTCATGGACAAGGGTGACCGGCCCGACGCGACTCTGGGACTGGGACTGGGACTGGACGGCGTGCCCCACACCGGGGAGGCGATGGACGCCGACGGCATGCTGGTCGAACCGCAGGCGGGCGACTTCGAGCCGGCCGAGCAGGCGCCCAGCAACCCGCACTGGTTCAAGGGCGCGGTGTTCTACGAGGTGCTCGTCCGCGCGTTCGCCGACTCGAACGGCGACGGCACCGGCGACCTGCGCGGGCTGGCCGGCCGGCTCGACTACCTCGAGTGGCTGGGCGTCGACTGCCTCTGGCTGCCGCCGTTCTACGCCTCACCGCTGCGCGACGGCGGTTACGACATCAGCGACTGGCGTGCTGTGCTGCCGGAGTTCGGCAGCGTGGACGACTTCGTGCACCTGCTGACCGAGGCGCACAAACGGGGCATCCGGGTGATCACCGACCTGGTGCTGAACCACACCTCCGAGGCGCACCCGTGGTTCCAGCAGTCGCGTTCGGACCCGGACGGCCCGTACGGCGACTACTACGTGTGGAGCGACGACGACTCCCGCTACGCCGACGCGCGCATCATCTTCGTCGACACCGAGACCTCGAACTGGACCTACGACCCGGTGCGCGGCCAGTTCTTCTGGCACCGCTTCTTCTCCCACCAGCCCGACCTGAACTACGAGAACGGAGGCGTCCAGGAAGCGATGCTGGACGTGCTGCGGTTCTGGCTCGACCTCGGCATCGACGGATTCCGGCTGGACGCCGTGCCCTACCTGTTCGAGCAGGAGGGCACCAACTGCGAGAACCTGCCGCGTACGCACGAGTTCCTCAAGCGCTGCCGCAAGGTGGTCGACGACGAGTACCCGGGCCGGATCCTGCTGGCGGAGGCGAACCAGTGGCCCTCGGACGTGGTCGAGTACTTCGGCGACCCGGCGGTCGGCGGGGACGAGTGCCACATGGCGTTCCACTTCCCGCTGATGCCGCGCATCTTCATGGCCGTGCGCCGCGAGTCGCGGTTCCCGATCTCGGAGATCCTGCTGCAGACCCCGCAGATCCCGAGCGGCACGCAGTGGGGCATCTTCCTGCGCAACCACGACGAGCTGACGCTCGAGATGGTCACCGACGAAGAGCGCGACTACATGTACTCC
>DASXYS010000033.1:0-12894 GCA_036502365.1 Amycolatopsis sp.
CCGGGTACGACACTTTCCGGCGCCGAAGGATCCGAAATGACCACAACCACGCTCCGAACCCCGCGCTCAGGCGGGAAAAGGCGCCCGGGCCGGGTAGCGTCAAAGGGGTGAGCCAGGAAACCGAGACCCGCCGGCGGCCGATGGTCGACTGGGACCTCGCGGCGTCCACCGGGGCGTTGCTCGTGCGGGGCGGACCGCAGGTCCCCCGCGACGTTGCCGAGCAGGCGGTCGTCGACCTGCGCGAGCTGACCGCCGAGGCCGAAGGGCACGTGCGGGGGCTCACCGGGCTCGGCCAGGAGCTGCCGTTGCTGCCCGGCACCGTGGTCGACCGGGCGGGGTGGGTGCGGGCGGCCGCGTCCGGGCTCGACGCGCTCACCGGGCGCGCGCTGCCCGAGGCGCAGGGCGGCCCGCTCGGCCCGATCCTCGCGGGCGGCGCCGGGGTGCAGACCGGGCTGGTGCTGTCTTTCCTCGCTTCCCGCGTCCTCGGCCAGTACGACCCCTTCGGCGGCCCCGAGCGAGAAGGCGAGCTGCTGCTCGTCGCGCCCAACGTCGTCGCCGCGGAGCGGGCGATGCAGGTGCCGGGCCGCGACTTCCGGCTGTGGGTCTGCCTCCACGAGTGCACCCACCGCCTCCAGTTCACTGCCGTGCGGTGGCTGCGCGACTACTTCGCCGACGAGGTCGAGCGCCTCGTCACCGGCATCGCGGGCAACTCCGCCGACGGCCTGTCCGACTTGGTCGGGCGGCTGCCGGAGGTGCTCAAGCAGCGGGGCAAGGGCGTCGGTATCGCCGAACTCCTTCAGTCGCCGAAGGAGCGCGCCGTCTTCGACCGCCTCCTCGCTCTCTCGACGCTGCTGGAGGGCCACGCCGACTACGTGATGGACGCTGTCGGCCCGCAGGTCGTGCCCAGCGTCGACACGATCCGCTCGCGCTTCACCACGCGTCGCAAGGGCGGTGGCCTCTTCGACCGGATGCTCCGCGCGTTGCTGGGCATGGACGCGAAGATCCGGCAGTACGAAGAAGGCGCGAAGTTCACGAAGCACGTCGTCGACGCTGTCGGCATGGACGGCTTCAACGCGGTCTGGCGCTCACCGAACACCCTGCCGACCCGGCCCGAGATCACCGATCCCGCGGCTTGGGTACGGCGTCTGCACGGGTGAACGCGGTCGCGGCGGTTCGCAAGGCGGTGCGGGATTTCCTCGGCACCGCCGAGCTTCCTGCCGAGCTGTGCGTCGCCGTCTCCGGCGGTGCGGACTCACTGGCGCTGGCCGATGCGACCGCGAAAGCCGGACGGCTCCGGCAGATCCCGACGCGTGCCCTCGTCGTCGACCACGGCCTGCAGCCGGGCTCCGCGAAGGTGGCCGAAGAGGCGGCGGCGCGGGCGAAGCAGCTCGGCGTCGAGAGCGCCGAGGTCTTGACCGTCCGCGTCGACGGACGCGGTGGTCCCGAAGCGGCCGCGCGCACCGCGAGGTACAGCGCGCTGCGCGAAGCCCGCGGCGAGGCTCTCGTGCTGCTCGGCCACACCCTCGACGACCAGGCCGAGACCGTCCTGCTGGGCCTCGGCCGCGGCTCCGGGCCGCGGTCGCTCGCGGGGATGCGGCCGTATGACCCGCCGTGGGGACGGCCGCTGCTCGGTATCACCCGCGAGCAGACGCGGCTGGCCTGCGCCGAACTCGGCGTCGAGCCATGGCAGGACCCGCACAACGCCGATCCGCGCTTCACCCGCGCCCGCCTCCGGGCCGAAGTGCTGCCGCTGCTGGAGGACGTCCTCGCCGGCGGGGTCGCGCCCGCGCTGGCCCGAACGGCCGCACAGCTGCGCGACGACACCGAGGCGTTGGACACAGTGGCCGACCGGATCCTCACCCGCGCGGGCGGCTCCGAAGGTCTGGACGTGGCCGTGCTGGCCGCCGAGCCCGCGGCACTGCGGAGGCGGGTTCTCCGCAGGTGGCTGCTGGACTCCGGTGTGCGTGAGCTCACCGATGCGCACCTGCGGTCGGTCGACGCGCTCGTCGTCCGCTGGCGCGGGCAGGGCGGCGTTTGGCTGCCGGGCAAGTTGGAGGCGCGACGGGGCCATGGCAGGCTCTCGCTGAACGGACCCGAACCCACCACCCGAGGGGAATGACCCGTGTACGAGGGCGAGATCGCCTCCGTGCTCATCACCGAGCAGCAGATCAACGAAAAGATCGCGGAGCTGGCGGCCAAGATCGCCGCGGATTACCCCGAGAACGGGCAGGGCGAACTCCTGCTGGTCGGCGTCCTCAAGGGCGCCGTCATGTTCATGACGGACTTCGCGCGGGCGCTGCCGTTGCCGACCCAGCTGGAGTTCATGGCTGTGTCGTCGTACGGCTCGTCCACGTCGTCTTCCGGGGTGGTGCGCATCCTCAAGGACCTCGACCGCGACATCGCGGGGCGCCACGTCCTGATCGTCGAGGACATCGTCGACTCCGGCCTGACACTGTCGTGGCTGCTGAAGAACCTGGCGAGCCGGAATCCGGCGTCGCTCGAGGTCGTCTCGCTGCTGCGCAAGCCCGACGCCGTCAAAGTGGACGTGCCGGTGAAGTACATCGGCTTCGACATCCCGAACGAATTCGTGGTCGGCTACGGCCTCGACTACGCCGAGCGCTACCGCGACCTGCCCTATATCGGCACCCTGGACCCGCGGGTCTACACGTCGTGACGAACGCCCGGTGAACCTCACCGGGCGTTCGTGCGTGTGGATGGCTGAAGAGGTTTGTCCACAGGTTCACCGAACCTGTTGCGGCGATCACCTCCGGTACGGAACCCTGGGTCTGGCGATCGCGTCATAGGTGCCGACCAGGTGCGTTAACCTATGCGAAGACCTATTGCCATGCGGGCGGGGCGAGCTCGCGCGGGGGAACGGAGAGAGGGCAGATGGGCAACAGCAGCTTGGCCGACGCCAACGCGTTCAAGAACGCCGCCGCCAACGGTCAGGTCGGGATCGATCCTGACGCGGCACAGACCGTGCTGAACAAGATCCGCACCGGCAAGGACGCGATCGAGGCCCTGCTCAACAGCTCGGGCTCGCTGGCGCAGCCGCCGAAGCTGGGGGCCAACCCGGTCGGCCAGGCGATGGCGGCGAAGTTCGTCCAGCGGGCCGACGGCGGCGGCGATTCCTACGCCTCCGCGCTGAAGAACCTGCTCGACCAGTACGAGGCGGCCGAGCAGGGCATCGTCACGGCGATGTCGAAGTACCACGAGATCGACCAGTCCGCTGCCGATCCGTTCCGCAAGGCCTGACGTCCGAGGGGGATCACCAGTCATGGCACCGAATCACGACAACAGCGGCACCGGGCAGCAGCCGACGCCGCTCTCGCCGGGCACCCAGGGGACGTCCGGCACGCCGCTCGTGCCGATGGGCGACAACTCCGAGTCGCAGAGCATCGTCGCGTCCGCGCGCTCCAGCGCCGGCGGTTTCGAGATGGGCGGCGACCGCGCGATCGCGAACCCGCCGAACTGGAACTCGCAGCAGAGCCAGGAGCTCTACAACGGCGCGGTCACCGACAACGACCCCGGCACCGCCGAGGCCACCGGCCAGCACTGGGCCAAGCACGGCACCGAGCTGAAGCAGGCTTCGGACCACCTCTACAACGCGATCTCCGAGCTGGGCAACGCCTGGGTCGGTCATGGTGCCGCGGGTGCGCAGGGCGCGCTCGTGTCCATCGCCAATTCCGGCTCGCAGGCCTCGGACGCCGCGCACACGATGGCCGACCGCCTCGGCAAGCAGGCCGCGGCCGCCGCCGAGGTCAAGAAGATGCCGGCCCCGCGTGACTTCGACCCGAAGCAGGCGATGGCCGCCGCGCTGGCCGGCGGTCCTGCCGCGATGGCCGCGGACCAGAAGGTCCAGGCCGACGCCGCGAACGACGTCAAGGCGCAGCAGGTCGCGTTCTTCAACGCGTACACCCAGTCGATGAGCGAGGTCGACGGCTCGACCCCGAGCTTCGGCCCCGATTCGCTCGGCATGAAGCCCACTGCCTCGCACTTCAACGGCAACTCGTTCAACTCGCTCAACGGCGGCTCGCACTCCGGCAACGTCGGGGGCGTGGGCAGCGTGGGCACCCCCGCATTGGGCGGCCCGATCGGTGTCGGCGCCGGCGGGCACGGCAGTGCCCTCGGCACCGGTGGCCCGCACGTCACCGGTGATTCGGGCGCTTACGGCGCTTCCGGCGCGGCCCCGACCGCCCCTCCCGCCGCGGCGGGACCCGGCGTCGGTGCCGGGGCCGGTGCGGTGAGCGGCGCGGCCGCGATCACCCCGTCGGCTCCGGCCGGTGGTGGCGGGGCCGGCGGTGTCGGCTCGGCGCTCGGGCTGGGCGCGGTGGGCGGCGGCCTCGGCTTCGCCGGCGCCAAGCTGGGCCAGGGCACCCGCAGCGGGTCTCGCAACAACGAGGAAGGCACGTCCGCGGCTGCCGAGCACCAGAACGGGCAGAGCGCCGCTTCGGCGGTTCCGCAGCAGGGCGGAGTAGTCCCCGCGGGCGGCACCATCGGCGGCCAGACCGCGGCGCCCGGCATGGGTGGCGGCATGGGCGGTATGGGCGGCGGCATGGGTGGCGGCCAGGGCCAGGAGGACGAGGAGCACACGCACGCGTCGTTCCTCATCGAACCGGACCCGGACGACGCCTTCGGCGCCAACGAGGCCACCCCGCCGCCGGTCATCGGCGCGTGGTCGGACGAAGACGACGACTGAGGCCTTTTCCACGGGCGCGCGGCCTTCCGGCCGCGCGCCCGTGTTTTTCCTGAAACGCTTGTGTGACAAGGGGTTGGTCGATGCCGAACGCGGAGCTGCTCACCCCGCTCGAGCTGGACTTCCTGTGGGAGTCGGCCGGGATGGGGGAACTGCCGTACCCGCTGCGGGCGCGCTCGCACGGGGGCACCGTGGACGAACGGGCCGCGCTGCGCGGGCAGACGCTCAACGGGCTGGCACAACGCGGGCTGGCGGACGGGCGCGGGCGGCCGGAACCGCACGTCGAGGATTTTTTCGGCATCCTCGCCTCACCTGACCTCAGCCTGGACTCGGTCCAGCTGATCGACCCGAACGCGGAGCCGCTGCTGGCCGTCGCCGGCGCCCTCGGCGGCCAGGGCCTGCTGGCCGTCCAGGACACCCGGGGCCTGCACCTGCAACCCTGCCCGGTGGACGGCCTCGCGACGGCGATCGTCTCGCTGCTGCCGGGCGCTCCGCGCGGCACGGAGAAGTCGATCACGGTGCCGCTGGAGCAGCTCGTCGGCGCTTCGGGCGTCGACTTCATGCAGCGGCGCGGCAACCAGGTGGACGCGTCGGGCCGGGCCAGCGTGGACGAGGACCGCAAGGCCCTCGCGCGGCTGCACGCCCAGCCCCGGCTGCGCGGCGGCCAGGTCGGCGCCAACGCCCGCAACCGCATGGGCAGCCGGAGCCGCTCCCCGGTGCTCAGCTGGTTCGACACCGAAAGCGGCCGGTACTTCACGCAGGCCACCAGCGGTCGCGACGGCCGTGACTGGATCACCATCGCCCCGGCCGACGCCGCCACGCTGCGCCACCGCCTCGGCGAGATGCTGTCCGGCGCCGCGCAGGCGAGCACCGCCGCCTTCTGACGGTCCGGCTCGCGGACGACCGGTCCCGGTTCTCGCTGAAGCGTTGACCTCGGCCGGGCCCGCCGCGCTACGCTGAGCCAGAGTTCGATCCTGGAGAGTGAGCAGCACCGCATGCAGCAAGAGTTCTTCACCCCGCTGGCGTTCGACTTCCTCTGGGAGTCCATGGAGCTGGGCGAGCTGCCGTACCCGCTGCGGGTGCGGTCGCACGGCGCCACCGAAGACGAGCGGGTGTCGCTGCGGCACCGGGTCGACGTCGAGCTGAAGGCGCGTGGCGTCCGCGATTCCCGCGGCTACGTCGAGCCGCGCCTCGACGACTGGCTCGGCCTGCTCGCCCGCGGCCCGGTGTCGATCGACGCGGTGCACATCCCGCAGTTCCAGGCGCACCCCGTCGCGATCCTCGCCGCGGGCGACGACCGGACCGGCGTGGTGGCGATCCAGGACGGCGACGGCATCTGGCTGCGCGGCGTCCCGTCGGACGGCTTGACGTCCGCGGTGATCGACCTGCTGCCGGCGGGACCCCGCGGCAGCGAGGCGTCCGTCACGCTCCCGCTCGACGAGGCGCTGAACACGCGCCCGATCCGAGTGCCCGTCTCGGCTTCGAGCGGGCCCGCCGAGGCCGAGGAGAAGGGTCGCCGGGGGAGGCGTCAGTCACTCAGCGAGCGTGTGACGGTCGACCCGAAGGAGACGTACGGGCTGATCTCGGGCCAGCCCCGGCAGCGCGGCGGTCAGCTGGCAGCGAACAGCCGCTCGTCGCTCGGGAGCCGGCAGCGGTCCCGCGTGCTCGGCTGGTTCGACACCGCCACGGGGCGTTATCTGAGCCTCTCACGTGCGGGTTCGGACGGCCGCGAATGGGTGACAGTGGCTCCGGCGGATCCCAAGACACTGCGTACGCGGCTTGGTGAGATGGTGGCGTCTGTGGCGGTTGACACACGCTAGGGTGACCGGGTCCGGAACGATCCGGGAACCCTGGTGCGGTATCGCCCGTTGACCTGCGTGAGGCTCATCGGGGTCCAGCGTCCGCCCGGACGGTACCCTGATGTAACCGGTGCGGGAGCATCATGGGTTGTCAAGATCGTGATGGCGGGTATCACAGGAGCCGCCCAACCAGGGAGGGTCGAGGCCACCAGGGCCGAGTCGTATGAACCGGAAGAGCGTGCTCAGGAACCCACTGCTGTGGATCGTCGCGGGGTTGCTGGCGTTGTTCGCCTACAACACGATCTTCGACAGCAATCGTGGATACACCCAGGCTCCCATCTCAGTGGCTGATCTTCAGATCAAGCAGAACCACGTCAAGGAAGCAAGCCTCGAGGACAAGGAGCAGCAGGTCAAACTGCTGCTGACGCAGAAGATCGACGTCGACGGAACGCAGACCGACCAGATCGTCGCGCAGTATCCGGCGAACGCTTCGCAGGAGATCTACGACAATCTGATCGCGGCGCAGAACAACGGCCAGCCGATCAAGTTCACCACCAAGGTCACGCAGCAGAGTGTCCTGACGCAGATCCTCATCTTCGCGATCCCGCTGGCGCTGGTACTCGGCCTGCTGATGTGGATGATGAACAACGCGCAGGGCGGCGGCAACCGCGTCCTCAACTTCGGCAAGTCCAAGGCGAAACAGCTGAACAAGGACATGCCCAAGACCACCTTCGGCGATGTCGCGGGTGCCGACGAGGCCGTCGAAGAGCTGTACGAGATCAAGGACTTCCTGCAGAACCCGGCGCGATATCAGGCGCTCGGCGCGAAGATCCCCAAGGGCGTGCTCCTGTACGGGCCGCCAGGCACCGGTAAAACGCTGCTCGCGCGAGCCGTCGCCGGTGAAGCGGGGGTGCCGTTCTACACGATCTCCGGCTCGGACTTCGTCGAGATGTTCGTCGGTGTCGGTGCCTCGCGAGTGCGTGACCTGTTCGAGCAGGCCAAGCAGAACGCGCCGTGCATCATCTTCGTCGACGAGATCGACGCGGTCGGCCGCCAGCGCGGCGCCGGCCTCGGCGGCGGGCACGATGAGCGTGAGCAGACGCTGAATCAGCTGCTGGTCGAGATGGACGGCTTCGACGCCCGCGGCGGCATCATCCTGATCGCGGCCACCAACCGGCCCGACATCCTGGACCCGGCGCTGCTGCGCCCGGGCCGGTTCGACCGGCAGATCCCGGTGTCGGCGCCCGACATGCGCGGCCGCCGCGCGATCCTCGAGGTGCACGCCAAGGGCAAGCCGATCGCGCAGGGCACCGACCTCGGCAGCCTGGCCAAGCGGACCGTCGGCATGTCCGGCGCCGACCTGGCCAACGTGCTGAACGAGGCCGCGCTGCTCACCGCCCGCAAGAACGGGCACGTGATCGGCGACGTCGAGCTGGAGGAGTCGGTCGACCGCGTGGTCGGCGGGCCCGCCCGCAAGAGCCGGATCATCTCCGAGAAGGAGAAGAAGATCACGGCCTACCACGAGGGCGGGCACGCGCTCGCCGCGTGGGCGATGCCGGACATCGAGCCGGTTTACAAGCTGACGATCCTGCCGCGCGGTCGCACCGGTGGGCACGCCCTGCTCGTCCCGGAGGACGACAAGGAGCTGATGACCCGCTCGGAGATGATCGGCAGGCTGGTGTTCGCCATGGGCGGGCGCACCGCGGAGGAACTGGTCTTCCACGAGCCCACCACCGGCGCGTCGGCGGACATCGAGCAGGCGACGAAGATCGCGCGCTCGATGGTCACCGAGTACGGCATGAGCGCGCGGCTCGGCGCGGTCAAGTACGGCCAGGAGCAGGGCGACCCGTTCCTCGGCCGCTCGGCGGGCCGCCAGGCCGACTACTCGCTCGAGGTGGCGCACGAGATCGACGAGGAGGTGCGCAAGCTCATCGAGACTGCGCACACCGAGGCGTGGCACGTGCTCAACACCTACCGCGACGTGCTCGACGAGCTGGTCATCGAGCTCCTGGAGAAGGAGACGCTGACCCGCAAGGACCTGGAGCGGATCTTCGCGACGGTCGAGAAGCGCCCGCACATCACCGTGTTCAACGAGTTCGGTGAGCGGACGCCGTCGGACAAGCCGCCGATCAAGACCCCGGGCGAGCTGGCGATGGAGCGCGGCGAGCCGTGGCCTCCGCCGGAGAAGGAGAAGAAGCCGGTCCGCCAGCCGGAGCCGACCCCGGTCGGCACCGCGCCGGGAGCCGGCGACCTGCCCGGTGGGCCGCCGTACCCGGCCCCGGACCCGAACGCCAACCCGTACGCGCCGCCGCAGCCGGGCGCGCACCCCAACGGCGGCCGTCCGAACGGTGGGCCGAACGGCACCGGTTACTGGCCCCAGTCGTATGGTGGTCAGCAGCCGGGCGGTCCGGCAGGCGGCTACTACCCGGGTGGCCCGGGTGGTGCGCAGAGCGGGCCGCCGAACTACGGTGCGCCCCCGGGATGGACCCCGGCGACCTCGCCGGGCGGCAACTCCGGCCAGCAGCCGTGGCGTCCCGCCGAAGACCGTCCGTCTGAGCAGGGCTGGTTCGCCGATGGGGCGAACGGCCAGCAGCCGGACGAGGGGCAGCAACGGCGTGACGTGGACGGACCAGACAAGCAGTAACAACGGCGTCGCCCGCCCGGTCTTCGATCAGGACCGGGCGGAGAACGCCATCCGCGAGCTCTTGCTCGCCTGCGGCGAAGACCCGGACCGGGATGGCCTCAAGGACACCCCGGCCCGGGTCGCTCGCGCTTACCAGGAGATGTTCAGCGGGCTGTACCTCGATCCGGCCGAGGTACTGGACAAGACCTTCGACGAGTCCCATGAGGAGCTCGTGGTCGTCACCGACATCCCGATGTTCTCGACCTGCGAGCACCACTTGCTCTCCTTCCACGGGGTCGCGCACGTCGGCTACATCCCGAACGCCAACGGCAAGGTCACCGGGCTGTCCAAGCTGGCCCGCCTGGTCGACCTCTACGCGAAGCGGCCGCAGGTCCAGGAGCGGCTGACATCGCAGGTGGCGGACGCGCTGGTGCGGAAGCTGGAGCCGCGCGGGGTGATCGTGGTGATGGAGGCCGAGCACCTCTGCATGTCGATGCGCGGGATCCGCAAGCCGGGTGCGCGCACCATCACCTCGGCCGTGCGCGGGCTGTTGCGGACGTCCGCGTCCTCGCGGGCCGAGGCGATCGAGCTGATCAAGGGGCGACGGTGAGCTCGCTACCCGCGCCGGAGCGTTGCGCGGTGATGGGGGTCCTCAACGTGACCCCCGATTCGTTCTCCGACGGTGGCCGTTACCTCGACACGGACCAGGCGCTCGACCACGCCCGCCGGATGTGGGCGCGCGGCGCGGACCTGATCGACGTCGGCGGCGAGTCCACCCGGCCCGGCGCGTTGCGCGTCGACGCCGAGACGGAGGTGGCGCGGGTGCTGCCGGTGATCCGGCAGCTGGCCGGCGAAGGGGTGGCGCTGTCCGTCGACACCACGCGGGCCGCGGTCGCGGAAGCCGCGCTGGACGCCGGCGCGCGGGTGATCAACGACGTCTCCGGCGGCCTCGCCGACCCGGGCATGGCGCGTGTCGCCGCGGACTCCGGGGCGCCGTGGGTGCTGATGCACTGGCGCGGCCACAGCAAGGACATGAACGCGCTCGCCAGCTACACCGACGTCGTCGCCGAGGTGCGCGCCGAGCTGTTGTCCCGAGTGGACGAGGCCCTCGCGGCCGGGGTGAAGCCCGACGCCATCGTGCTCGACCCCGGCCTCGGCTTCGCCAAGCAGGCCGAGCACGACTGGGCGCTGCTGCACGGACTGGATTCCTTGCTGGAGCTCGGTTTCCCGGTGCTCGTCGGTGCCTCGCGCAAGCGGTTCCTCGGCCGCCTGCTGTCCGGAAAGGACGGTGAGCCGCGGCCGCCGTCCGGCCGGGAGGACGCCACCGCCGCCGTTTCGACGCTCGCCGCCGCGGCGGGCGCTTGGGGGGTGCGCGTCCACGAGGTGGGTGCTTCGCTCGACGCGGTCGCTGTCGCGGCCGCCTGGTCACGAGGAGGGGCCGATGGCTGACCGCATCACACTGACCGGGCTGCGGGTGTTCGGCCGGCACGGCGTCTTCGAGCACGAGAAGCGCGACGGGCAGGAGTTCGTCGTCGACATCACGGTGTGGCTCAACCTCGGCCCGGCCGCGGCGTCCGACGACCTGACCAAGACCCTGCACTACGGCGAGCTGGCGGAGCTGGCGGCGGGCGTCGTCGCGGGCGAGCCGTACGACCTGATCGAGAGCGTCGCGGGCCGGATCGCCGACGAGGTGCTGCTCGACCCCCGGCCGAAGGCCGTGGAGGTCACCGTGCACAAGCCGTCCGCGCCGATTCCGCTGACGTTCGACGACGTCGCCGTCACCGTCCGGCGGGAGCGGTGAGCCGCGCCGTCCTCTCGCTCGGCTCGAACCTCGGTGACCGCCTCGGGTACCTGCGCGGCGCGGTCGACGCCGTGCGGCCGTGGCTGGTCGCGGTGTCGGGCGTCTACGAGACGAAGCCGTGGGGGGTCGAGGAACAGCCGGACTTCCTGAACGCCGTCTGCGTCGTCGACGACCCCGCGCGTGACCACTGGGCCTGGCTGCGCGCGGGGCAGGCGGCCGAGCGGGCCGCCGGCCGGGTGCGTGAGCAGCGCTGGGGCCCGCGCACGCTGGATGTCGACATAGTGACAGTCGACGGCGTCAGCTCGGACGATCCCGAGCTGCTCCTGCCGCACCCGGGCACGCCGGATCGCGCGAGCGTCCTCGTCCCCTGGCTGGAGATCGAGCCGGCCGCGGTCCTGCCCGGCCACGGCCCCCTCACGGAGCTGCTGGCGCTGCGGCCGGAGTCCGATCGCGCGGGGGTTGTCCTGCGGCCGGACCTCTCGCTGGCCTGACGCCGGACTCCCGTTTCGGGCGACGGCGCGTCAGACCGCATGCCCAGGGCCCCTCGGTACGGTGGGGCCATGCACTTCACCCGGCCCCGCGAGCTGGTGGTGGCCGCGGTACTCGGCCTCGTCCTGATCTACGTGGTGTTCCAGTTCGCGTACGGCGCCCTGCCGCAGCTTCCGCTCCTGGCCGGAGTCACGTTTGCGGTACTCGCTGTGATCGAGGTGATTCTGGCTTACTCGATTCGGTCAAGAATCCGGGCCGGACGAGTGGTCGGCGCGATCGGGATCGCACGCTCGGTAGCGCTCGCCAAGGCGTCCTCGTTGGCCGGGGCCTTCATGACGGGGGCCTGGGTGGGCGCGTTCGCGTATGTTTTTCCCCGACGTGACGAACTCGTCGCGGCCGTCTCGGACAGCTGCTCGGCGGTCGCCGGCGTCGTGTGCTCAGCGCTGCTGGTAGCTGCGGCTTTGTGGCTGGAGCACTGCTGCCGGACCCCGTCGGAGAGCGATCGGGACGGCACTCGCGGGACGACCGGTTAACGATCGAAATCGGCCGCTCGAAGTACCGACTAGGTCTCGTTCGGGTCACTGGAAGGTACGGTGTCAGGCATGACCGGCGTGGGTGACGACTCGCGCGGCCGCCTTCTGGGTAGGCCGTGGCTTGTCGTCGGATTCCTCCTCGTCATCGGAGCCACTCTCGCACTGGTGCTGAGCAACGACCTCCGGTTCCTCCGGCTAGGCATCGTCGCCGCCCTCTGGGCCGCCCTGATCGGCGCCTTCCTGGCCGTGAGGTATCGCAAGCACGCGGCACACAGCGAGGACACGGTCGCCGAGGCGCAGGCGGTATACGAGTTGGAACTGGAACGCGAGATCGCGGCTCGGCGTGAGTACGAGCTGGAGATCGAAGCCGAAACGAGGGAGGCCGCTCAGGCCCATTCGCGCGAAGAGCTCGAAGCGCTGCGCGCCGAGGTATCAGCACTGCGGGACAGCCTGCAGTCGCTGTTCGGCGGCGAGGTGCTGCTCGAGCGGGTCGCGCTGACCGCGCAGGCCACGCGCATGCGCGCGCTGAACGACGAGCAGCGGCTCGTCTCCGCGGGGTCGGAGACCAAGAACGGCAACGGCAAGAAGCCGGCTCAGCTGATGGCGCCGCAGAAGCCGGCGGTCGAGGTCAACGAGCGGCCGACCGAGCTGATGGACCGCGTGCTCGACTCCGCGGCCGTCGAGCGGCGGCGCAAGCCGTCGAACGGCGTCGGCACGCACGGACCCGGCGGCCAGCAGGGGCCGAACGGCAAGCCGTCGTCCACTGTCAACACTCAGCGCACGCAGCAGCTCTCGCGGCCGAAGCCGGGCAACCGCCCGCAGCCGGAACCGCAGGAGTCGGCCGCCGCGCGGGCGGTCAAGGCCGCCGAGCTGCGGGCCGAGGCCTCGCGCCGGGAGGCCTCCGAGTCGCAGCCGACGCGCACCGTCGCGCCGGTCGCGAAGCCCGAGTCCTC
>DASXYS010000034.1:0-3277 GCA_036502365.1 Amycolatopsis sp.
CGGCGGCTAGGTGGCCGGCTGCTCGACGAGTTTGGCCCGCAGCCGCATCACCGCGCGGGTGTGGAGCTGGCTGACGCGGGACTCCGTCACGCCCAGGACCTTGCCGATCTCGGCGAGGGTGAGGCTTTCGAAGTAGTAGAGGCTGACCACGATCTTGTCCCGCTCGGTCAGCTGGGCGATGGCCTCCGCGAGCTGCCTGCGGTTGTCCTGGTCGACGAGGACGGCGACCGGGTCGACGGCGCCGTCGTCGGGGAGGGTGTCGACCAGCGAGCCGCTGTCCTTGCCGGCCGAGACCAGGTCCTCGAGTGCCACAACGCTGGTGAGCTGCAGCTGCCCGTAGAAGTCGCGCAGGTCGTCCAGGCTGACGCCGAGTTCGGTGGCCAGTTCGGCGTCCGTGGGCGCGCGGTGCAGGCGCGCGCCGAGGCGTTCCAGGGCGCGCTCGGCCTCTTTGGCCTTGCTGCGCACGGCGCGCGGCACCCAGTCTTGGGCGCGCAGGTCGTCGAGGATGGCGCCGCGGATGCGCTGCATCGCGTACGTCTCGAAGCGCAGGCCGCGGGCCGGCTCGAACTTCTCGATCGCGTCGACCAGGCCGAAGATGCCCGACTGCACGAGGTCGCCCACGTCGACGTGCGTCGGCAAGCCGGTGCCGACACGGCCCGCGACGTACTTGACCAGCGGCGCGTAGTGCAGCACGAGCCGGTCGCGCGAAGACTGGTCCGGCAGGTCGGCGAACTGCTGCCACAGCGCCTGGATCCCCGCGTCGACGTCATAACCAGGACGCCCGTCGGCGGTGACGGCGTCCTCGGCGCCGGGGGTGCTCACCCCGGCTTCCGTTGCAGGAGGCGTGGAACTCATTGCACGGTCGTTCTCGGCATGCGGGTCAGTATGGTCTCCGTGCTCGTGCGGATGCGCGTGCGCCGCCGGTTCGGCCCCGGCTTTTCCGGCCGAGTCGCCACCGGCCTCGTCAGGCCCGTGGGTGGGCTCGGTCATGGATCGCCTTCAGCCGATCGACGGTGACGTGAGTGTAGAGCTGGGTCGTGGCAAGCGTAGCGTGACCGAGCAGTTCCTGAACGCTCCTGAGATCGGCACCTCCCTCCAGCAGATGTGTTGCGGCCGAATGCCGCAGTCCGTGCGGCCCCATGTCCAAGGCGCCCGGCACCGCGGCGACCGCCTCGTGCACCACCCGCCGCGCGGCCCGGGGATCGAGCCGATTGCCGCGAACGCCCAGGAAGAGCGCCTGCGCAGCCCGTTCCGAGACCAATTCCGGGCGGCCCGCCTCGAGCCACGCGGTGAGCGCCCCGGCCGCCGGGACGCCGAACGGGACCATCCGTTCCTTGTCCCCCTTGCCGATCACGGAGACGACGCGCCGGGAGAAATCGACCTCGCCGACGTCCAGTCCGCACAGCTCCGACACCCGGATCCCGGTCGCGTAGAGCAGTTCGACGATCGCGCGGTCACGCAGGGCGACCGGATCACGCTGGGCGGCGCCGGCCTCCGACGCCCGCATCAGCTCGTCCGCCTGGTCCTCCCGCAGCACCCCCGGCAACGTCCGATGCGCCCGTGGCGCGGCGAGCCGCCCACCCGGATCCGCCTTCAGCACGCCTTGTCGGTGGGCCCAAGCCGTGAACGTGCGCGCCGACGCTGCCCGGCGCGCCAGCGTTGTCCGCCCCGACCCGCCTGTGCGCTGCCCGGCGAGCCACGCCCGCAACAGCCCGATGTCGAGATCGGCGAACCCGCGCACCCGGCCGTCGTCCTCCCCCTCGGTCAGGAACGCCAGCAGGGACACCACATCGCCGACGTACGCGCGCACCGTGTGCGGCGACAGGCCACGCTCCAGCGTCAGGTGCCTCTCGTAATCGGCGACGACCGCCCGCACGGCTTGTGGCAACCCGTCCCGGAGCACGTGAAGATCCACCCGTGGCGGACCTTTCCGGTGCCCGGCCGGTCGAGCGGCTGCGTCGCGGCGGACGCTCCCTGACGGCATGGCGATCACGCTGCGCGAACTCCCGCCATTGGTCAAGCATCGCCACGCGGGCCGGGCCGTTCACGACGGGTTCCCTTGTGGTGCCGACCGGATGATCCGGCGCCACCCGGTCGCCCCGCGCATGGCGAACCCGTCGAGTTCCAGCTCCGGCAGCACCGCTCTGACCCGCGCGACCGGGATCCCGGACTCCGCGGCGACCTCGTCGGCCGAACGACCGGCGCGCGGCACCAGCGCCTCGTAAACGCGCATCGCCTCCTTTCCGAACCCGTCCGTCGGACGCGGCTGCTGGGTGCCCTCCTTCGGCGGCGGGCCGAAGCGGCCGACGGTGTCCAGCACTTCGTCGACGTTCGCGACGAGCGTGGCCTTGCAGTCGCGGATCAGGTCGTGGCAGCCGGCCGACGTGCGCGAGTGGACCGGGCCGGGCATGGCCATCACGACCTTGCCGAGCGCGCCCGCCGTGGTCGCGGTGTTGCGCGCGCCGCTGCGGCGGCCGGCCTCGACGACCACGGTGCCGTCGGTGAGACCCGCGATCAGCCGGTTGCGGACGAGGAATCGGTACCGCGCGGGTGGTGTGCCGGGCGGGTATTCGCTGATCACCGCGCCGCCGTGGTCGGCCATCTTCTTCAGCAGGCCTTCGTGGCCGGCCGGGTAGTCGACGTCCAGGGCGCACCCCAGTACCGCGACGGTCACGCCGCCGCCCGCGAGTGCTCCGCGATGGGCGGCCGCGTCGATGCCGATGGCGGCGCCGGAGAAGAGCGGCACTTGTCGCGCCGCCAGCCCGTAGCCGAGTTCACCCGCGTTGTTCTGGCCATAGCCCGAACACATCCGCGCGCCCACAACGGCGACGGCGCGATCCGCCGCCAAGGCAAGCGGCGCCGAGCCCCGCACCCACAACGCCAGCGGCGGGGCGACGTCCGCGACTCCGTCGTGAGTGGCGAGCGTGAGCGAGTGCAGCGGCCAGTCCGGCCAATCGTCGTCCTCGGGGATCACCAGGCGGGCACCGATCTTGGCGGCTTCCGCGAGATCCTGCTCGGCGAGTTCGACGTCCTTGCGGGCCGCAGTTTCCTTGCGCACCTTCGCCGGACAGTCGCCGGTGCGCACGCGCTCCGCGGCCTCGACGGCACCGCGCGCCTCCACGAAGGCGACCAGCGCCGGCGCGGGCGGCTCGGCGACGCGCAGCAAGTACGCCCTGGCAAGGCGTTCGGCCTCGCGGGAGGTGGCCTGGCTGGTCGTCCGGGGCACGACGCTCATGCGGCGCTCCCTCTGGGTTCTGGGGCGGCCAGGGGGTGCGGC
>DASXYS010000035.1:0-3073 GCA_036502365.1 Amycolatopsis sp.
GGTGGAGTCCGGGGCGCGGCGGCATCGGGTGTTCCGCGCGTTCCGGGAGTTGCTCGTCGCCTGTGGGCCGGCGTTGCTGCTGATCGACGACCTGCAGTGGGCCGACGAGGACACCCTCGACCTGATGCGCTTCCTGGCCGCGGACCTGCCGCCGCAGCTTGCCGTGGTGCTGGCCTACCGTTCGGGGTGGCCGGGGCCGCTGGTGCGCACGGCGCCGACTGTCCACACGGCCCGCGTCGCGCTCGGGCCGCTGGACGTGACGGCCGTGCGGACGATGGCCGCCGATCTGCTCGGCCTGCCCCGCGTCACCGACGAGTTCGCCGTGAAGCTGCACGAGTGCACGGCCGGGATTCCTTTTGTGGCCGAGGAAACTCTGCGCGCGCTGCGGGACGCGGGCGAGGTGCTGTCGGACCGGCTCCTGGAGAACCTCGAGGTCCCGGCGGCGCTGCGCGAGTCCGTCACGGAGCGGCTGGACGCGTTGCCGGAGCGGGCGGCGCAGCTCACCCGGGCCGCGGCAGTGCTGGACTTCGCCGCGGAGCCGGCGATGCTCGGCGACGTCGCGGGGCTGGGCGAGGAGTCGCTGCGGACGGCGCTGCTCGCCGCGCTGGCCGGTGGGCTGCTGGCCGAGCTGGGCGAAAACCGTTACGGCTTCCGGCATCCGCTCGCGCGCAAGGCGGTGTACGACACGGTGAGCGGGCCCGAGCGAACACTGCTGCACACCGAGGCGATCCGCGTACTGGACACCACTGAGACGCCACCCCTCCCCCTCCTGGCCGAGCACGCGCGGGCGGCCGGGCGGATGGCGAAATGGCGCCACTACGCGGAAATGGCGGCCGACGAGGCGATCGTCCTCGGTGAGACCTCCCGTGCGATCAACCTGCTGCAATCAGTGCTCGCGACGGCGGACGCCGCCGATGTCGGGCGGCTGGCGACGAAGCTGAGCCAGGTCGCGTTGCGCGGCTTCCGGCCCGACGTGATCGAGACGCTGGAGCGCGTGCTCGAAGACCGGCCGCTGCCGCCGACGGTCCGCGGGACGATCCGGCTCTCCCTCGGCATGCTGCTGGTCCGCACGATCGGCCGGCTCGAACGCGGACGGGCCGAGGTGGAGAAGGCCGTCGGCGAGCTGGCCGACGCGCCGGAGCCGGCCGCGCGCGGGATCAACCTGCTGGCCCAGCCGATCGACGGGCTGACGCCGTTGTCCTGGCACGAGGGCTGGATGCGCCGCGCTCGGGACGTCCAGGCGAAGCTGACCGACCCGGAGCTGCGGCTGGCGCTCACGGTGGACCGCATCACCACCGCGTCGCACATCGGCGACGGCTCGGCATGGGCGGAGTTCGAGGCGCTGCCGGAGACCGCGGCGAGCGTCGCGGAACGGGTCCAGCTGGCGAGGCTCTGGTGCAACCTGGCCGACGCGCAGTCGTGGTCCGGGCATCTCGACCGCGCGGATCGCCTGGTCACGGAGGGCGTGCGCCGCGCGACGGAGACCGGCGCGCTGTACGCGACGGGCCTGATCCGCGGCACGCAGGTGAGGCTCGCGTGGTTCCGCGGTTCGTGGGACGGCCTGGCCGAGACCGCGGAGGACGTGCGCGCCGGTTATCCCGAGCTGGGCCCGATCGTGATGGAGACGTCGCTGGTGCTCGGCGGCCTGGCCGCGGTACGGGGTGAATTCGCCGCGGCGCAACGGTTCCTGGCCGCCGCGTCGGTGCACTCGCCCGCCGACGGCCCGATCCCGGTGGTGCTCTCGGCGGCTTCGGTGCTGATCGGCGTGCAGCTGGCGACCGACGACGTCGAAGCCGCCTGCTCGACCGCCGACGTCGCCGCGGATGCCGCGCGGCGCAAGGGAGTCTGGGTCTGGGCGGCGTCACTGGTGCCGGCCGCCGCGGAGGCGTACGCGCGGGCGGGCCGCTGGCCGGACGCCGACGTGCTGGTCGAAGAGTTCGCGCGTGGCACGGTGGGCCGGGACGCGCCGGTGGCCGCCGCCGCGCTGCACGCCGGCCACGCCGTGCTGACGGGTGCGCGCGGCAAGCACCTGGCCGCGGCCGCGCTGTTCGACGAGGCGGCCGAGGCGTACACGCGCCTGCCGATGCCGTACCTGGCGACGTCGATGCACGAGCGCGCCGCCATGCTGCGGCTGGCCGCGGGGCAGCGCGCGGCCGTCGAGTCACTGTCCGCCGCCGCCACGGCCTACGAGAGCTTGGGCGCGACGCGGGACTCCGGCCGGTGCCGTCATCACCTGCGCGAACACGGCGCGTGGGCCCCCTCACAACGCGGGCGCCGGGGTTACGGGCAGGAGCTGTCGCCGCGGGAACACGAGGTCGCCCGGATGCTCGCCGAGGGCCGCACGAACCGCGAGATCGCCGACGGCCTGTTCCTTTCCCCGCGGACGGTCGAGCAGCACGTGGCGAAAGTCCTTCGCAAGCTGGGCGCCCGGTCGCGGACGGACGTGGCCCACAAGCTGCCCGCCTGACCGTCGGCACAAAGCATTTCGCCGGGTTCCCGGCCGATAGCAGGCACCAGACCCACTCCGGCCCTACCGTGAGCTGGTGACTTCACCGGATCCACAAGACAAAGACCCGCAACTGCCGGCCTGGCGACGCAGCACCGCGGGCGAGACCCGGTGGCCGGCGACCGGCGTGGTGGTGGTGACGCTCGCGTTGCAGCTCGTGCTGCCGCATGAGGTGGTGCTGGCTCCGTGGTGGCTGCTGCCCGGGCTGTCGGTGCTGCTGATCATCGCGCTGCTGCTGATCAACCCCGGGCGGATGGGCGAGTTCAGCACCGTCGAGCGGATCGTGTCGCTGGCCGTGGTGGCGGTGGTGAGCGTCGCGAACGGCGCGTCGGCCGTGCAGCTGGTGCTGGGCATCGCGGACGGGTCGGTCGGCGGGCACGCGGTCCAGGTGCTGGTCAGCGGCGGCATCGTCTACTGGACGAACATCGTCGTGTTCTCGCTCTGGTACTGGGAGTTCGACCGCGGCGGGCCGGCGCGGCGGGCCGACGGGCAGGCCCAGTACGCCGACCTGCAGTTCCCCCAGATGGGCAGCCCCGAGCTGACCCACGACGACTGGGAGCCCCGCTA
>DASXYS010000036.1:0-12097 GCA_036502365.1 Amycolatopsis sp.
ATGCCGACCAGCTCTTCACGCAGCTTCATCGTCAGCGTGCCCGGCTCGCCGCCCGAGACGGAGAACTCGCCGCCCGCGTGCTTGACGTGCCCGACCGGCGTGATGACCGCCGCGGTGCCACAGGCGAAGACCTCGGTCAGCTCGCCCGAAGCGGCCGCCTTTTCCCACTCCTCGGTGGAAATCCGGCGCTCCTCGACGGTGTGGCCCATGCCCTGCGCGAGCTGCAGCAGCGACTTGCGTGTGACGCCCGGCAGCAGCGAGCCGGTCAGCTCCGGCGTCACCACGCGCGCGTCGTCGCCCGAGCCGAAGACGAAGAACAGGTTCATCCCGCCCATCTCCTCGACCCAGCGGCGCTCGACGGCGTCGAGCCACACCACCTGGTCACAGCCCTTCTCCACGGCCTGCGCCTGCGCCACGAACGACGCCGCGTAGTTGCCGGCGCACTTGGCGAACCCGGTGCCGCCGGGCGCCGCGCGCACGTACTCCGTGGACAGCCACACGCTCACCGGCTTCACACCACCGCTGAAGTACGACCCGGCGGGCGAAGCGATCACCGCGTACACGTACTCGCCGGCCGGCCGGTTGACGCCGAGGCCGGTCTCGGTGGAGATCATGAACGGGCGCAGGTAAAGGGATTCGCCCTGTTTCGTGGGCACCCAGCGTTCGTCCACGGCGACCAGCTCGCGCAGCGAGTCGACAAAGATCTCCACCGGCAGCTTCGGCATCGCGAGCCGCTCGGCGGAGTGCTGGAAACGCTCGGCGTTCGCGTCGGGCCGGAACGCGGCGATGGAGCCGTCCGGCTGGCGGTAGGCCTTGAGCCCCTCGAAGATCGCCTGCCCGTAGTGCAGCACGGACGTGGCCGGGTCGAGGGAGAACGGCGCGTACGGCCCCACCGTCGCGTCGTGCCAGCCCTGCGCCGCGTTCCACTTCACCGTCACCATGTGATCGGTGAAGTAGGTCCCGAACCCGGGGTGGGCGAGTACCTCGGCGACGCGTTCCGGGCTCGCGGGGCTCGAGTTCGGGACATGGGTGAACTGCGTCGCTGTCGTCATGGTTAGACGATAGCGCTTGGTCGGAGGCGCGTTAGTCGGAAGACCGCCTATTTCACGCGCCGCATACCCCCGCGCCCACAGCGTGACGCGGGGCCACGCCACTAGGATGGCGAGGTGACCTCACAACCCGCACTTCCGGCCAAGCCCGGGTTCGGCACCGACCTGAAGACCTTCGGCACGGCGGTCCTCCTGACCTTCGGCGCCGGCCTGCTCGGCATGGTCGGCTGGGCGCTGCTGAGCAGCGGCTTCGGCTTCTTCCTCGGCCTCGTCGCGGCCGGCTTCGGCATCTACTGGTGGCGCAGCCTGCACGGCAAGGTGTTCGCGACGGACCTGCCCACCCGCTCGGTGATCATCCTGCTGGTGGTCAACATCGTGCTGGCCGGGATCCTGCTGCTCACCGCCGGCTGAGACTCGGCTGCCGGGGCTCTCAGTTGCCGGGGCTCTGCTGCCGCGCGTCAGCACAGCCCGTCGGGCAGCTCCGGCGCGGGCCACGCCGGGTCCGGCCGGAAGTCCGTGTGCGTGCCGTCGAACGGGAACGCCCGCCGTTCGGCCAGCGCGCCGAGCCGCTCCCCCTCCGCACGCAGCCGGTCCAGCTGTTCGGCGGTGAGCCGCCCGGCGAGGACGGCCTCGGCGGCCTCGTCCTCGTCCTCCCAGCGCCAGCCGCCGTCCGGGGTGACCACGATGTCCAGCACGCCGTCGATCCGGTCCGGCCCGGCGGCGGTGCGGCCCATCGGCAGCTCGAGATTCACGTACCACTCGAGGAAGGCGCCGTCCGGCCCGAAGAACCACCAGACCGACGACCATTCGTCCTCGGTGATCATCCGCAGCGTGGACGTGCCGTGCCAGGTGTCGGACACCCGCACGCGCGGGACGCGGAAGCGCTCCTCGAGCGGGGCTTCGTGCATTTTGCGGCCGTCGGCGAGCCGGCTGCCGACGATCGGCGTGCCCATCGGGAGCCAGCCGAACAGCACGTGGCCGTCGTCGGAGACCACGCGCAACGGGTGATGCTGGCCGACGCTGCCGTCGGGCCGGACGAACCGCTCGACCACGGTCTGTCCCGGCTCCCAGCGGTAATCACTCATGCACGTCACGGTAGCGGCGCCCGCGCGCCCGGAGCACCAGTTCGGCGACAGCACCGAAACCGGCCGCGAGCAGGGCCGCGTACGGCGTCACGAGCAGCGCCGCGACCGCACCGACGATCCCGCCGGCCGCTCCGGGCAGGCCGTCTTCCGGTGCGAAGCGCGTACGCGCGTCGGTGAACGTGGTCAGCGCGGCGGGGACCGTCGCGAGCACCACGACCACGGTGAGCAACGGCTGGAGCTGGCCGGCGTCCGCGGCGTAGAGCAGATCGCGGAACGACGTCGCGGACAGGCCCAGCCGGATCGGGCCGAGCTGCACCAGCGCGACGAGCGTCACCAGCACCGCGACCCCGCCGAGCGTGGCCGTCCGGCCGAGTGCGCGGTCCCCCTCCGCCGGCAGCAGGAACGGCAGCACGACCAGCGCCGCCACCACGATCCCGGCGACGTCCGGCGCGCCGATCCCGCCGGCGGCCGGCACCGGCGCGATCACCGAGCACAGCACCACCAGCACCGCCGCGGCGACCAGCAGCACCACGGTCAACCAGCGGCCCAGCGCCGCCGGCAGCCGGAGCCCGGCCAGGTCGGCGGCCGCGACCACCAGCACGAGCCCCGCCGCGGCGGGCGCCGGGGCGCCGGGAACCACGTAGTCGCCGAACACGATCGCGTACACCACGACCAGCGCCAGCCGGGCGAAACCGCCGACGTACCGCTCGGCCCGGGCGTCGCCGGACGCGGGCAGCCGGGTGGCGAAAACGGCAGCGACCGCGGCCAGCACCACCCCCGCGAGCACCCAGTAACCGGCGCCGGCGGCCCCCACCGCGAGCGCGACGAGGAGCCCTCCCCCCACACGCACGATGGTCCCCTTCCGACGTCCGGCCACCCGTGTCATTAGCATGGCTCACGATCCGTCCGGGCGCGCCGCCCGGTACCACCGTGAACGCGCGAGGAGCCAGAAGTGACCGTGCCGAAGCCAACCCTCTCCGACAACAGCGAGGCGGCACTGGCCAAGACCCGCTCCGACGTGGTGGTGATCGGCACCCTGCAAGGGGAAAACGGCCCGACGCTGGCCGACGGCGCCGCCCTCGCCGACGCCGCGTTCGACGGCAAGCTCGCCGACGTGCTCGCCACGCTCGGCGCGAGCGGCAAGGCCGAAGAGGTCGTCAAGGTGCCGACGCTGGGCAAGCTCCCGGCTTCCGTGGTGCTGGCCGTGGGCCTCGGCAAGCCGACCGACGGCGCCGTGACCGCCGAGCAGGTCCGCCGCGCCGCCGGTGCCGCCGGCCGGGCGCTGGCCGGGACCGAGCGCGCGTTCGTCACGCTGTCCGCGCTCGACCTGCAGGCCGCCGTCGAAGGGCTCGCGCTCGGCGCGTACACCTTCAACGAATACCGCTCCGAGAAGGGCGACGCCCCGCTGGCCAAGGCGGACTTCGTCAGTCCGGCGGACGGCGCGCCGCGCGAGCACAAGGCGACGCTGAAGGCCGCGACCGCCATCGCCGAGTCCGTGATCATCGCCCGCGACCTGATCAACACCCCGCCGAACGACCTGTTCCCGGCCTCCTTCGCCGACCGCGCGAAGAAGCTCGCCGAGGCCGGCGGCCTCGACTTCGAGGTGCTCGACGAGAAGGCGCTCAAGCGCAAGGGCTTCGGCGGCATCCTCGGCGTCGGCGGCGGCTCGTCGCGCCCGCCGCGCCTGCTGCGCGTGGGCTACAAGCCGGCGAAGGCGGTCAAGAAGGTCGCGCTGGTCGGCAAGGGCATCACGTTCGACTCGGGCGGCATCTCGATCAAGCCCGCCGCGGGCATGGACAACATGACCTCCGACATGTCCGGCGCCGCCGCCGTGCTCGCCGTGGTGGTGCTGGCCGCGAAGCTCAAGTACCCGGTCGAGGTGACCGCGCACATCCCGCTGGCGGAGAACCTGCCCTCGGGCACCTCGTACCGGCCGGGCGACGTGCTGACCATGTACGGCGGCAAGACCGTCGAGGTGCTCAACACCGACGCGGAGGGCCGCCTGGTGCTGGCCGACGCGATCGTGCGCGCCGCCGAGGAGAACCCGGATTACCTGATCGAGACGGCCACGCTCACCGGCGCCCAGGTCGTCGCGCTCGGCAACCGCACGGCGGGCGTGATGGGCTCGGACGAGTTCCGCGACCGCGTCGCGGGCATCATGCAGGCCACCGGCGAAGGCGGCTGGGCGATGCCGCTGCCCGAAGAGCTGCGTGGCGACCTCGACTCCCGCCTGGCCGACCTGGCCAACGTCACCGGCCACCGCTGGGGCGGCATGCTCGCCGCCGGCATCTTCCTGCGCGAGTTCGTGGCCGAGGGCCTGCCGTGGGCCCACATCGACGTCGCGGGCCCGGCGTACCACACCGGCAGCCCGTGGGGCTACACCGGCAAGGGCGGCACCGGCGTCCCGGTCCGCACCATCGCCGCAGTGCTGGCCGACATCGCCGACCAGGGCTGACCCGCCTTTTCCCGATCGACGACAGGCCCCCTCGCCACGCTGCGAGGGGGCCTGTCGTCGTCTGATGGCGATCGCGCTGACCCGGCATCCCGCACGGAGCGTGGCCGCCACCCTGCGGTCACCAGCTCCGCCGAAGCACCCCTCCCCCGCTGTGGCACCCTCGCGCCCATGGAGCGTGACGAGTACCTCGAAGCAGCGGTCCGCGACGTCCTCACCGGCGACGAGGCGACCGTCGACCGGCGGGTCGGCCACGCCGCGCTCCTGCTCGCCACCGCGGGCGCGTCCGGGCCGGCCGACCGGCTCGTCACGCACTGGCAGCAGGTCACCGAGCGGCCCGTCACGCGGCTGGCGGACGACGCCGTGCGCGCGCGGGCCTGGGCGATGCTGTCCGAGGCACGCGGCGTCCGTCCACAGTGGGCAGACGCACTGTCTCCTTTGGACCTCGACGCGGAAGAGCAAGCCCAGCAGGCGCTGCTGACCCGCCGGGTGTCCGAGCTGGAGGGCGTCTTCGACGGCTCGCCCATCGCGGGCGTCGTCGCCGGGCTCGCGCCGGGACGGCCCGACCCGGTTCGCACCGCGCTCGCCGAGGGCGACCTCGAAGGCTGGGCCTCGCTCGTCGCCGGCCAGCCGAGCCCGGACGTCGCCGCCCTCGGCGCGACCCGCCCGCTCGCGGCGCGACTCGTGGCCGGCGCCGACCCGCTCGGCCTCGGTCCCGAATGGCCGGAGCAGTGCGCCGCCGCGCTCGCCGCCGCCCTGCGCGAGCGCTACCCCGCCAACGCCGGCAGCTGGCCCGAGCTGGTCGCCGCGATCCTGCGGCTACGCGGTCAGCGGGCGCCCGCGCCGGCGTCCGAAGGTGACATCGCGGCGGCTGAAACGCGACTGGGCGCGACCTTGCCCGCCGACTACCGGGAGTTCCTGCGGACGGCCGACGGACTGCCCGCGGACGTGGTCTTCCCCCGGCTGCTGCCCGCGCGCGAACTCCGCGCGGACGGCCCGGTGGTGATCGTCTCCGAGCCCGCCGTGGTGCTGCTCACCGCGACCGGCGACCAGTGGCACACGGTCGAGGTCGACGCCGTGTTCGGCAGCACGGCGCACCCGACGTTCCGCGCGCTGCTGGAGCACCACCTGCGGCTGCTGGAGGCCGCCGGCTGACCCGGCCTGACGCGGGGTGAGGAACCTCACCCGGCCTGACGCGGGGTGAGGAACCTCACCCAGGCGCCTGGCCACGCTTCTTTCGCTCGGTGTACTCGCGCATGCGCTTGGGGTAACCGACCCGGGCCACCTCGTAGACCGGGATGGCCCGCCGGTGCCCGAACTGCTGGGCGGATTCGAGGCCGCCGATGCGGCGCCGGGTCCACTCGCCGTCGTGCGCGACGAGGACCACGGTGGCCTCCGTGACGTTCGTCTTCGGCTCCACGTAGGCCTCCACCCCACGCCGGGCCTCGGCCCATTCGTCCAGGTGCCGGGTGTCCTCCGAGTTGGCTTTGCGCATCGTGCCCGGGCGGCCACCGCGGCGCCGCCGGCGCAGCGAGTCGAAGATCCCCACTCCGACCACCTCTCTTCCTGCTCGTGTCCGACTTCCATTATTCCCGGGCCCGGGTGTGGTCGGTGTCGCAGAGGCCGCCTTCGCCCGGCTAGGTCGCAAGCCGGATCAGCGTAGTGACAAGATGGCGTTGTCGCGCGCGCGTTTATACCGCGCCGGGCGGCAACAGAGCTTCACCCCTAACGCTGCCGAGGAGTTATTGAAGTGACCGACACCTCCGCCGACCTTGTGATCCTGGGAGGCGGATCGGGCGGCTACGCCGCGGCCTTCCGCGCGGCCGAGCTGGGCCTTTCCGTCACGCTGATCGAGAAGGACAAGCTGGGCGGGACCTGCCTCCACCGGGGCTGCATCCCGACCAAGGCCCTGCTCCACGCCGCCGAGGTCGCCGACGAGACCCGTGAGGCCGACTCCGTCGGCGTCAAGGCCGTCTTCGAAGGCATCGACATCGCCGGTGTCAACAAGTACAAGGACGGCATCGTCTCCCGGCTGTACAAGGGGCTGCAGGGCCTGGCCAAGGCCCACAAGGTCAACCTGGTCGAAGGCTCCGGCACGTTCGTCGGCGGCACCACGGTCGAGGTGGACGGCACCCGCCACACGGGCAAGAACGTCATCCTCGCCACGGGTTCCTACTCCCGCACCCTGCCCGGCCTCGAGCTCGGCGGCCGGATCATCGCCAGCGAGCAGGCCCTTTCACTCGACTACGTGCCCAAGAAGGTCGTGGTGCTGGGCGGCGGCGTGATCGGCGTCGAGTTCGCCAGTGTGTGGGCCTCGTTCGGCGTCGACGTCACCGTGGTCGAGGCGCTCCCGCGGCTCGTGCCGAACGAGGACGAGTTCGCCTCCAAGCAGCTCGAGCGCGCGTTCCGCCGTCGCAAGATCGCCTTCAAGACCGGCGTGCGGTTCACCGGCGCGAAGCAGGACGACAACGGCGTGAGCGTTTCGCTGGAGTCCGGCGAGACTATCGACGCGGACCTGCTGCTGGTCGCCGTCGGCCGCGGCCCGAACTCGGCCGGGCACGGCTACGAGGAGGCCGGCGTCCAGATCGAGCGCGGCTTCGTGCTCACCGACGACCGCCTGCGCACCAACCTGCCGAACGTCTACGCCGTCGGCGACATTGTCCGTGGCCTGCAGCTCGCCCACCGCGGCTTCCAGCAGGGCATCTTCGTCGCCGAGGAGATCGCCGGGCTGAGCCCGCGCGTGATCGACGAGAGCGGCATCCCGCGGGTCACCTACTCCCACCCCGAGGTCGCCTCCGTCGGCCTCACCGAATCCCAGGCCAAGGAGAAGTACGGGGCGGACGTCACCACGTTCACCTACGACCTCGGCGGCAACGGCAAGAGCCAGATCCTCAAGACCTCCGGTGGGGTCAAGCTGGTGAAGGCCCCCGACGGCCCCGTCGTCGGCGTGCACATGGTCGGCGACCGCGTCGGCGAGCTGATCGGCGAAGCGCAGCTGATCTACAGCTGGGAGGCGTTCCCGGAGGACGTCGCCCCGCTGATCCACGCGCACCCCACCCAGACCGAGGCCCTCGGTGAAGCGTTCCTTGCCCTCGCCGGCAAGCCGCTGCACGTGCACAGCTGACGTCTCACCGGCAGAATCCACACCACGTTTCACAGATCAAGGGAGTCAGCGAACGATGGCCTACTCCGTCACGTTGCCGGAGCTCGGTGAGAGTGTCACCGAAGGCACCGTCACCCGGTGGTTGAAGCAGGAGGGCGACACCGTCGAGGTCGACGAGCCGTTGCTGGAGATCTCCACGGACAAGGTCGACACCGAGGTCCCGTCGCCGGTCGCCGGCACGGTTGTGAAGATCAGCGCCCAGGAGGACGAGACCGTCGAGGTCGGCGGCGAACTCGCCGTGATCGACGACGGCACCGGCGGGGTGCCCGAGTCCTCGGCTCCCGCGGCGCCGGCCGAGGAGGCAGCGCCCGTCGAAGAGAAGCAGCCGGAGCCGGCTCCCGAGCCGGTCCAGGCCGAGGCCCCGGCGCAGCCGGACGCCGCGCCCGCGGCCGGTGGCGAAGGCACCGAGGTGAAGCTGCCCGAGCTGGGCGAGAGCGTCACCGAGGGCACCGTCACCCGCTGGCTGAAGCAGGTCGGCGACGCGGTCGAGGTCGACGAGCCGCTGCTGGAGATCTCCACGGACAAGGTCGACACCGAGGTCCCGTCGCCGGTCGCCGGCACGGTGCTGGAGATCCGCGCGGGTGAGGACGAGACCGTCGAGGTCGGCGGTGTGCTCGCGGTGATCGGTGCCGCCGGAGCGGCGCCGAAGCCCGCGGCGGCCCCCGCCCCCGCGCCTGCTCCCGCGCCGGCACCGACGCCCGCGCCCGCGCCGGTCCAGCAGGCCAAGCCGGAGCCGACGCCGCAGCCCGCCGCACCCGCAGCGCCTGCCGCGCCCGCTCCGTCCACCACGCCTGCTCCGTCCACTTCGGACAACGGCTCGGCGGACGGCCCGTACGTGACCCCGTTGGTGCGCAAGCTCGCCTCGGAGCACGACATCGACCTCGCCGGCCTGACCGGCACCGGGGTCGGCGGCCGGATCCGCAAGCAGGACGTGCTCGCCGCGGCCGAGGCCAAGCAGAAGGCGGCCGCCCCGGCGCCCGTCGCTGCCGCCCCGCAGGCCGCGTCGGCGCCCGCCCCGGCCGCGGCGGCCAAGCCGCGTGCCGCCGCCGTCTCGCCGGACGTCGCCGCGCTGCGCGGCACGGTCCAGAAGGCGAGCCGGATCCGGCAGATCACGGCGTCGAAGACCCGCGAGTCGCTGCAGGTCTCCGCGCAGCTCACGCAGGTGCACGAGGTCGACGTCACCAAGGTCGCCAAGCTGCGCCAGCGGGCGAAGGCGGCGTTCAAGGAGCGCGAGGGCGTCAACCTCACGTTCCTGCCGTTCTTCGCCAAGGCGACGGTCGAGGCGCTCAAGCAGCACCCGAACGTCAACGCGTCCTACAACGAGGACACGAAGGAGATCACCTACCACGGCGCCGTGCACCTGGGCATCGCGGTGGACACCGACAAGGGCCTGCTCTCGGTGGTCATCCACGACGCCGGTGAGCTGAGCCTGGCCGGTCTCGCGCACCGCATCGCCGACCTGGCGGGCCGGGCGCGCGCCGGGCAGATCAAGCCGGACGAGCTGTCGGGCGGCACCTTCACCGTCACGAACATCGGCAGCAACGGCGCCCTGTTCGACACGCCGATCATCGTGCAGCCGCAGTCCGGCATGCTCGGGACCGGTGCCGTCGTCAAGCGCCCAGTCGTGGTGGCCGACGCCGAGGGCAACGACACGATCGCCGTCCGCTCGATGGTGTTCCTGCCGCTGACCTACGACCACCGCCTGGTCGACGGCGCGGACGCCGGCCGCTTCCTGACCACGATCAAGCAGCGTCTGGAAGAGGGCAACTTCGAGGACGAGCTGGGTCTGTAAGGCCCCGGCAGTTCCCGCAGCGAAGGCCGCCGCACTCCCCCACGGGTGCGGCGGCCTTCGCCGTTTCAGCGAACTCCGTTATTCCGGAATTACGGAGTTCCAGAGTACCGTAAGGCCATGCTCACCCGACGAAGCCTGCTGACCACGATGGCCGCCGCCGGTCCGGCCGCTCTCCTGCTGCCCGCGACCGCGCGCGCCGCCGCACCGCCGGACACCTCGACGCAGGAAGGCTGGCTCGAGTGGTTTGCCGCCCACCGCGCCGATGTGTCCGTGGTCGCGGATTACGGCACCGGACGCCGGCTCCGGCACCGTCCCGGCGAGTCGCGCGTGCTGGCGTCCACGATCAAGGTCGTGCACCTCGCCGCCTACACCGCTGCCGTGGCCGCGAGCCGGATCGACCCGGGCGAGCCGGTTCGGCTGGGCGATTGGGATGCCCGCCACCCCTACGTCGGCGACGGCCCCGTCGGCTCGGGCTCGCACCACAGTGCGCTGACCTGGCTGGGCGTCCCGTGCGACCAGTACGGCGTCGCGAAGGACCCGGAACAGCGGGTGCCGCTGCAGAAGCTGGCCGAGGCGATGATCCTGTTCAGCGACAACGCCGCGGCCGATTACCTGCGTGCCCGCCTCGGCGACCCGGCCCTGCATGCGGCCGCGGCGAAGGGCGGCTGGCGGAATCCGGATCTGCGCATGTTCGGCGGCGAGACGCTGCTGTTGCTCTTCCCCGAGTACGCCCCGCCGCCGAGCACGCCGGTGCCGCTGCGCCGGGCCGCCGGCGACGCGTTGTCGGACCGGTTCGCCCGTGCCCCCGGGTTCCGGAAACTTGTGCTGCCCCAAGCGTTCTCCCACCCACCGACCCCGGAGTCGACGCTCGCGTGGGTCGCCCGGACCGGCCGCGGCCCGGCGACCGGCCTGTTCGCGATGCGCCGCTCGCTCGCCACCGGCGGCGGGAAAGCCGCCGCGCTCGCCCGCGACGTCCTCGCGCTCGGCCTGGCGGACCGGGTGCCGCCGGGCGCGGACTCGGTGCTGTTCAAGGGCGGCAGCCTGCCGGGGGTGCTCACCATCGGCCTGGACCTGCTCTCGCCCGGGCGCACCGGCACCGGCGTGATGATGCTCACGAATGTGTCCGATGTGGACTTCGTGAACTCCGGCCCGTTGATCGAGGCCGCGATCGGCAGCCTCGCCACGCCGGGCGGCTTCACCGGGTTGGAGCGCGCGCTGGGACACTGAGTCCATGACCGACGATCCGGACCTGGCCGAGCGCCTCGCGGCGCTGGAACGGCGGGTGGCCGCGCTCGAGGGGCGCCCGGAAGAGTCCACTCCGGACACTCCCGGCGGCGTTGTCGGCTACCACGGCGAGCTGACCGAGCCGGGTGAGCTGCGCTGGACCATCCGGCTGGCGGCACCCGCGGTGCTCGCACTGCCCGACGGCCCGCGGGTCGAGGTGCTGGCCGCGCTGGCCAACCCGGTCCGGATCGCGCTCGTGCGCGCGCTCGCGCAGGACGGCCCGCAGACCGGCGCGGCCCTGCAGGAGGCGGCCGAACTGGGCTCGCCAGGCCAGCTGTACCACCATCTCAAGGCCCTCGTCGGCGCCGGACTGGTGGAGCAGGACCGCCGTGGCAGCTACCGGCTGCGCCCGGCCGCCACCATCCCCGCACTGGTACTGCTGACGGCGGCGGCGGACGTCGCCGGCCAACTGGGACCGGGCGTGCGGAACCAGAACGGATAGGACACGATCTCAGGCATGCGGGTACTCATCGCGGGCTCCGGCGGGCTCATCGGCACGGCGCTGGCCGTGCGGCTGCGGACGTCCGGCCACGACGTCCTCCGGCTGGTGCGCCGCGATGCGCGGGCAGCCGACGAGCGCGGCTGGGACCCGCCGTCCGCCCGGATCGACGAAGGCGCCTTCACCGGAGTCGACGCGGTCGTCAACCTGTGCGGCGCTCCGCTGCTGCCGGGCCGCTGGAGCGCGATGCGCAAGCAGGTGCTGCTCGACAGCCGCGTGGAGCCCACCGAGGTACTGGCCGAAGCCGTCGCCGAGCACGGCGTCGGGGTGCTGGTGAACGGCTCCGCCGTCGGCTATTACGGGAACAGCGGTTCGACGGTCCTCGACGAGACTTCCCCTGCCGGCCAAGGCTTCCTGGCCGAGCTGTGCACGGCGTGGGAGTCGGCGACCGCCCCGGCCACCGCGGCCGGCACCCGCGTGGTGTCGGTGCGGACGGGCCTGGTGCTGTCCCGTCACGGCGGCCTGATGGCCCTGCTGCGCCCGCTCTTCAAGCTCGCGCTGGGCGCCCGTCTCGGCGACGGCCGCCAGTTCATGTCGTGGATCTCCCTCGACGACCAGGTCGGCGCCCTGGTCCACGCCCTGACCCGCGACGACCTCTCCGGCCCGGTCAACCTGACCGGCCCGGCCCCGGTGAACAACACGGAGTTCACGCGGGCGCTGGGCCGAGCCGTCCACCGCCCGGCGCCGTGGCGGGCGCCCGGGTTCGCCCTGAAGCTGGCCCTCGGGCAGGCCGCGGAAGAGATGGCGCTGTTCGGCCAGCGCGCCGTCCCGCG
>DASXYS010000037.1:0-16983 GCA_036502365.1 Amycolatopsis sp.
GCTCGACGCGACCGCGGTGGCGGCGAACGGCGCCAAAACCGTCGTGCCCGCCAAGCCCGCGACCGACTCGCCGTTCGACTGCTTTTACGTGTACCCGACCGTCAGCGGCGAGCCGGCGATGAACGCCGACCTCCGGATCCAGCCGGCCGAGATCGGCGCAGCCAGGTTCCAGGCCTCGCGGTTCTCCCAGGTGTGCAAGGTCTGGGCCCCGATGTACCGGCAGACCACCCGCGCGACGATCGCCGCGTACCCGGACCTGAATCTGCCCGCCGAGTCGATCAGCACCGCGTATGCCAGCCTGAAAGCCGGCTTCGAGGACTATCTCGAGCACCACAACCACGGCCGGCCGATCGTGTTCCTCGGCCACTCCCAGGGCGCGGCGATGCTGATCAAGCTGCTGTCCGGGATCGTCGAGGGCGATGCCAAGCTGCGCGATCGCGTCGTCCTCGCCGTCGTCCTCGGCGCAGATGTGGAAGTCAAGCCGAAGTCGGCCACCGGCGGCAGCTTCCGGCACCTGCCGGTCTGCACCCGCACCGCGCAGTCCGGCTGCGTGATCGCCTACTCCAGTTTCCCCGGCACGCCACCGGCTTCGGCCTTGTTCGGCCGCCCGGGCCGCGGCGTCGCGCTGCAATCGGGGCAGACCGCCACAACCGGCGTTCAGGTCGCCTGCGTCAACCCGGCGGCCCCGCATGGCGGAAAGGCCGCCCTCGAACCCTTTTTCCTCGCCACCCGGGGCACCGCGGTCACCACCCCGTGGGTCACGTATCCGGGGCTCTACTCCGCCCGCTGCAAGACCGGCGCGAAGGGCGCGGCCTGGCTCGAGGTGACGAAGTCCGCCGGCGCCAGGGACAAGCGCCGAGTCGTCCCCGTATGGCCCGACGCCGATTACGGGTATCACCTGAACGATCCAAGCCTCGCCCTCGGCAACCTGGTCGCCGACGTCGCGGCCGCCGAGTCGACGTGGACGGCCACCCACCGCTGAGCCCGGCTTGCGGGTGCGGGCCGGCGTCCGCGGCGGCCGTTTCCTTGCCACTGCAGGGAAGCTGGTACAGCCCGCCGGTCGCCGAGCCGTCCAGCTTCCCTGACCATCTCCCCGGCGTCACTCGGTGCGCATCGAGGCCAGCCGGGCCGCGCCGCGCAGTGACGGGAGCGTCACCATGGTCACCAGCAGCACCAGTGCGGCCGCGGCCGCGCTCAGCACGCCGACCGCGAGCCAGTCGACGGTGAAGCTCGCGCGGGTCAGGCGGGCGCCGAGCGCGGACACGCCGATTCCGGCCACCACCGCGGTCACGATCCCGAGCAGCAGCGGGATCGCGTTCTGCCACACCACCGACCGGGCCAGCACCCGGACCGGGACTCCGGTCGCGGCGAGCATGGCGATGGTGCGCCGCCGTTCCCGCAGCTGTTCCAGGCCGAGCACCAGCAGGCTGACCCCGGCCAGCAGCAGCGTGAACACCGAAGCCGCGAGCAGCCCGGCCCGGATCGCCAGGTACGCCCGCTGGCTGCTGCTCAACCGGACCGGGTCCGGGACGTACAGCGACGCGCGCCAGGCGAACGGCGCGAGCGCGTTGCGGGCGGCCTCGGCGAAGTCCGGATCGGCCGAGCCGGACTTGACGTTGCCGGTCGCCCAGACACGGCTCAGATCGAGCCCGGCCATCGCGCCCGGGGTGACCATCAGCTCGGAAGAGCCGGCGTACCGGTTGCTTTCCGGCAGGGTCACCGGGGTGAGGTCCGGCACCGTCCAGGTGCCGAGCGGGCGCCGGTCCTGGTCGTAGTAACTGACCGCATAGGACTGTCCGGGGTGGACAGAGGCCACCGCGTGCCGATCCACGTAGACGGCGCCGTCCCGGCAGTCCTGGAGCGCGGCCAGCTCCCGCCAAGTGGCGCAGTCGGCGACCTGGATCCCGTACGACTTCGTCGGATCCGGGCCGTGCAGCTCCACCGATTGCGCGAGGTGCAGGGGACTCACGCCCGGCAGCTTCGCCAGCGCGGCCTTCACCGCCTCGCCGGCCGAGGGGTCCGTGTCCACCGACATCTGCGTGTCGTCGCGCTGCGGCAGCGGGCCGGGGTCGAACGCCTGGGCCTGCCCGGTCAGCAACGACTGCAGCGCGATCGCCCCGGCGAGCACCACCGCGAGCCCGGCGACCACCCGGGCCGGGGTGCCGCTGTCGAGCTGCAGGCGGCGGACCGCGAGCTGGAACGCCGGCTGCCCGCCGGAGAGCCGCGCGACCGCGCGCTCCAGCAGCCACGGCAGCAGCGCGGGGACGCCGACGAGCAGGCACGCCACTCCGCCCACGACGGCGATGGTCGTCAGCCTGGAGCTGTCACGCACCGTCAGCGTGCAGAGCACGGCCACGCCGGCGAGGATCGGGATCAGCCGCCACCACAGCCGCCGCCGGATCGGCTTGGTCCGCCGGACCACGCCCAGCGGCTCGATCGCCGTGCCCCGCAACGCGAACAGCGTGCTCAGCACCGACAGCGCGGGCACCGCCAGCGCGATCAAGACCACCAGCGGCCACGGCGGCGCGACGTCGTCGACGAACAGGCCGCCCTGGCGCACCTGCACCGACGGCGCCAGCTGACGCAGGGCGAGGAACGCCCCGGCGCCGAGCACCAGCCCGGCCGCCGCGGTGACCAGCGATTCGGCGGCGGCGATCCGGCGTACCTGCGGCAGGTCCGAGCCGACCAGCCGGAGGGCGGCCAGCCGCCGGTCCCGCTCCGCGCCGGCGATGCGCGCGGACGTCGCCACGAACACGAACACCGGCGCCAGCAGCGAGACGATGCCGATGATCAGCAGAGCCAGCAATCCGGGGTCGAGCCCGGCCGACGCGGTGGGCGCGCCGAAGGAGTAGACCTGCTTGCCCAGCAGCGAAGCGTCGGTGCCGACATACGCGCGCAGGTCGTCCGGGTTGGCGAGGCCCGGCTGGCCGATGGTTCCGGTCACCGTCCCGGTGAACCTGGGGCGCAGCAACGTTCCGGCGTCGGAGTGCAGCAGTTCGGCGAGCGCCGGGGACAGGACCGTCTCGCCGGGCGCGGGAATCCGCTCCAGGCCCGGCGGCATCGGCGACGCGGGGCCGTTCGCATGGACGTAGCGGACCGAAATGTACTGGCCCCGGAACAGCGTCTGGTCGTCGCGCAGGGACAACGGCGTCACCCCGGCCACCGGGACGGCGACCGGGACGGCGCCGAGCTGGCGGGCGTCGCGCTGGGAGATCGCGTGGTTGGCCGAAGCCGCGAACAGCAGCACGGTGACGGCGACCCCGACGCCGATCGTGCCGAGCAGGAGCCGGACGATCGCGGTCCCCGAGGCCCGGCCGCCCCCGACGGCCAGCCGGATCCCCAGGGCCAGATCACCGGTCCAGGCGGCGAACCGCCCGCGCCGCCGGATCGGCGCGCTCATCGCGGCGACCGGGCCGGCTCGGCGGCCGCGAACCCGACCTGCCGCGATTTCCCGTCCCGCACCACGATTTCGCGGTCGGAGTAGGCGGCCACCCGCGGCTCGTGGGTGACCAGCAGCACGGCCGCGCCGCTCTCCTTGGCCGCGGCGACGAGCAGCCGCAGCACGCGCTCGCCGTTGAGCGAGTCGAGCGCGCCGGTCGGCTCGTCCGCGAACACCACCCGCGGCTCGGTCACCAGCGCCCGCGCGACGGCGGCCCGCTGGCCCTGGCCGCCGGACACCTCGCCCGGCCGCTTGTCCGCGGTGTCGCCGACCTCCAGCCGGTCCAGCCATTCGCGGGCGAGCTTCTCGGCCGGCCCGCGCCGGACGCCGTCCAGCCGCATCGGCAGCGCCACGTTCTCCAGGCAGGTCAGCTCCGGCACGAGCTGCCCGAACTGGAAGACGAAGCCGAAATCGGTGCGCCGCAACGCACTGCGCTCGCGGTCCGGCATCGCCGAGAGCACGCGGCCGGCGTAGCGGACCTCGCCGCCGTCCGGCTGGACGATCCCGGCCAGGCAGTGCAGCAGGGTCGATTTCCCCGAGCCCGACGGGCCCATCACGGCGACGACCTCACCGGCGTACAGGTCCATCCCGGCGCCGTCGAGCGCCTGGGTGGGGCCGAACGACTTGCGCAGATCGACGGCGCTGAGCAGCGCGCCCCCGGTCGGTTCCATGAGTTTCCCCTGATCGGTGGTGGTGGTCACGGCTTCAGCTGTCCCGCCAGCTCGTCCAGCCGGGCCGCGGTGAGCTCGAGCCAGCGCAGGTCCGCCTCGAGGTGGAACAGGGCGTGGTCGCAGATGAGCTGGTCGGCGAGGTCCCCGTCGGTCTTGCGGGTGGTCAGCCGCCGCATCGCGCGCAGGTGCTCGGCGCGCTGGGCATCCAGCACGTCGGTGGCGCTCCGCCCGGACAGCAGCGCGAGGACAACCTTGGTGTACAAGGTGTTCTGCAGGTACAGCGACGGGTTTTCCGGGGTGCCGAGCCACTCCGCGACGTTGGTCACCCCGGCGTCGGTGATGGCGTACCGCTTCCGGTCCGGACCGTCCCCCGGCTCGATCCCCTTCTCCTCGACGAGCCCGTTGCGCAGCAGCCGCGAGAGCGTCGAGTACACCTGCCCGTAGTGCAGCGGGCGATCTTGGCGGAAGCTCTCGTCGTAGAGCCGCTTGAGGTCGTAACCGTACTTCGGCCCGCTCTCCAGCAAGCCGAGCAACGTGTTCGCGATGGACATGCGGAGCAGAATACACGGGGTGTATACCTCGGGTCTATACACCCCGTTCATAGCGGGCTTTACCAGGTCAAGAGCGCCCGGGAGTGGTGAGCGGTCCGCGCCCGCCAGATCGCCGGAGGCGCCTCGATCATCGTCTCGGCGGCGGTTGTCGTCGGGCGAGTCCGGCGAGCATGGTGTTGTACGCGGCCAGGGCTTCTTGGTCGTCGTCGAGGTCGCGGATTTCGGCGATGGTCGCGCCGGCTTCGGTTCCGGGGCTGGTGCCGGCGAGTGCGGTGCGGCGCGCGGAGTTCAGGAATGCGCCGAGGTCGTTGCCTCGGGCGGGGTCGCCGAGCCATTGGGTGATGACCAGGACGGCCAGTACCGCCATGAGGGCGTCGCCGCCGATCCACATGGCTGCGCCGCCCCAGTGCAGGTCCTCCAGCGGCGTCGGGCCCCAGGTGCGGTGTTGTGCGGTGTAGGCGGGGAATGGTTCGGTGGGGGTCATCAGCAGGGCTACGCCGACGACGGTGTCGACGACCATGCCGATGAGCAGGATCGCCAGGCGCAGCAGGTACGGCAGGCGCCACCGGACGGGTTCGTGCGCCAGCAGCGGAAGCAGGAAAAGGTACCCGCTGGCGAGGTAGAGCAGGGTCTCGGCGTGGTGCAGCCACGGGTGGGTCAGCATCACCTGCATGAACGGTGTCAGATGGGCGCCGACGAGGACGGCGGCGTAGAGCGCCAGCGCGACCAGGGGGTGGGTCAGCGCAGCCGGGAGACGGTTGCGGCGCAGTGCCGACAGTGCCCGCCGCCGCTGCGGCAGGCTGACCTGGCGGAGTAGTTCCAGTGGCTGTCCGAGCACGATCAGTGCCGGGATCACGGTGATCAGCAGCAGGTGCTGCGCCATGTGCATCGAGAACAGCACGTGCGCATACACCCCGACCACGCCGTTGAGCGCGAGGACGAGGACCGTCAGCCCGCCCAGAAAACAGGCCGTGCGCCGGCGAGGCCACCCCGGTGACGTGCCTGCCGCGCGCAGATACAGCACCGCCGCGACGAGGATCGCGGCGTCGGCGATGGGCTGGAACGTCCAGGCCGTCACGGCGGCATGCCAGGACAGCGGGATCGCCACGGGTGTCATGCGGGCGGGTTCGGTGGGGTGAAGGCGACTGCGCGCAGCCGGCCCGCGAGGTCATGCCAGGTCTGCTCGTCGAGTTCGCGGGGCGCCCCGATCAGCGGCGAGAGCCGTGCCCACAGGCGCGGGTGCGCGTCCCGGTAGCCGGTGAGCAACCGGATCGTCTCCTCGACGTCGAGGACCCGGTGGGCCGGTCGCAGCCAGTGCTGGGCGCCGGTGCGGATCTCGGCTGCCGGCGTGGCCTCGAGGTTGCGGTACCAGTCGCTGGCCGGTCCCCGTCCGGACACCACGATCGCTTCGGGTGTGGCCGGGTCGTAGCGGATGGTTTCGAGCACCGTTTCCCGGCGTCGTCCGGTGGTGCGTCCGATGTGGACAATGTAGACGAGGCGGTGGCCCAGCAGCCGCCCCAGGCCGACGCGGTAGAGCACGATGGGCGCGCGGAAGATCCAGTGCAGCCAGGCCGGGGGTTTCTCGGTGAGCAGGCCCATGGTCAGGCTCCGGTCGTGGTGGTGGCGGGCTGCAGGGCGATCAGGACGGTCTGGTGGGTGATCCAGCCGACGAGCGCGTGCGACGCGGGGTGGAGGACGGGAAGGCCGCTGCCCTGGTCGGCCACCAGCGCGGTCAAGGCGTCGCTGAGGGAGGAGTCCGTGGTCACCACGGGTGGGAGTTCGGCGAGGTCAGCGATCGTGCGGCCGATCCTCTGGTCGTTGTCGAGGGTTTCGGCGACCGCGCGGGCGGTCACGCAGCCGTGGTAGGTGCCGTCGGTGCCGGTGACCGGCAGGACCCCGTGGGCCGAGCGGGCCAGTGACCGGGCGGCGTCGTCGAGGGTGGTGTGTTCGTCCAGCGGCTCGGGCAGCGGTTCCAGTACCGCGGCCACCCGCGTGCCGTCCAGGCGAGGAGCGGCTTTCGGTGCGTCGAGGTCGATGCCGCGGCGGCGGAGTTTGAGGGTGTAGATCGTATCGCGGGACAGGGCCTTGCTGGTCAGGGTGGCGATGACGATCGCGGTGAGCATCGGCAGGATGATCGTGTACTGCCCGGTGAGTTCGAACAGCACGATCACCGCGGTGATCGGCGCCCGCGCCGCGCCCGCGAACGCCGCGCCCATGCCGATCAGCCCGTAGACCCCGGGCGAGGCCGTCGAACTCGGTAGCCACGCGTGGACGAGGATCCCGAACGCGGTGCCCGACATCGCCCCGAGGAACAACGACGGCGCGAACACTCCGCCCGAGCCGCCGATGCCGATGGTCAGGCTGGTCGCGATCATCTTCCCGATCAGCAGCACCAGCAGGAACCAGAACACGTACTTGCCTTCGACGGCGTTCTGCAGCACCGGGTAGCCCACGCCGTACATCTGCGGCAGCACCAGCAGCACCACACCGAGCAGCAGGCCGCCGGCCGCGGGCCGCAGCCACTCGGGGCCGCGCCACGCCCAGTCGCAGGCGTCCTCGATCCAGTACAGCACCCGGGTGAACAGCACCCCGACCGCGCCGACGACGACGCCGAGCGCGACGAACAGCAGGTACTCGACCGGGCTGCGCAGCGTGAACGGCGGCAGGGTGAGGAACGCGCCGCTGCCGAGCACCGCGCGCCCGACCACGCTGGCCGCGACGCTGGACAGCACGACGGCGCCGAAGGACTCCATCGCGAAGTCGCGCAGGATCAGCTCCATCGCGAAGAACGGTCCGGCGAGCGGGGCGTTGAACGTCGCCGCGATCCCGCCTGCCGCGCCGCACGCGACGAGCACCCGCAGGCGTGACTCCGGCAGCCGGGCCAGGCGCCCCAGCGTCGAGCCCAGCGCGGAGCCGATCTGCACGATCGGTCCCTCCCGCCCGACCGAGCCGCCGGAGCCGATGCACATCGCCGACGCGATCGCCTTGACCACCGTGACCTGGGCGGGGATCCGGCCGCCCCGCTCGGCCACGGCGTACATCACTTCGGGGACGCCGTGGCCGCGGGCTTCCGGGGCGAACCTGGCCACCAGCGGCCCGTAGACCAGGCCGGCCAGGACCGGTGCGATGAGCACGAACCACGGGCCGAGCGCGGGAAACCACGGGTGCGCGGCGCCGCCGGCGTCGGAGTAGTCGGCGTGCCCGGAGAACAGGTGGGTGAACGAGGTGATCAGCCACCGGAACGCGATCGCCCCGAGGCCCGCGCCCGAGCCGATGGCGATCGCCAGGGCGACCAGACCGGTGGAACTCTCCCGCAGCCAGCGCCCGACGGGCTGGCGCGCCGGAACAGGAAGGGACCGCTCCACGCCCACATTTGCCTCGACCATGTGTTGCAGTATGCAATAGTTGCCCAGTGCCGTACACGTGAGGTGGAGTACAGCGGACCGTTCCGCCGGGGGCCGGGGGCTCGCGGGATCGGTCCGCGTACCGGGTCGGCCGCCGGTCGGGCACACTGTGGGCATGCCCCGCACTACGGCCGCAGGCTCTGCCACGGCTGCCGATACCGACATCGACGCGGTCACCGATGCCGTGCTCACCGCGTCACGGCTGCTGGTGGCGGTCTCGGCCCGGTCGATCTCGGCGGCCGGGGACCTGATCACCCTGCCGCAGTTCCGGCTGCTGGTCATCCTGCAGACCCGCGGCCCGCTCAAGCATGCCGTCTTGGCCGACTACCTCGGGGTCAACCCGTCCACGGCGACCCGGATGGTCGACCGGCTGGTCGCCGTCGGCATGGTCAGCCGCGAGCACAACCCGGCGTCCCGCCGCGAGATCACCCTGGAGCTGACCGGCGCCGGCGCCCGCATGGTCCGCCAGGTCACCGCGCGCCGCCGCAAGGAGATCGCGAAGATCGTCGCGAAGATGCCCGACACCGCGCGCAGCGGGCTGGTGGACGTCCTCGGCGCCTTCGCGCAAGCAGGCGGGGAACCACCGGCTGGAACCACGCTCGAAGCGATCTGGTCCTGACCCGCCTATAGCGCACGGTGAACCGCGCTTACCTGCGGTCGTGTTTCCGCGCCGCCCGCAGGACCAGCACCGCGATGACGAACACCGGATCAGCCCGCAATCACGTGCTCGACACCGCCCCTCCGTCGCGGGTCTCGCCCGGAGCCGAACCCGGGGCAGCGCAGGCGAGCCGGTTCCGGCGCCGCCTGATTCTTGCCGGTGAAGATCGTCGCCGGGTCTCGCGTGGCGTCCGGGTCGGTCAGGACCAGCACTTCGTCACCGTCCTTGAGTTCGACGTCGGCCGGCCCCCGCGCACGACCAGGCTGATCCAGATGTCCCCGCCGAGGTGGAGATCCCCCACGGTGCGCCCGGCAGCGGGAGACCCGGCCGAGATCCGGAACCGCTGGGCGCCACCGGGTTCCTCCCGCAGCCGGACGCCCAGCGCCCACGGCTCGGGCTCCATCCGCCGCATCCGCAGCCACAGCGGGCCGCGACGGTCGACATCAGCCCGCCCTGGTTTATCGGGCGTTGATCGAGAAAATCGCGTCGAGCACACTCCGGCCCCCGCGCCCACCGGGGGGCTCGCGGGGGCCGGATGTCGAGTCCGGTGGCAGCTTCGACCAGTCGCTCGACGTCCCAGGCAGTGGTCATGGCGGTCCTTCGACGGGGTGGAGGCGAAACATCGTCTTACCGCACGACGTGCTGCCCGTGCCGGCAGGCAAGTGCCGAGCTACTTGCTGGCGAGTACGTCGACGGTCCGGATGTCGGGGGCAGCGGCGAGTAGGTCGTCGGCGATCTGGCCCAGCGCCGTCGCGACCTCGCCCGACAGGTGTGCCTGCCGGCCGGAGTCGTCGGCGAAGGTGTCGAAAATGCCGAAGGTCGTCTCGCCGAGCCGGATCGCGTACCAGGTGACGGTGGCCGGTTCGCGCCGCACGATCTCCAGGCCGCCCTTGAGGAACTCGGCGACCTCGTCCTGCCTTCCGGGCTTGGCCTGCAAGGTGACCAGTAGACCGACCGTGACGTCCATGAGTTCTCGTCCGTTCCGCAGTGGGGTTGTCCCGATCGACACTAGGCGCGGCCCGGGGCCGGCGGAAGTGGCGGATCCGACTCTTCTGATACCTTTTCCGCCATGCGAGTTCGGGTTCTGGTGACCGATGGTGTATTCGACTCGGGTCTGTCGGCGGTGTTGGACGTGCTGGACACCGCCAACCAGCTGCGTGCGCAGGTCGAGCAGCCGCCGTCGCCGTGGGAGGTGAGCACGGTCGGTGCCCGCCGCCGGGTGAAAACGGGCGCCGGCCACACCGTCACGACCTCCCGGCCCGATGAGCCCGCCGACGTGCTGGTGATACCGGCCGTCGGGATCAAGCAGCCGGAGGCGCTGATCGCCGAGGTCAGCTCGACGGGAAACCGGCCGGTTCGGCGGATGATCGCCGAAGCGCGAGACCAGGGCATCGACCTGGCCGGTGCATGCACCGGAACGTTCTTTCTCGCCGAGGCGGGCATATTGGACGGCATGACCGCGACCACGACCTGGTGGCTGGGGCCGACCTTCCGGCAGCGCTACCCGGCCGTGCGGCTCACGGAATCGCACACCGTCGTGCACGACGACCGGATCACGACAGCCGGCGCCGCTTTCGCGCACATCGACCTGGCGCTTGTCCTTGTGCATCGCCAGAGCCCGGCGCTCGCCGACCTCGTCGCGCGGTACTTGCTGATCGGCGACCGGTCCTCCCAGGCCGCCTTCGCCATTCCTACGCAGTTGGCGCAACACAATCCGCACCTGACGGCGTTCGAGGGATGGGTGCGCGAACGACTGGCCGAGCCGATCCAGATCTCCGCCGCCGCGACCGCGATCGGGTTGTCGGAGCGGAGTCTGCAACGTCTGACGTCGGCCACGCTGGGGCTGTCTCCGATCGAGTTCGTCAACGATGTCCGGCTCGACCACGCCACGTTCCTGTTGCGCACCACGAAGCTCAGCGTGGACACCATCGCCGGCCAGGTCGGCTTTCGTAACGCCAGCACCTTGCGTGGCCTGGTCCGCCGCCGCCGTTCTGCCACGATCGCCGAACTCCGACGCTGACTCGATTCGGCGCCGGCATGAGCTTCCGGTTGTCCGGGTACCTTGGCGTTGCCCGATGCCCTTCATCGTCACCGGCATGCTCATCCAGGCCGCCGCGTTCGTGCTCGCCCTGCTCGACACCCCACTGCTCGCCGGGATCGTCTCCGTCGTCGCCCTCGGCCTGGGCACCGCCATGGTCCATCCCGCGCTCATCGCGTCCATTTCGGACCACGCCCGGCCGGCGCGCCGGTGCCCTGGGCACGTACCGATTCTGGCGCGACGCGGGCTACGTCGCCAGCACCCTCGGCCTCGGGACCACGGTCGCTGCCGCCGCCGTCCTGACCGCCGTGTCCGCGCTGCCGGCGGCTCGCCGGATCACCGGCCCGGAACGGGTTTGACCGCCGCGACCCGCTCGGCGGAGCCGGCCTGCGCCGCTCGGACCGCGTCACCTCGAACCCCGCCGGCTCGCGAATTCGGAGTCCCGGTCGTCACCGTGGCCGCAGGACCTCGGCTACATGTTCGCGGCCCCCGCCTGGATCGCCTCCCGGATCCTGGCGTAGGTGCCGCACCGGCAGATGTTGCGGATCTCGTCGAGGTCGGCGTCGGTGATCGCGTGGCCCGCGGCGGTGGCCTGCCTGACTTTCGCGACCGCGGCCATGATCTGGCCCGGCTGGCAGTATCCGCACTGGGCGACGTCCAGTTGCAGCCACGCCTCCTGCATGGGATGCAGGTCCTTCCCGACGGTCGCGGGCAGGCCTTCGATCGTGGTGATTTCGTCGGTGTCCTTGATGTCGGCGACCCGCACCGAGCAGGGGTTGAACGCCTTCCCGTTGATGTGGCTGGTGCACGCCTTGCAGACGTCGAGCCCGCAGCCGTACTTGGGTCCGGTGATGCCGAGCAGGTCGCGCAGGACCCAGAGGAGCCGCAGGTCGTCGTCGGCGTCGACGGTGACCTGCTGGCCGTTGACCTTGAAGGTGTGTTGCGGCACGGATCGCTCCTCAGAAGGCGTGGTCGAGGCCGTCGGTGGGCGACGGCGGCGTGGACGGCTGCAGCGGCAACGGCTCGAAGCTGAGCGTGCCGTGGTTGATCGGGAACGAGGTCGGCATCTTGCCGACGGCCCGGCCGTAGGCGCACGCGACCGCGGCGAACGACGGCGCGACCGCGAGCTCGCCGGCGCCGCTCGGGCTGGTCGAGGTGTTGGGCATGACGATGACCTGCGTCTCCGGCGGGGTGTTCCACTCCCGGGTGTAGAAGTACTCGTCCCAGCTGCCTTCGAGCGGAATGCCGTCCTTGATGTGCACGCTCGAGGTCAGGCACATCGCGATGCCGTCGTTGAGCCCGCCGATCATCTGCGCTTCCAGCCCACGCGGGTTGATCGCGAAACCGGGGTCGACGACGACGACCGCCTTCGTCACGCGCGGGCCGGTGACGGCGTCGGGGACCTTGCGGTTGACGGTCTCGGGCCGGCAGTCGATCTCGACCAGCACGGCGATCGCGCCGCGGTACTCCGAGTGCAGCGCGATGCCCTGGGCGGTGCCGGCCGGCATCGCCCGGCCCCAGTTCCCGGTCTGCGCGGCCTTGTCGAGGACGGCGCGCAGCCGGGTGTCCTTGAGGAACTCCCGGCGGAACGCGACCGGGTCCTTGCCGAACTTCTTCGCCAGCTGGTCGACGACGAGTTCCTCGGCGGTCACCACGTTCGGCGAGTAGATGTTGCGCATACTGCCGGTGTTGAACTTCAGCGGGATCTCGTTGAGCAGCTGGGTGGTCACCCCGAAGTTGTAGGGCGAGGACTGGGTCAGCAGGAAGATCGACTCGGCGAAGCTGAGATTCCCGGCGATCGGCAACCGGGAGGCGAAGGCCGTCAGCATCTCGCCGAGCCCGTGGCTGAACTCGGTCTCCACACTGGTGTGCCGCTGCTCGAAGCTGATCACGTTGCCCAGCAAGTAGGTCGCGCGCACCCGCGACACGCACATCGGGTGGATGCGGCCCTGCCGGAAGTCGTCGGTGCGCGACCACATCAGCTTGACCGGCTTGCCCATCTTCTGCGACGCCTCCGCCGCTTCGGCGGCGGCGTCGTGGAACAGGTGCCGGCCGAACGAGCCGCCGCCCTGGGTCACGTGCACCTTCACCGCGTCCTGCGGCAGGCCCAGCTGTTTGGCGATGTCCTCCTGCGCGACGATCGGCACCTTCAGACACGACCAGATCTCCGCGCGGTCCGACCGCACGTCGGCGATCGCCGCGCCGGTCTCCAACGGGCTGTTGCTTGCGGCCGCGAAGGTGAACTCCGCGTCGAGGTACTGGTCGAGCAGGCCGGGCACGGCCATCGGCAGCTGCGCGGCCTTGAGCTTCTGGAACACGGTCGCGTCGGACTCGCCGTCCACCGTCCCGGGGCCCCAAGTGACCTTCAACGCCCGGATCGCGTCGATGCACTGGCCGAAAGTGCGGCCGCGCACCGCGACGCCGTGCGTGATCGCGGCGACGTCGGTGATCCCGGGCATCGCCTTGACCTGCGCCGCGTTGGCGATCGCCTTCGGCGTCCCGTTGATCGTCGGCGGCCGGGCGACCATGGTCGGCAGTGCGTTCGGGACGTCGAGGTCGAGGGTGAACTGCTTGCGGCCGGTGACCGCGGCGTGCGCGTCGATCCGGTTCTGGGGCGTGCCAAGGACTTTGAACTCCGAGCGCGCCTTCAACGTGGCGACCACGCCGACCGTCGTGGCCGACGCCGCGGCCTTCGACAGCGAGCCGTACCCCGCCTGCCTGCCGCTGGAGTGCCGGACCGTCCCGGCGGAGGTGGTCAGCTGCGACACCGGAACGCCCCACTGCGCGGCCGCCGCGGCGAGCAGCCGCTGCCGGGCGATCGACGAGGCGGTGCGGACCGGGGTGTAGATGCTGCGCATCGAGTTCGACCCGCCGGTGAGCTGGTTCATCAGCAGCTCGGGCCGCGCGTCGGCGAGGGTGACGTCGATCTGGTCCAGCGGCAGGTCGAGCTCCTCGGCGATCATCATCGCGACCGCGGTGGTCATTCCCTGCCCGACTTCCGCCCGTGGGACAGCGAAGGACGCACGCCCGTCGGTGCCGACCTGGACGCCGATCAGGCCCGAGGTCGGGAGGGCGGCGAGGTCCTGCAGGTCGCCGAGGTCGAAGATGTCCTCCGGCTGCGGTATCGAGGGGATCGCCGCTTCGGCCCGGTCCGGCGCGAGTTCGGCGGCGCCCATCTGCGCGGCGACCGCGAGCGTCGGCGCGGCAAGCACGAAGCCGAGGAAACGCCGGCGGCCGAGGGTGCGCGGTTCGGGGTCGTCCGGTGGCTGTGCGGCGGGGACGTGGTGGGCCATGAGCGGCTGGTTCCTCTCGAACGACGGTGTCGGAGAAGTGCGGGGCTGAACGCCGCCGGGCCGGAACGTTACACAGCTCACGCCGCCGAAAGAATGCCCTGGCTGCCTACGTTTGGCCTAGTGCCGTTGTGCACGCTGCACAGCCGCGGGCCGCCTCAGGGCACGCGCGGTGGCGGCAGGAATGGCAGGGCCCGCACGATCAGCCCCAGCTCCAGCGGCAGTTCCCCGCCGGTGAGCCGCTGCTCGATCAGTCCTTCGATCCGATGGATCCGGTTGAGCACCGTATTGCGGTGGCAGTGCAGCACCTGCGCCGAGCGGGTCGCCGAACCGCCGGTGCCCACCCAGGTCGCGAGGGTCTCCAACAGGAAACCGCGCTCGTCCCCGCCTAGATCGAGCAAGCCACGCAAATGGGTCTGCAGCAAGGAATCGGTCAATTCCGGCGAGCTGAGCAACAGGGCCTCGGGAAGGCGTTCGGCCAGGCACACGACCTCGGTCCGGCCCGGCGGCACGGTCCGCATCGCCAGGACCGACTGCCGGTAGGCCGTGTGCACTGCGGCCAGCCCCTCGACGACCAGCGACACCCCCGCTGCGGTGGCCAGCACCGATCCCACCGCCGCGGTGGCCTTGACGACGTCGCGGCCGGGCAGCGAAACCAGGCCGACCAGCACGTCGGCGCGCAGCTGCCAGGCCGACGCCGCGCCGAGCTTCTCGAGCACAGCACCCAACGGTTCGACGGAATCGACACCGCCGGGACCCGCGGCCGTCACGACGACGTAGGGCCCGGAGATCGGCAGCCGGAGAGTGCGGCCGGCCTCGTAGGCGAACCCGGCGTCGACGGCTCGCCCTTGCAGCAGCCCTTCCCACAACGACGCGCGCCGCTGCTCGTCCGCACGCACCAGCCCGCGCTCGGCTGTGTGATAGGACTGGGCGACCTGGGCCGAGATCGCGTCGACGACCTCCCACACCCGGGTGGCGAGGTCGAGCATGGCCTCGTTGTTCACCTCGCCGGCCGCCCGCGCCTGGTCGGTCAGCGCCTGCCAGACCAAACGCCCGCCGAGGCGGAAGGACCGCAGCACATCGTCGAGGGGCAGCTGCTGCTCCGCCCGGCGTCGTCCGGTCTCCTGGGCCGCGTCGTAGAAGTCCTCAGCGTCGCCGGCATGGCCGACGAGTTGGAGCACGCGCCGGAGGTTGTCGTGGCACGAATGCCACAAATCGTTCCGCGGCACGACATCGACCAGGCGATAACCGGGATTTTGCTCGCCGATCACGGAGACCAGAACGTCGGTCAGCTGATCGAGCCTGCCCAGCACGCTGGCCGCGAGCAACCGCGCCGTGTCACCGCCATCCAGCCGCACGTCAACCATCCGCACCCACCGTCGTCACCCTCGCCAGGATTCGGAGCCGATAGCCACGCGGATCGGCCCGAATCGCATGAGCCGACCGTCAGCCTACGTCCTCGCGCCGCCCGGCCGGAATCTCGTCGATGCTTCCGACGAACGGCCCTGAACTCCTGGTCATCGGCTACTCCCTTCCGATCAGGAGGCGCAGCAGGACAGCTTCGACACGTCGTGGGTGAACGTCTGGGCGGCGAGCTTGATGCCTTCATCCAGGTGCACCGCCTGAACGTCGTCGCGGCCGGTCAGCAGGACGGCCAGCTGCTCGGCGAGCAGTGCTGCCCGAACCTGCTCGGACCTCCAGTGGCTATCGCGACTACAGCTCCGACGCGGCTCGCCGTGCGAACACGTCGCCGAACTCATCGACCAGCGGCTCAGCGAGGTCCGTCGGCGCATTGCCGACCTTCGCGCCGCCGAAGCCGACCTCCGCGAACTGAAAGCCCGCGCCGCGAGCTTCGAACCCACCACCTGTACCGGGATCTGCGGCATTCTCTCGAGCTGATCTCACGGCGCTACGGCCCACCATCACATCAAGGGTGACAGTGAATGGCTGCGGACTGATCCAGGAAACGAAACCGTCAGTTACGCGCAGCGCCGGCGAGTTCGATACCAATGGCCACGGCACTTCGCATACACCTCGAATGCGTTCACGGAAACGCCGGTGCGGCAGGCGAAGCTGCGGCAGCGTGCGTCAATCCGTAAGGCAAGGGTGGCTCTCACAGTACCTGTATCACCAGGGTCTCCCAGACGTCCAGGACGCCTGTCAACCTGGTTGAGGCGCCCTGAACGAAAGCGCCGACAACACTCCATGGGCACGCATTGCAGCGACAGAAGGAACGAAGATCAATGGCGGACAACCAATTCACCACTCACGCAGACCTTTTCGATCTGAGTGGGAAGTACGCACTTGTCACTGGCGGCACCAGGGGCATCGGGATGATGATAGCGCGCGGCCTTCTGCAGGCGGGTGCCCGCGTCGTCATCAGCTCACGCAACGCGGACACGTGCGCGGAGGCACAGCATCTGCTGTCCGAATTCGGCGACGTTCAAGCAATCCCCGCCGACCTGTCCAGGCACGACGAGTGCCGGCGCCTCGCTGATCTGGTCAAGGCCGGCTCGGAACGCCTGGACATCCTCGTCAACAACGCGGGAGCGATGTGGCGCGAGCCGCTGGAGACGTTCCCGGACGAGGCCTGGGACGCAGTGATCGACCTCAACCTCAAGTCGCCGTTCTGGCTGGTGCAGGCGCTGCTCCCGGCACTTCGCAAGGCGGGCACCGCCGATGATCCCGCGCGGATCATCAACATCGGCAGCATCGCCGCCATCCACGTCGCCGAGTCGCCCAACTACTCGTACGCCGGCAGCAAAGCGGCACTCCATCAACTCACCAGGGTGCTGGCCAGGGAACTGGGCCCACAGCACGTCACGGTGAACGCGGTAGCCCCAGGAGTGTTCCCGTCGCAGATGATGGCGGCCACGATCGATGCCATCGGCGACACGATCGTGGCGAAGGCCCCTCTGCGCCGGCTCGGCCG
>DASXYS010000038.1:0-65287 GCA_036502365.1 Amycolatopsis sp.
TGCCGTTGTTGATGATCGACGACAGCTGGTTGCGCTTGTTCCCGCTGGACGAGGGCGGGTTGTTGAAGTCCCCGGACAGGGTGCTGTTGTAGTTGAGGTGCCAGCCGTTGGTGCCGCGGTTGTAGTTGTGGTCCTGGTAGAAGCAGTAGTAGCCGGCCGGGCATGGCGCGGTGGCGGCCGAGGCCGGGACAGCGGTGAGCACGGTGCCGGTGGCGACACCGGCCACGGCGGCCGCGAGAGCCACCACGGAGCGGATCCTGGACATGTGAACTTCTCCCCTCGATTCGGTCACCACCGGAGCGGGTGACCGGACGAGCACCACGCTGCCGGGATCAGTCCTCGCCTCGTCATCGCGCCGTCCTCCCGCAGGTCAAACGGGCTAAGATCGCGACTCCGAGGAGGGGGAGCCGATGGACTTCTGTGTGCTGGGGCCACTGGAGATCTGGACGGCTGGAGGTCGGCTGACGTTGCCGGGCACCCGGCACCAACGGGTGCTGGCGACACTGCTGCTGACTCCGGGCGCGGTCGTGCCGATGACGCGGCTGATCGAGTCGACCTGGGATGACGAGCCGCCGGCGACCGCGACCAAACAGGTGCAGAACTGCGTGTCGGCGTTGCGGGATCGACTGGGCGACACCGCACAGCGGCTGATCGTCACGGACGGCCCGGGCTACCGCATCGTCGTCACTGACGAGCAGCTCGACCTGCTGCGGTTTGAAAAGCACGTCGCCGAGGCGCGGCGACAGGCCGATAAGGGCGCGCTGCGCGACGGAGTCCGCGAGATCCGGACGGCACTGAAGTTGTGGCGCGGGCCGGCCCTCGACGGGCTCTGCGCCGGAGTGCTGGCCGGGCGCGCGGCGCGGCTGAATGAGCAACGCCTGGACGCGTTCGAGTCGTACGTGGACTGGCAGCTCGCGTTGGGGCAGCACCGCGCGGTCATCGACGAACTGACCGAGGTGGTGGCCGAGGACCCGCTGCGAGAACGCCCGCACGCCCAGCTCATGCTCGCGCTCGACCGCGCCGGGCGGCAGGCCGACGCGCTCAAGGTGTTCCGGCAGCTGCGCGTTGGACTGGCCGAGGAGCTGGGCATCGACCCCGGCGCGGACGTCCGTGAGCTGCACGAACGCATCCTCCGTGGCGAGAACCGGTCGCAGCGCGCGAAACCGGCTCCTGCCGACGATCTGGACCGGGCGGCCAAGGAGCTCGCGGCGGCGATCGCCCGGCAGTGGACGGCCGAGGCCGAGATGCGTTCGCTGCATCGACCGAAGCCGGTGCCGCTGCGCTGGTCGAGCACCGAACGCGAGGTGGCGGCCGCGGCATCGGCGGTGCTGGGCGACCGTCCCGGCGACGGCCCGGAGCGGCTGGTGCTCAGCGGCGACCTGACCGACGTGGTGGCCAAGTTCCGCCAGATCCCGTCGCGACAGCTGGTGGTGCTGGGCGAGCCCGGCGCCGGCAAGTCGGTGCTGGCCATCCTTCTCACCCTCGGCCTGCTCACTGACCCGCCGCCGGGCGAGCCGGTGCCGGTGCTGCTGACCCTGACGTCGTGGAATCCGCATCACGAGCACTTGCACGCCTGGCTGGCCCGGCGGCTGGTCAAGGAGTATCCGGGGCTGGCCAACACCGCCGTCTACGGCCCGGACGCCGGGCTGCGCCTGGTGCTCGAAGGCCGGGTCATCCCCGTGCTCGACGGGCTGGACGAGACGCCGCCCGGCCTGCACACGGCAGCGATCGAAGCCCTCGACCAGGCCGCCGGCGCCGGCCTGCCGCTGGTGGTCACCTGCCGCGGGGCCGAGTACGAGCTCGCGGTGCGGGCGGCGGGCTCGTTCCTGACCAGGGCCGCCGTAGTGGAGATCGAACCAGTGGAGATCGAGGACGCCGTCGAGTTCCTGATCGCGCGTCGACGTCCCGGCGAGACCCGGTGGCGGCCGCTGGTCGAGCGGCTGAGACGGGAGCCGACCGGCGTGCTGGCTCAGGTGCTGCGCACGCCGTTGATGGTCGACCTGGCCCGCAGCGCCTACGCCGACCCGGCCACTGACCCCGGCGAACTCTGTGACCCTGCATGGTTTCCGGACCGTGCGGCGATCGAACGCCACCTGCTCGACGCGTACCTGCCGTCCGTGTACGCGCGCCGGCCGTCCCCGCCGGCACGCCTGGGCCAGCCGCGTGACTACGACCCGAAGCACGTCGAGCGCTGGCTGTCCTTCCTGGCCCGGCGGCTGGAACGCGAAGGTACCCGCGACCTTGCCTGGTGGCGGCTGGACCGGGCGGTGCCGCGTTTCGTGGTCAGCCTTTACCTCGGACTGCCGCCCGCGCTGCTGTTCGCGCTCACCGGTTTGCTGGCCGCGGGCCCGGTCACCGCGGCGATCTACGGCGTCTCCTTCGGCGCTGCCGGCGTCGTCACGCACGGCATCGGCCGCCGCCCCGGCCCGCAGCGGGTCGAGGCGACCTTCACCGGGATCGCCGGCCGGTTCGCGCGCCGGTTCGCGGTCGGTGCGGTGGCCGGGGCCTGCCTCGGTGTCGGCTGGTCGCTGCCGATCGGGGTGATCGGCCTGGTCGCGGTGGTGTTCGGCCTGGCCGTCGGCGTGCACGTCTGGCTCGGCACGCCGCTGGACGCCAACCGGGTGTCCAGCCCTGGCACCGTGTTGCGTCAGGACCGCGCCGCCGCCTTGTCGTTCACGTTGGCGTTCACGGTGTCGCTGGGCCTGTTCTACGGCCTCGCACTGACCCTCACCCAGGACGAGCCGACCGTCCAGATCTTGGACGGCCGGTTCGACGTGGTGCTGAGCGTGGCCGGCGGCATCGCCGCCGCCCTCCTCGGACGGTACTTCGCGCCGAGGCCGGGCACCGTCGCGTACGGCATCGCCGGGGCGCTGATCGGTGGCCAGCTGATCCCGGACACGCCCAGCGTTGCCTACGCGGTGGCGGCCGGCGGCCTGTTCGGGCTGGCCGTCGGGCTCACCGTCTGCCTGTCGCGAGCCTGGGGTGCGTTCGGCTGCACACGGTTGTGGCTGGCCGCTCGCGGCCACATTCCGTTGAGATTCATGTCTTTCCTCGACGACGCCCACCGCCGCGGCGTGCTGCGGCAGGTCGGTGCGGTGTACCAGTTCCGGCACGCCCGGTTGCAGGAGCGGCTCGCCGGCTACGAATCTGCGCGATGACGGGCAGGGCGCGACGCCGTGCGGAAGCGCTCGGTCGGGATGTCGCCGTTGACCGGCTCGGCCGGCCGGGCGAGCGAGATGCCGTCCTCGTGCGGGTAATGCCCGTGGGGAGGAAGGCTGGAACTGGTAACGCCGGTACCAGGTAGTTCCGGCGGCCGGCAGTCAGACTGGAGGCATGGCTGCAGCGAGATCGACCGGCGGTAACGACGCGCTGGGCGAGTTCCTCCGCGCTCGACGTGCCGCGGTCGACCACGAGGCGCTCGGGCTGTTCGACGACGGGCGGGCACGACGTGTGCCGGGGCTGCGGCGGGAGGAACTGGCGGCGCTGGCGCACGTGAGCGTCGACTACGTGGTGCGGCTCGAGCAAGGGCGGGCCCGGCGGGTTTCGAGCCAGGTGCTGGATTCACTCGCGGAGGCGCTGGGCCTGACCGCGGACGAGCGGGAGCACCTCTTCCGGATCGCCGGGGTCGCGTTGCCGGCCGGGCCGAGGGCGCTGCCGCCGCAAGTGGTGCCGGAGCAGGTCGAACAGCTGCTCGCCGCCCTGCATGAGCTGCCGGCGCTGGTGCTGGGCAGGCGCCTCGACGTCCTGGCGTGGAATCCGCTCGCGGCCGCGTTGCTCGTCGACTTCGGTGCCCTGCCACCTGAGCGGCGCAATCTGGCGGTGCTGACGTTCCTCGACCCCGGCTACCGCGCGCTCTTCGGAGAGCAGTGGGAACCGATGGCGCGGGAGTGTGTCGAGGTGCTGCGGATGGAGGCCGGTCAGCGACCTGAGGATCCGGCGATGGCCCGGCTGGTGGAGGAACTCGGCGCCAAGGATGCCGACTTCCGCCGGTGGTGGGCCGGCCAGGGAGTGCGTGGCGCGCGGATCCGGCGGAAGACCTACCACCATCCGCTGGTCGGATCGCTCACCCTGGACGCGGAGCAGTTCGCCGTGGGCGGCCGGGCGGATCAGTCGTTGGTGACCTACACCGTGCCACCTGGTTCCGGTGCGGCGGAGGCGTTGCGGTTCCTGGCGTTGTGGACATCCGCTCCCACCGGCGGTGCGGCCGACGCCCGCGAGGACGGAGCCCGGCGGCCACAGGCCGGCAGCTGACGCCGGCCCCAGCGCCGCCGACAGTCCTTTGTGTACTTGTCATCCATGAACGGGAGTTTCGACATGTCCAAAACCATCGTCATCACCGGTGCGAGCGACGGCATCGGTGCTTCAGGCGCCCGGCGGCTGAGTGCGGACGGGCACACGGTCGTCGTGGTCGGCCGGTCGCCGGACAAGACCGCGGCCGTGGCGCGCGAGCTGGGCTGCGAGTATCACGTCGCCGACTTCTCGAGCTTCGCCGAGGTGCGCAGGCTCGCCAAGGAACTCGACAGCCGCCATCCGCGGATCGACGTGCTGGTGAACAATGCGGGCGGGGTGTTCGGAGACCGTGCGAAGACTGTCGACGGGTTCGAAAAGACCTTGCAGGTCAACCATCTCGCACCGTTTCTGCTGACGAATCTGCTGCTGGGCAAGCTCCTGGAGTTCCAGGCGTCGGTGATCCAGACCTCGAGCTCGGGCGCGCGCCTGTTCGGCGACCTGGACCTCGACGACCTGGCGAACGAGCGGGACGTCGCCGCTCACCGCGCCTACGGCGACACCAAACTGGCCAACATCCTGTTCACCCGGGAGCTGCACGTCCGTTACCACGCACAGGGTCTGTCCGCGGCCGCGTTCCATCCCGGCGCGATCGCGACCAGCTTCGCCTCCGACACCACGAGCTTCATGCGGTTCGTCTACCGCAATCCCGTCGGCCGGATCTTCCTCGGCACGCCCGAGAAGGGTGCACGTCAGCTCGTCTGGCTCGCCGAAGGCCGCCCCGGCACCGACTGGCAGTCCGGCGTCTACTACGAAAACCGGCGTCCGGCCCGCCGGACGAACCCCCAGGCGAACGACGCCGCACTGGCTGCCCGTCTCTGGGACCGCACCGCAGCCATGGTCGGACTCGCCTGATCCGCGTCACCGCCGGACCACTTCAGGGTGACCTGGCTGCCGGGTCGGCCGGACCGCGTTGGCCACGCGCCGCGACCCGGCCGGGCGAGACGGTCGTGCCGCGGGCGACGGACACCGCGGCCGACCCGGAGTACCCCCGCCGCCAAGGTGGGCAGTGAGACCTCCGTCGCATGCTGTCGTCAGTGGTCCGGGTTCGCCGTGGCAGCGGCGTCGTACTTCTCGTGGCAGCGCCGGATGTCATCGAGATTGGCTTCGGTCCAGGCGACCAGCTCGGCCAGGATGCCGTGCAGGCTTCGCCCGCGTGCGGTGAGGGCGTACTCGACCTTGGGCGGCATGCTCGGGTGCAGACGACGGCGGTCCCGCTGCGGCGGCGGCCCGGCAGGCGGCGGCCCGTGCGGTGATCCAGCTCGCCCGCGCGCTCGGCCTCGACGCCGTCGCCGAGGGCGTCGAGAGCGCGGCGCAGGTGGCCGTGCCCCGCGAGCTCGGCTACACCGTCAGCCAGGGGCTTCTTCCTGGCCGAGCCGACGACCGCCGACGGTGTGTCCCGCCTGCTGGTGGCCCGGCGGTCCACCGCCGTCACCCGCGCCTGAGGCACGGACTCAGGGAGACTCCGCGCCTGCCGCCCGGGATGGCGTCGCGGCCCAGCTGGCGAGGAGCTTGAGCCGGTCTTCGGACGCGGTGCCGGGTTCGGCGGTGTAGCTGATCAGATCGTGCACGGCTCGGCCGGACAGGGGCAGGTCGAGGGACTGGAAGGTCAGTTCCAGGTGGCCGACCTCGGGATGCTGGAGTCGTTTGCTGCCGTCGTGGCGGATCAGGACGTCGTGCGCGGCCCACCGGCCACGGAACTCGGGGCTGAGGGTGGACAGCTCGCCGATGAGTTCGCGCAGCGCCCGGTCGTGGGGTTCGCGCCCGGCCTCGGCGCGAAGCAGGGCGGCGGTGGCACTGCCGGCGGCGTCCCAGTCGACGAAGAAATCAGGTGCACCGGGGTCGAGGAAGATGTAGCGGGCGAGGTTGGGGCGGCCGCGCCGGTCGACGGTGGCGCTGCCGAACATCGGCGCGTACACGGCTCGGGCCAGGGGGTTGGCGGCGACGACGTCCGTGCGGCCGTTGCGGACGAACGCCGAGGACATCGTCATGGAGTCGAGCAGCCACTGAACCCGGGGCGGGACCTCGACGTCCCTGCGGCGCGACGGCGTGCGGCTCCCCGGCCGCGATGCCCGGGCCACGTCGAACAGGTAGGTGCGTTCGTCGTCGTCCAGCCGCAGGGCGCGAGCGACCGCGTCGAGGACGTCCTCGGACACGCCGCCGATGTGACCCTTCTCCAGCCGCGTGTACCACTCCGTGCTCACGCCGGCGAGGACGGCGACCTCCTCGCGCCGCAGCCCGGCGACCCGGCGACGCGCGCCGGTCGGCAGTCCGGCCTGCGCCGGGGTGATCTTGGCGCGCCGGCTGGCGAGGAAGTCCCGGATTTCGCTGCGCTGTCCGGCCTGCTGGTCCATGCCATTGACGGTAGCCGTCGGTCACGGCGCGAGGGGGGTTGGAGTCATACCCCCTATGAACGCGACCTTCACCGGTGGCGGCGGTCGCGGTCTCCTGGGCATCGAACGTTCCGACACAGGTCGACCCGACCGAGGGACAAGCGATGGAGGCAGGGGACATGACGAGCAAGACGCTGACGGTGCCGGCGGTGGCACTGGGCACCTGGGCGTGGGGAGACAGCGGCGAGGCGGGCGACGGCTATTTCGGCAGCCGGCTGACCGCGCCCGGCCTGCGAGAGGTCGTCGAGAAGGCGCAATCGAACGGGTTCACGCTGTGGGACACCGCGGTGGTGTACGGCATGGGCCGCTCGGAGACGGTCCTCGCTCAGGCGCTCAAGGGCTACGCCCGCAGCGAATACCAGCTGTCGACGAAGTTCACCCCGCAGGCCGCGGGCGACGGGGACGATCCGGTTGCGGACATGCTGGAGCAGAGCCTCGACCGATTGGGTACGGATTATGTGGATCTGTACTGGATGCACAACCCGGCCGACGTGGCCCGTTGGACGCCGCTTCTGATTCCGCTGCTGCGGAGCGGCACGATCAAGCATGTCGGCGTCTCGAACCACAACCTGACGCAGATCGTGCTCGCCGATCAGATCCTCGGCGAGGCCGGCTTCCGGGTGGAGGCGGTCCAGAACCACTACAGCCTGCTGTACCGGAGTTCCGAGCGCGCGGGCATTCTTGATCACTGCCGCGAGCACGACGTGCGGTTCTTCTCCTACATGGTGCTCGAGCAAGGGGCGCTGTCCGGCCGGTACGGCCCGGACCGTCCGTTGCCGGAGGGCAGCGACCGGGCGGCGGTGTACAACGGCATCCTGCCCCGGCTGCGGGTGCTGACGGACCGGATGGGTGCGATCGGCGCGGACCGGGGCGCGTCCGCCGCCGACGTCGCCACCGCTTGGGCCATCGCCAAGGGGACCACCCCGATCATCGGGGTCACGAAGGCCGGTTACCTCGACGGGTTGGCCCGAGCTCGCGGAATCGAGCTCGCCGGCGAGGAGATCGCGGAGCTGGAGGCGCTGGCGGACGCCGCGGACGTCGACACGCGCGGCTGGTGGGAACCCGGCATGTAGCCACTGGACGACCAAGAAAAACCGGAGACCTCGCGACCACCCTGGCGGTGCTGAGGCGACATGACCTGACCGACGTGCGGGCGGCGGCGCTGGAGCCGCTGCTGCCTGCGCCTCGCCGGCCGGGCCGGCCGTCGAAATGGCAAGAGTTCACTCGGCGGAAAATGACATCTTGGGAAATGGCGGAAGCTTTTGCGGAAAGGTACTCGTCAATGTCCCACACTTGTATCCGTCTTGATCAGCTCGGCCCGCCACTGGTACGGCCAGGTCTGCGGCGTGCACGGAACCTCCGTGACGCGAAGGCGGATGAGACCGCCGGATGATCTTCGGAGATCCTCAGTTGCGGAGACGCTTTACTGACGAGGCTTGCGGGAATTACCCTGTAGCTGCGTGGCTGCCGGCGGACGACCTCGTCGGTGCGTCACCAAGTTTCGGAATTCGTATCGAAACGAGGGGGGAAACATGAAATCCACACCCAATGGCGCGCTCACGGTGCCGGACCTCGCGGACTCCGGCGATCGGTCCGATGCCGGCCGCAACGTCCGGGCAACCGCCGCTCCGACGTCCGCGCTCACCGTGACGCAGCTGGCCGAGCGTGACGAACACGCCGGCACCGGCCGCGGCGTGACCATGTACAACGAAGCCGGAAAGGCCGACGCCGGTTCGACCGCTGCGAAGCCGCACTGACCGGCGGAACAGGCGTTTCGATGCCCCGCGGGCCGGTTCCCCGCACCTGCCTGGTGTCGATGCCGTGGCACTCGCTGCACCGCCCCTCCCTCGCACTCGGCGTATTACGCGCGGCATGCGCACGGGAGGGACTTCCGGTCCCGGTTTCCTACCATGGCAGTCTCGCCTTCGCCGACCTGATGCTGCGGGCCGGTCTGACCGTGGGCGACTACGCGGAACTGGCGGACACCGGGTTCCACCATTCGCTCGGCGAATGGATCTTCGCGGGCGCGCTCAACGGACCCGATTTCGGCTATGCGGGCATGCGGGATCTGGCCCGTCGCGCCGGCCTGCCCTTCCGCATCGCCGCGGCGGTTCGTGAACTCGCGGACGAATTCGCCGACCAGGTCGCCGACGCGATTCTCGCCCACGAGCCGGAATTGGTCGGCTTCAGCGCGACCTTCAGCCAGACCATCGCCAGCCTCGCGGTGGCCCGGCGGATCAAGGACCGGCGACCCGGCGTGCAGATCCTGGTCGGCGGCTACTCGACCGACGGCCCGATGGGCGTGGCGCTGCACCGGGAGTACCCGTTCGTCGACTACGTCCTGCGCGGCGAGGCCGACGTGACTTTTCCGAAACTGCTTCGGGCCCTCGCCGAATGCCAGGCGACCGGAACCCGAGACGGCCTCGACGACGTGCCCCAGCTGTGCTGGCGTAACGACGACGGCGCCACCCGGGTCAGCCCGGGCCCGTCCCGGCTGGTCTCGCCGGCGTCGATCACGACACCGGACTACGACGACTGGTTCGCCGCCGTTCCCGCTTCCGTCGCGGCCCGCGTCGAACCGGAGCTGGTCGTGGAGTCCTCCCGCGGCTGCTGGTGGGGCGCGAAACACCACTGTGTCTTCTGCGGCCTCAACGGCACCGCGATGACCTACCGGGCCAAGCCCGCGGAGTCCTTTGTGGACGAGGTGCTCGGGCTGGTGCGCCGGCACCGGATCCTCGACGTCACCACGATCGACAACATCCTGCCGAACGAGTACTACCGGTCGGCGCTGCCGGGGCTGGCCGCCGCCGGCCACGACCTGCGGATCCACTACGAGATCAAGGCCAACGCGCAGATCGAGGACGTGGCCGCGCTGCGGGCGGCCGGGGTGTGGGACGTCCAGCCCGGCATCGAGAGCCTGGTCGACGACGTACTGCACCGGATGCGCAAGGGTGTCCGCGGGGCACACAACGTGCGGATGCTGCGCGACGGTGCCTCGGCCGGGCTCGACATCGCCTGGAACTGGCTGTACGGGTTTCCGGGCGAACGCCTGGCGGACTACGACGCGGTCGTGGCCCAGCTGCCCGCCCTGGTGCACCTGCAACCGCCCAGCGGTGCGGCACGTATTGCCCTGCAACGGTTTTCGCCGAACTTCGACGACCCGCGGCAGGGCTTCACCGAGCGTCGCCCGGCGGCGGGGTCGCGTCTCGTCCACGACATCGACGACCCGGAGCGGCTCGCCGAGCTCGTGTACTCCTTCGACACTCCGGACCAGGGACTCACGGCCGAGGAGGTCACGCCGCTGGTCGACGCGCTGGACGCGTGGACCGCGGGTCATGCGGGGAGTGCGCTGATCGCCCGCACGATCGGCGACGTCGTGGTGATCCGAGACCGGCGCCACGGCTGGGCGCCGGCCGACCACGTGCTCGAGCACCCGCGTGAAATCGCGGCCTGGCGAGCACTGGAAACCGGCCGCGCCCCACTCCGGGCCCTCGCCGAACAGAACCACGAATGGGACCCGGACGACTTCGGCCACTGGCTTCGCCGGCTCGAGGAGGCCGGCCTGGTCTTCACCGACGGCACTTTGTGGATCACCCTGGCCACCTCGCCCACCGTGGCGCGGAAAACCCGCTTGCCGTTGTCGGTTCTCGCGCCGTCCGCCTGAGAAGGAGCCACATGCGTACCCTGTCCGCTCCGCACCCGGCGTGGCCCGAAACGGTCGAGCTCGATTTCGGCCGAATCGACGCCGATCCCGACGGCGCACTGCGTGTGGTGGCCGAAATGGCCGGGCGTGCGCAATGGCTGCGGTTGCCGGAGCCGTTCGCCTTCGGCGAGCAGGCACAGCGCGACGCGACGATGGTGCGTTTGCTCAGCGCCGCCGCGGCGGCGTTCGTCCCGGTGGACTGGACCTTGCGGGAGTCGTTGCCGGGCACCATTCCCGAACGCGCTTTGTGTCATCTGCCGCCGCCACGGGGCGACGGGGAACTCGGTCGCCGCTGGCGTGAAGCGCACGATGCGGGCATCTGCACCTACCGGTACGGCCCGGGGTTCGTGCTCATCCACGACACCCGCCCGGGCGGGCCGATCAACCGCGTCCACGTCGAAGCCGGCTGGGTCGGCACCTTCCGGACCCTGGCCGGCACGGACCGGCCGCCGGCCGACGGGGCCGCGGCGGATCTCGTCGACCAGCTGGTGGCTCACCAGCTCGCCCTGCGGTTGGACGACCGGTACGCCGTCGTACTGCCCTACCACGCGGATCGGCGTCCGCCGCCCGGCCGGGCGGTCCCGCCGGTGAGGCCGAGCCCATGACCGACGCCTCGCCGGACGAGTCGACGTCGGCGGCCGGGCTGCGCGGGCATCGCGCGTTCCGGTTCCTGTGGACCGCGGACGCCGCCTCCCAGCTGGGTACCGCCGCCGCGACCGCGCTGGTGCCCCTGCTCGCCGCGACCACCCTCGGCGCCACTCCGCTCCAGATGGGCCTGCTCACCGCGGCGGAGACCGTGGCGTTCCTGGTCATCGGCCTGCCCGCCGGTGCCTGGATCGACCGGACCCGTCGCCGCCGCGCGATACTCGTCGGTGCCGATCTCGTCCGGGCCCTGCTGTTCTTCGGGCTTCCGATCGCGGGCTGGACCGGTGTGCTGAACTTCGGGCAGCTGCTCGTCACGGCTGTGCTCGTCGGCGTCGCGACCGTGTTCTTCGACGCCGCCTACCAGGCGTACCTGCCGGTGGTGATCGGGCTGGAGAATCTGGAAACCGGCTACGCGCGCCTGCAGATCACCCTGTCGGTCGCCGCGGCCGTCGGGCCCGGCATCGGTGGTCTGCTCACTCGCGTGATCGGTGCCGCCTCCGGACTGGTGCTCACCGGGGCGGGCTACCTGGCTTCGGCCGCGCTCCTGTCGCGCGTCCGGGCCGACGTGCCGCCGATACCACCGCGGGCGCGGAATGTGCGGCTGCGCACCGAGATCGCCGAGGGGCTCCGCTACATCGTCCACCACCGCCAGCTCCGCCCGATGGCCGTCGCGAGCTCCATCGCCGCGTTCTTCACCGCGGGCATCATGTCCATGGAAGTCCTGTTCTTCACGCACGACCTGCACCTGGACGCGGCGGGTGCGGGTGTGCTGCTGGCACTGTCGGGCGTGGGCAGCGTCGTCGGTGCCGCGACGACCGGCCGCTGGACCCGCCGCATCGGGGCGGCTCGCGCCAACTGGCTGGTGCCGGTGCTGACCTGGCCACCCCACCTGCTGCTCCCACTCGCCCAGCCGGGCCCGATCGGCCTGGCCATGGCCGCGACGGGAATCGTCGTCCACGCCGCCGGCGGCACGACCTACAACGTGATCGTGATGACCCGCCGCCAGCACCTGACCCCGGACGCCCTGCGCGGCCGCGTCCACACGAGCATGCGCGTGCTGATCTGGGGGACCATGCCACTCGGCGCACTGGCCGCGGGCGTTTTCGCCGAGTCAGTGGGCACGCGCGCGACCCTGACCGTCGCCGTCGCCGGAATCCTCATCGCGATCGTGCCCGCGGCCTGGTCCGCCCGCGACCACCCGGCCCCTTAGGCCCGTGGCCGGCTGTGCTGAGGCGCGCTCACGTCCAGCACCGGCGAGCCGGGCATCAACGGTCCATTATGGCCGGTCGAAGCTGATGGACATCATGCTCAGCCAGGAAATTCGGCAGGCGCCTGGCCAGGAGCTGCGGATCGGGGATCCCGCCGCGGCACCGCGGCGGGATCCCCGTGCGACTCGCCACCGGCCCGCCTTCACCAGGCCGACCTGCGGGAGACCGCCGCCAGGCATGAGCTGGGGTTTCACCCGGCGGCGGTGGGACAGATCAGTGTCGCGCGGGCGATGGTGTGACTGCCGATGGTGAAGCCCAGCAGGGCGCCGCTGGCCGTCGCGCCGACGCCTGAAGCGGCGACGTCCAGGGCGGTCACCGTGAGGTAGTAGTCGTGCACGCCGGAGCCTTTCGGCGGTGCGCCGCCGATGTAGCGGAACGCGCCGGCGTCCCCGGCGAGCTGGAACGCCCCGGCGGGCAGCGCGGTGCTGCTCTTGGTGCCGGCGTTCTCCGGCAAGGATGCGGTGGTCGCGGGGATGTCGGCCACCACCCAGTGCCAGAAGCCGCTTCCGGTCGGGGCTTGCGGGTCGTACATCGACACGACGAAACTCTTCGTCCGTGCGGGGAAGCCGGACCAGGACAGTTGCGGTGAGATGTCCTTTCCGCCTGGCACACCGAAAATTCCGGACAGCTGGGGAGTCGGCAGCGGCCGGTGGTTCCGCACGGTCTGGCTGACGAGCTTGAACGAGGGCACCTTCGGGAGGTACTCGTACGGGTTCGGGCCCCGCCACCCGAGCGGGTCGACCTGGGCTGCGGACGCGCTTTCGGGCGGGCTGCTCGCGGACGCGACGCCGAGGGACGCCCCGAGGGTGATGGCGACGGCTGCGATGGTCATGAGGGTGCGTTTCACGGTGTGACCGCTCCTGTCTGGTGAGGGGGGTTCGTGTGCTGTCGTCGGTCGGCCATCTCGTTGAGGAAGCGCGCGACCGCCTCGCCGATCGCCGGCGTGCTGTCGACGACGTGACCGCCGGAATGTTCGAGGACGATCGGTGCGGCGAACTGGCCGGCGAGGGCCCGCGAGTCGGCAGGTGCCACGATCGGGTCGGATCGGGACATCATGTGCAGTGATGGCAACAAAAAGCTGTCCTTCGCGGCGAAGAGCCCGGCGTGCGCAGGGGAGTCGCTGCGGAAGCCGCTCGCCATCATGGCGAATTCGAACGACAAGGGCCGCTCCTCAGAGACGTGCCCGTCCGGAGCGCGCAGACCGACCAGAAGCGCGGTCAGGGCGGCACCCTGGCTGAACCCGAAGACGCCGTCGAAATGCGGTTCTCGCTCGAACAGGTCCACGGCCCAGTCCCGGGTTCGCTCCCAGCCCCGGAAGTTCAGGTGCCACCAGCCGAAATCCCCGTGTGCCAGCGACGGTGCGTCCACGTAGACGAACTCGACCGGAACCTCCAGGTCACGGACCAGGGGCTGCATCTGTCTGCGGAGCGTGTCGGCGCTGCCGTGGTACCCGTGCAGGCAGAGCACTCGAATGTTGTGCATGTTCCACTCCAGCTCGGACGGAAATGACCGGGGTCGCGGCTGGCGGTGTCCGCACTGGCCGGCGACCTGAAAACGATCGTGCCGGTGCCGGAGCTACAAGTCCAACAAATAGTAAGTCTCAGGACGATAAGCAGGATGCATAGCAATCTGCGCTCACTGAGGGACACGCTGTGGCGCGATCGTGGCCTGGTCGGCGATGGCCGTCACGAATGCGGCGGTGACCGGGTCCGGACGGACTCGGGTGTACACGCACAGCTCGCGGTTGACCGGCGGGTCGGGTCGAAGTACCAGGGCATCGAAACCGGGCGGGATGATGTTGCTGGGCACGAGGGTGAGCCCGAGTCCGGCGCGGGCCATGTTGATGGCCGACGGGCCTTGTTCGGTCCGCAGCGAGACCTTGGGCTGGAAGCCGGCCGCGGCACAAGCTTGATCCAGATAGTCCGACAGGCCGCTTGGCGCGGTGAAGTGCACGAACTCACGGTCGGCAAGGTCGGCGAGCCGCACGTGGGACTGGCCGCCGAGCGAGTCGCCGGCGGGACCGACCACGACGAACTCCTCGACGCCGATGGGCAGGATCGGCCCTTCCCACTCCAGCGGGACGGGGCCGACCGCGAGGTCGGCCAGCCCGGCGTCCATGGCGGCGATCAAGTCATGCGTGTGCCGGAACTCGACCAGTTGCGCGCGTATCTCCGGATAGTCGCGGCGCAGGGCCGCCAGGGCGGATGGCAGCACACCGACGCTGATGGAGAACAACGTGCCGATGTGCAGCTCGCCGGCGACGATGCCGGAGGCACGTTGGGCCGCGCTGCTGACCCGCTGCGCGTGGGCCAGGCTGGCGCGGGCGTGCGGGAGCACCGTTCGGCCGGCAGGCGTGAGGCGGACCTTCCGGGGCAGGCGTTCCAGCAGCGGGCCGCCCAGCTGACGTTCCAGTGCGAGGATCTGGTGGGACAGGCCTGGCTGGCTGACGTGCAGCACATCCGCGGCGCGGGTGAACGAGCCCTCGTCGACCACGGTCACGAAGTACTCAAGCTGGCGCAGAGAGATCGTCATGCATAAAACTTATCAAAACCAGATTTACTACTTGTTGGACACATGTGAAGGTTTCGGAGATGCTCTTGTTCATCGCAAAGGTGAACACAGCCGGCTGGGAGATCTTGTGCGCACAGACGAGTTCATGCCGACGTCGGTGGGCGAAGCTCGCGTGGCCTGGTACCCGGCGCAAGGCAAGCCGCGGGCCGTCCTGGCTGCCGGGCACGGTACGGCCACGGGCATCGAGGCCCCTGATCTGCAAGCACTGGCGAAATCGCTGCCGGCTCAGGGAATCACTGTCGCACTGGTTGAACAGCCTTATCGCGTGGTGGGTGACCCCAGCCTGTCCGGGCCGACGATTCTCGACGCCGTGTGGCGGGAACTGTGGCCACGGTTCGAATCCGCGCGGCTGCCGGTGATCGCCGGTGGCCGCAGCGCGGGTTCGCAGGTCGCCTGTCGGACTGCCCGGGACTTGAAAGCCCTTGCGGTGCTTGCGCTTTCCTACCCGCTCAACGGGCCGGGCCGGGCCGGGGAACTACTCGACACCGGTCTGCCGACGCTGATCGTGCAAGGCGGACACGACCCGTTCGGCCGCCCGGCACAGTTCCCCACGCTGCCCGCCACCATGGAGCTGGTCGAAATCCCCCAGGCCGACCACGTGTTCCACGTCCCCTACGACCGGCAGTCCGCGCTCGACCTGCTGACCACGGCGGTCAGCGGCTGGCTGGACCGGCAACTGCTCTCTGCCGCCGGCTCGCGGGGATGGCCGATGGGCTGACACAGGACCACGGCGGTCTTGCCGGCCGTGACCTGCTGGTCCGACGGCGAGATACACGGCGTTGATACGGGGTCTGGTCGGCGTCTCCGCGGATGGGCAGGTTTGGCACGGAGATTTCGAAAGGCGGCCGCAGACCCGGCTCTGTCCAGATGGGATGTCGGAGGGAAATGGCTTCCAGGGCGCCTTTTCCGTGATTGCCGCGGAGGATCGCGCTCCGTGTGGTCCGGCGAGCTGATCGCCGGGCTATAGGATCATGGCGTGGTTGGGAATGCCGACAAGCGACAGCACATCCTGGACGTGTGGACGCGCCTGGCGAGCACGGACGGGCTCCGGGGCCGACGGTGGAAGCCGGCCCGAATCCGCTGCCGATCGGATGTTGTGCATTGGTCATGAGCCAACCGTAAGAAGCTTCGCGGTCGACAGCCACGCCCTGGCGGGGCGACCATGGGCCGACCGGCCCGGTGTCCGAATAGGACGGTCAGGCCGAGGGCTTCGCGAGCAGTTCCTCACTCAGCGTCCACAGGCGCCGGGCGGACTGCGGGTCGATGGAGTGCGCCACGATGTCGGCCGGGACCTCGCCGGAGGTCAGGTCCATCGGCTTCGGGTCCACGTCCAGCTCGGAGACGTCGCTGTTGTTGAGGTAGACCCCGCCGATTTCGGCGAGCAGGGGACTGGTGGCCGCGAACGCGATGGTCGCGGCGCCCTGCTCCGGCGTCTTCTGGCCACGGTCGGGGTCGATGATCGGCGCACCGGCCTCGTCGATCAGGCCCATGGCCCGCTGCGCCGCCTCGCCGACCGACTTGTTGAAGGCCGTGGCGGGCACGATGCCCGGGTGCGGGGCGTAGGCGCGGATTCCGTCGGCGGCCCAGCGGCGGTCCAGCTCGACCGTGAACAGCACGTTCGCCGTCTTCGATTGGGGATAGGCGAGGCTCTGGGGGTAGCGGCCGGAGGTGAAATGCACGTCGTCCCACAGGATGCCGGACATCCGCTGGGCGCCCGAGCTGGTGGTGACGACCCGCGCGCCGCCGGCGGCCCGCAGTGCGGAGTGCAGGCCCAGCGTCAGCTGGAAATGACCGAGGTGGTTGGCCGCGAACTGCGCCTCGTAGCCGCGCTCGTCGCGTACGAGCCGGCCGGAGGAAGGGAAGCCCGCGTTGTTGATCAGGAGGTGGAGCGGCTTGCCGGTCTCGAGGTAGCCGGCGGCGAAGGCGTCGACCGACGACGGGTCGAGCAGGTCGAGCTGACGGATCTCGACGTTCTCGATTCCGGAAACCGGCTTCGCGGCACGGTCGGTGTCGCGGGCGCCGAGGGTGATCGAGGCGCCGGCCTTGGCCAGCGCGCGGGTGAGCACCAGGCCGAGCCCGGAGTGGCCGCCGGTGATGATCACGTTCCGGCCGGTCAGGTCGATGCCCGCCAGCACGTCGTCGATCGTCGACGAGGGCTTGAACCCGGATCCGAGGCGGTGTTGCCGGTGCGTGCTGTTTGGCGTCATGGGGCAAGCATGCGCCGGCGCGATCGGACTCTGAATCCTTGTGAATCCGTATTTTCTTCGCGATAGTACGAGGATGGCGGGCGACCAGCTGTCCGAGGTGTTCGACCTCATCGAGGTCCGCGGAGTGCTCTCCGGCGGATTCGCCGCGCGCGGCCCGTGGGTCTCGCGCGGGGAACTCCGGACTCCGCTCAAGTTCTTCGCGCTCGTGAGCGGTCACGCGCGGCTGAGGACGGACGGCATCGACGCGCCGATCGAGCTCGAGCCGGGCGACGTCGTCGCACTGAACAACCGTTCGTGGCTCGAGCTCGAGGGCGGCGCCGGCTCCGGGCCACGCCGTGAGATCCAGCCGGAACAGAACGATCCGTCGACCGATCTCGCCGGGGTCGACTTCGGCACCGACGACGTGGTGGTCGGTGGCCGGGTCGACCTCACCCCGGCCGGCCGGGCGCTCTTGCTGCAGGCGCTCCCGGCGGTCGGGCACGTCCGGGGATCGGCCGCCGGCGCGGCCAACCTGCGCGGCACGATCCACCGGCTGTTCGACGAGGTGAGCCAGCGCCGGATCGGCGCGGATTTCGCGATCCGGCAGCACATCCAGCTCCTGGTGCTGGAGCTGGTGCGCGCCTATGCGGACCAGGCCGAGCTGCCCCCGGGCTGGCTCCGGGTGCTGACCGACGAGCGGCTGCGCCCGGCGATCGGGCTCATCCACGCCGATCCCGGAAAGCCCTGGAGCCTGGCCGAATTGGCCCGCGCCGCCGCGATGTCACGCACCTCGTTCGCCGAGCGTTTCCGGACCGTGGCGGGCGTCCCGCCCCTGACGTACCTCGGTCGCTGGCGGATGCTGCTCGCGCAGCGGGCCTTGCGTGACGGCGACGCCCGGGTCGCGACCCTGGCCTCGGAGCTGGGTTATACCTCGGAGAGTGCGTTCAGCACCGCGTTCAAACGCGAGGTCGGGTTGTCGCCCTTGCGCTATCGGCAGCGTCTGCGTAGCCCTGAGCCGACGAGGTGACCCGGGAGATGCGGTGGCGAGTTCCGCTCCTGCCGTCGTGGCCGGCCGACCTATGTGCAGTGTCGCGTGTGGACTGTCCACGCCGGTCGCGCTCAGTGTGGGAACGCACGTCCACCTCGAACGCGAGCAGCAGGCGCTCGGCAGCTCCGGGCTGTCGGAGGACGACTGGATGGCCGCGCAGGAACCGGCCCTCGCGGCGATCGTCGGCTCCGGCCGGCACCTGGTGCTCGCCCGGATGCTGACCACGCCGTCCGCCCAGGGGTACGACCTGGCGCTGGACAAGGTGTTCGAACTCGGCCTGCGCTCCGTCTCGAAGGCCGCTGACGTCGCTCGTTGGGGTGTCCTCCCGCGTGTCCGGCCCGGCGGACGGCGCCGGGACCGACACACTCTTCGCGGTGATGAACACGTCGATGGACGATGCTGGCCGCTGCCTGCTCTCGGTGGCCTGGAACATCCGGAGCAGCTTCTCCCGAGACGCGCCGAACAGCGTGGTCGATCGTCAGGAGCGGATCCGCGAGAACCTCCGCGACGTCTGCCGCTCGGCCGGGCACGGGGCCTGCGGCTGGGCGGGCCGGCACGGTCCGGGCACCGAGGCCGACTACGTGCCGTTCCTGCGGCTGGCCGACCTGGCGTACGAGATCGACACGCTGCTGGCCCTCGTGGGCCGGTCACTGGTGCCCGACCACGAGCGGGAAGCCCGCCGCTGGGCGGAAATCGACGTGCTCGTCACGCGCGCGGACGTGCTCGCGGAGGGCACGGCCGTTTTCCTGCGCGAGCCCGTGGCCGTGACCTGCTGAGCTTCACCGCTCGCGGCGCAGGGCGATGACGTTGTCGGTCATCTCGGCGACCTGGCCGTCCGGGCCGGTGACGGTCCGACGGGGCGCGTCGAGCCGTTCGACCCGCCAGCCCGGCCCGAGCCCCAGCCCGTCGGCGGTCTCCTGCGGCGTGGGGAAAACCTGGTCGCGGTTCCAGGACCACGGCGCGGCCGAGGCATGGTCGACGACGAGCAGCAGCCCGCCAGGGACCACTGCTTCGGCCGCCCGGCGCAGGACCCGCTCGCGCGGGAACTCCACCGGGCTGTGGAAGTAGCTGGCGGACACCAGGTCGAACGCGCCTTCCGGGAAACTGCGGGAAAGATCGTGACAGGCCACGGTGATCTGCTCGGTCACCCCGTCGGCCTCGGCGGCTTCCGCGATCCGTCCCAGCGCCGTCTCCGACACGTCGACCGCCATGACGCGCCAACCGCGCCCCGCGAGCCAACGCGCGTCGCCCCCGTGGCCGCACCCCAGATCCAGCGCCGTGCCCGGCTCAGGGCACAGCGCGGGGACGACGTCGGCGAAGACCGCGTTGGGTCGCGTGCCCCAGCCGGGATCCGTGTGCTGGTAACGGTTTTCCCAGAACTGCGTGCTTTCGGTGGTCATCATGGTCCTTCTCTCCGGAGCGGGGCGGCCTCCACCGTCGGCCGATCGTGCGCCGGAGCGCAAGGAAACTTGCCATTCCCGCAAACAACTGGTCAGCCGGGGACGGCGGCGGGATGCCCAGAGCCCAAAACGGACCGAGTTTCGTGCCGCGCTGCCATACCCCCCGCAAATACTCGGTCGACTGGCCGTGTGGTAATGGGGCAGGCGAGCACTACAAACTTCGGCCAACGCTCCATAGTGGACAATTTCCGCGATGCGCCGGTTATCTGCGGGTGATCACCGCCGCGCGCGTTTTCCGAAGATTTCACGGCGTCTGCCGAGGCCGGCGAGGGTAGCGGTCACATCACGGTGAGTGTGTGAATGTCACGCATTGCAGGATCACCCCTCAGAGTGGACGGCGCAGCGATCCCTTGAACAGGGCCGGGTTTCGGTGGCTCAGAGTAGGGAAACCAGGCTGGCGCCGCCGCGTTACATCACTCTTTAGTGGTGAAATTGCGGAAAACGTGGTCACTGTGGCGGCTGGTCCGAGGGTCGGCGTTGTCGATCTTGTTTTGTTATTCCCGGGGCCCTTGCTAGCGTCGCAGTCTCGCCGGTGATCGACAGTTACGACCGGTCACGCGCGGATTCGGGGATCCGCCGGCGCGACCCATTCTTGATGTTCGGAAGGACAATTCATGCGCTCTGCCTTGCTGCGCGGACGGACCTTCGTGGTCGCTGCTCCGGCGCTGGCCCTGCTCGCCACCGCGGCCCCCTCGGCCGTCGCCGCCGGCTCGCCGGCCGGGTCGGCCTACGGGGCGTCCGCCTCGGTCTCCCTGCTCGCCGGAGTGCTGGGGGACAAGGGGATTTCCGTGGAGACGGGCAAGCTCGCGCCGTCCAGCACCGACGGCCCGACTTCGGCCTCGGTCGTGGACGTGCCGCTGAAGGGCCTGGTCACGGCCAAAGCCGTCACCAGTTCCGCGAAGCAGGACGGCGCCGGGCCGGTGCAGGCCAAGGCCGCCGTCGTCGACGCCACGCTGCCGGTGCTGGCGGCGCTCGCGGGCAGCACGCCCAAGGCGAGTGTGATCAGCTCCGAGTGCAAGTCGACGGCCGACGGCATCACCGCGTCGTCCGACCTCGCGAACCTCGACCTCGGCCGGATCGGCAAGCTGCCGGTGGGCACCGCCCCGAACCAGAAGATCGGCGTGCCGGGCATCGTGCAGGTGATCGTGAACGAGCAGATCAAGCACGCCGACGGCAGCCTCACCGTCAACGCGCTGCACGTGAAGCTCCTGGGCGGCACCACCCTCGGCGCGCTGGGCAGCGGCGACATCGTGCTCGCGTCGTCCACCTGCGGCAAGGTCGCGCCCACCGCCCCGACCGCGCCCGCGAAGCCGCCGGTCCAGGGCCCGGGCCAGGTCACCGTCGTGCCCGCGGGTGCGCCGGAGACCGGTGACGGCACCCTGGCCGCGGTGACCGAGCAGTGACCCGTTCCCGGTTCGGGCTCTTCGCCCTGCTGCTCGCCCTCGTCGCGAACTTCGCACTGATCGGCTGCGGCTCATCGGAAACGGCACAGCCCGCGCCCGCACCCGCCGCGGCCGCCGCTCCCGCGGCCGGGCTGCCGCGCTCGGTCCCGGTGTCGGTCGACGTGCCGAGTATCGACGCGCACTCCTCGCTGGTGCCGCTCGGCCTCAACGCCGACAAGACGGTGCAGGTGCCGCCGGTCGACCAGCCGCTGCAGGCGGGCTGGTACTCCTACGGCCCGACACCGGGCCAGGTCGGCCCCGCGGTGGTGCTCGGGCACATCGACGGCAACCACCAGAAGGGCATCTTCTGGCGGTTGCACGAGGTGAAGAAGGGCGACCAGATCGTGGTCGGCCGGCAGGACGGCTCGAAGGCCACCTTCACCGTGAGCAAGGTGGACCAGATCGCGAAGCAGTCGTTCCCCACCGAAGCCGTGTACGGGAACACCACCGCGCCGGAGATCCGGCTGATCACCTGCGGCGGCGCGTTCGACGCCTCGGCGCACAGCTACCTCGACAACATCATCGTCTACGGCTCGCTCGACACCTGAGCCGTTCCCCTGCGAAAGGGGCCCTGGCCGCCGCCCTCCCCTGCGGCCGTCAGGGCCCCTTTCCCCAAGTCAGCCCGCGACCAGCGCCAGCCCCGCCGCCGTGAGCACGGCGGGCATCCGCAACCCGGGCCGGCCCGGGCGCTCGGGACGGACGAATCCGTTGTGGGCCAATGCGTGCGCGGCGTACTGGTCGCAGCACGGGAGCCCGTCGACGAACAGGTCCGGCTCGGCCCCGTAACCGATCTCGCCGCGCCCGGCGGCGACGGCCCGGAGCATCGCGATCGCCCGTCGGCTGATGGTGGTTTCCATGGCTGCCTCCCTAGCGGCTCCGCTCGATGGTCTTGCCCATACGTCGAAGGAGCGGCGGCCGTTTCGACAGGTATTCGGAACCCGGACCTAATCTGAGGCGGAGAACGTCGCGACGAAGGGACCCGCCAGATGCTGATCGACGACCTCCAAGCCGTGCTCCCGGGGGACCGGATCGTGCGGGATCCCGACGTGCTGCGCAGCTTCGCGCACGACGAGGCGGAATGGGCGCCGTACGCGCAGCCTGCCGTGGTCGTGCGGCCGCGGACGGCCGATGAGGTGCAGGCGACCGTGCGGCACTGCATCAAGCACGGAACGCCGCTGGTCACGCGCGGCGCGGGCACCGGGTTGTCCGGCGGCGCCAACGCCGTCGAGGGCTGCGTGGTGCTGGTGCTGGACCGGATGACGGCGATCCTCGAGATCGACCCGGTCGAACGGCTCGCCGTCGTCGAGCCCGGGGTGGTGAACGACGACCTGCGCGCGGCCTGCGCCGCCCAGGGCCTCTGGTACCCGCCGGACCCGGCCAGCTCACCGTGGTCGACGATCGGCGGCAACGTGGCCACCAACGCGGGTGGCGTCTGCTGCGTGAAGTACGGCGTGACCCGCGATTACGTGCTCGGCCTCCAGGTCGTCACCGGCACCGGCGAGCTGGTGCGGCTCGGCCGGCGCACCGCGAAGGGCGTGGCCGGCTACGACCTCGCGGGCCTGATGGTCGGCTCCGAGGGCACGCTGGGCGTGGTCACCGAGGTCACGGTGCGGCTGCGGGCCCAACGTGCGCCCGAGCGGACCGTCGCGGGTTACTTCGATTCCACTGTCGCCGCGGGTGAAGCCGCTGCCGCGATCGTCGCCGCCGGTGTGGTGCCCTCGGCGCTGGAACTGGTGGACCGGCACTGCCTGGCCGCCGTCGACGCGTGGAAGAACATGGGCCTTTCCGCCGACGCCGAGGTGGTGCTGCTGGGCCGCAGCGACGCGCCGGGCGAGACGGGGGACCGCGAGGCCACCGTGATGCTGGAGTGCTTCGAGAAGGCGGGCGCGACCTGGGCGGCGCAGTCGTCCGACCAGGAGGAGGCCGACGCGCTGTTCGCCGCCCGGCGGCTCGCGTACCCGGCGCTGGAGCGGCTCGGCCCGGTGCTCACCGAAGACGTCTGCGTGCCGACACACCTGGTCCCGGAGATGCTCGCGCGCATCGACCTCGCGGCGAAGCGGCACGACACGCAGGTCGCCAACATCGCGCACATCGGCGACGGCAACCTCCACCCGCTGCTCATCACCCCCGCCGGGGACGAGGACGCCCGGCGGCGCGCGCAGGCGGCGTTCGACGACATCGTGGCCGACGCCCTCGCGCTAGGCGGCACCGTGACCGGCGAACACGGGGTCGGACTGCTCAAGCGGACGGGTCTGGTCCAGGAACTCGGGCCGGCGGTCCTGGAGCTGCACCACGCTGTGAAGAAGGCCCTCGACCCGCACGGAATCCTCAACCCGGGGAAGGTGATCGGCTTTCACTCGGGCGAGTGAAAGTAAATAGTCCACAAAGGACATTCAAGTGATTGTGACCGGCCTCTCGCAAACGATTCCGAAACTTGGTTGCCTTACGCAAGCAAGTTGCTTAGCCTAGCTAAGGGAACTGAGCGAGAGAGGTCTTCGACTGTGGCGGAGCGCAGAACTTATTCGGTCGCGGAGCTGGGGCCGCGGTACAAGTGGATCGCGCTGTCCAACACGACGCTGGGCATGCTGATCGCGACGATCAACTCGTCGATCGTGCTGATCGCACTGCCTGACATCTTCAAGGGCATCGGGATCAACCCGCTGGAGCCGTCCAACACCAGCTACCTGCTGTGGATGATCATGGGATTCCTCGTGGTCACCGCGGTGCTGGTGGTGAGCTTCGGGCGGCTCGGCGACATGTACGGGCGGGCCAGGATGTACAACCTGGGCTTCGCGGTCTTCACGTTCTCGTCGATCATGCTGGCCATCACCTGGTTCGACGGCGACGCGGCCGCGCTGTGGCTGATCGGCTGGCGGATCGTGCAGGGCGTCGGCGGCGCCTTCCTGATGGCCAACTCGTCGGCGATCCTGGCCGACGCCTTCCCCTCCAACCAGCGCGGCCTGGCGCTGGGCATGAACGGTGTCGCGGCCATCGCGGGCTCGTTCCTCGGCCTGGTCATCGGCGGGGTGCTGGCGCCGATCGACTGGAACCTGATCTTCCTCGTGTCGGTCCCGATCGGGGTCATCGGCACGATCTGGGCGTACCTCAAGCTGCATGACACCGGCATCCGCCAGCACGCGCGGATGGACTGGTGGGGCAACATCACCTTCGCCGTCGGCCTGATCGCGGTGCTGGTGGGCATCACCTACGGCATCCAGCCCTACGGTTCCTCGCCGACCGGCTGGGGCAGCCCGATGGTGCTGTCCTGCCTGATCGGCGGCATCGCGGTGCTGATCGCGTTCATCGTGATCGAGACCAAGGTGGACAACCCGCTGTTCCGGCTCTCGCTGTTCCGGATCCGGGCGTTCAGCTGGGGCAACCTGGCGAACCTGACGGCCTCGCTCGGCCGCGGCGGGCTGCAGTTCATCCTGATCATCTGGCTGCAGGGCATCTGGCTGCCGCAGCACGGCTACACCTTCGAGCAGACGCCGTTGTGGGCGGGCATCTACATGTTGCCCATGACGGTCGGCTTCCTGGTGGCCGCGCCGACTTCGGGCATCCTGTCGGACCGGATCGGCAGCCGGATGCTGGCCTCGGCCGGCCTGGTGCTGACCGCCATCACCTTCCTGCTGCTGATCATCCTGCCGGTGAACTTCAACTACTGGTCGTTCGCCGCGATCCTGCTGATCAACGGCATCGGCATGGGCATGTTCTCCTCGCCCAACCGCGCCGAGGTGATGAACAGCCTGCCGGCGGACGCGCGCGGCTCCGGCTCCGGCATGATGACCACCTTCCAGAACGCGGCCATGGTGCTGTCGATCGGCTTCTTCTTCAGCCTGATCATCGCGGGCCTGTCGAACAACCTGCCCTCGGCGATGAGCCAGGGCCTGATGGCCCACGGCGTCCAGCCGGGGCCGGCCAATCAGATCGCGCACCTGCCCGCGGTCGCCGTGCTCTTCGCGGCGTTCCTCGGCTACAACCCGATCCAGCAGCTGCTGGGCGGTCAGCTCGCCACCCTGCCCCCGGACCAGGCCTCGTTCCTGACCGGCCGCAGCTTCTTCCCGAACCTGATCTCCGGCCCGTTCCAGGACGGTCTCGCGGTCGCCTTCGGCTTCGCGATCGTGGTGTGCCTGATCGGCGCCGTCGCGTCTCTGCTCACGAAGAGCAAGAAGTCGGCCGCGTCGGAGTCGGTGGGCGAGGAACTGGCCGCGGTGGCCGGCGAGTCGGGCGGTGGGCCCAGCGAGCTGGTGGCTCCCTCGACCGAGCGCTGATTTCCTGCCACAGCAACAAAACCGCCCCGGGGCCCGATGCTCCGGGGCGGTTTCGTGTTCAAGCAGCCTGAATGCGGCGGAGGACGCTTTCCCCGCACTCAACGAGGCGGAAGCGTCATTCGCTGCTTGCCGCGCTCCCGAATGAGGCCCGCTCGATCTTCACCGGATGCTTGGGGGCGCCGTCCAGGGGGCCGTTCGGGTCGGTCGGGATGATCCCGTCCGCCACCATCCGGTCCAGTGCCGACATGCCGCTCACCACGGTCCCCAGCACCGAGTACTGCGCCGGGATGTGTGCGAAGGAATGCACGATGAAGAACTCCGACCCGTTGGTCCCCGGTCCCTGGTTGCCCATGGCCACGGTGCCGCGCGGGTAGGTCTCCGCGCCGGTGACCTCGTCCGGGAACTTGTAGCCGGGGCCGCCCTTCTCCACCTCGTAGATGTCGCCGCACTGGAGCACGCCGAGCCGTGCAGAGTTGGAGAGGCGCCAGCACTGCGAACGGTCGTAGAAGTGTTGCAGGACCAGGCTTGCCATGTTCGCCACCGCGCACGGGGCCGCGCCGCCGCTGTTCAGGCGCATCGTCACCGGGCCGTAGTTGAAGCGGAAGGTGACGTCGATGGTCCCGCGAGTCAAGGCGAACGGCAGCGGCCGGACTACCGGGCGGGCGGCCGGGTTGTCCGGCGTCGGCGTGAAGGTGCACCGGACCACAGGCGGTGCGGGAGCAGCAGTGGCCGGGGCGGCGAACAGCGCCACACCGGCCACGACCGAAAGAACGAGAGCAACCCAGCGCGACTTCATAAGCCCGCAAGGTAGCGAACGGGGAACTACTTACGCCAGGCCGTACGGCGCTTGCGGATGTCGAGCACCAGCAGGAACGCCAGGAAGATCGCCAGGCCGACGAGCCACACGTTCTCCGTGTTGTTCTCGTGGTTGCCCTTCAGCATCAGCAGCAGCACGACGACGCTGACCCAGCCGGCGACGCGGGTGGCCTTCGGGAACGAGCCGTGCCAGCCCCACTCCGCCGACGGCTCGTCGCGGGGGTCCACTTCGGGCCGCTTCTCGATCGCCTTGCCTGCCACGATCACTCCTCCTGACCCGCTGGACCTCGTACCCCCGAATGATCCCACACCGCCGGGTGCTCCGCGGACACGGCCCGCGCCACCGCGGGCGATAATGAGCGGCGATGACTACCTCGCGAAGCGTCCTCGTGCTCGGCTCGACCGGGTCCGTCGGGGCACAGGCCCTCGACGTCGCCGCCCGTAACCCGCACCTGTTCACCGTGGCCGGGATCGCCGCCGGCGGGTCCGATCCGCAGGCGCTGGCCGCCCAGGCGCTGGCCCACGGCGTGGCCGCCGTCGCCGTGAGCAGGCCCACGGCGGTGGAGGACCTGCAGCTCGCGCTGTACGCCGAGGCCCAGCGCCGCGGCTACTCGAAGGGCGAGTTCCGCATCCCGCGCATCTTCGCGGGCGCCGACGCCGTGACGGAACTCATCGACGCGGTGAACGTCGACGTCGTCCTCAACGCACTGCCCGGGTCGCAGGGCCTCGAGCCGACGCTGAAGGCACTGGCCACCGGCTCCACGCTCGCGCTGGCCAACAAGGAGTCGCTGATCGCGGGCGGGCCGCTCGTGCTCGCCGCCGCGAAGCCGGGCCAGCTCGTGCCCGTCGACTCGGAGCACTCCGCGATCGCCCAGGCGCTGCGCGCGGGCCGGGAAAACGAGGTGGCGCGGCTCGTGCTCACCGCGTCCGGCGGCCCCTTCCGCGGACGGCAGCGCGCCGACCTCGCCGACGTCACCGTCGAGCAGGCGATGGCGCACCCGACGTGGTCGATGGGCCCGCTGATCACCATCAACTCCGCGACGCTGGTCAACAAGGGCCTGGAGCTGATCGAGGCCGCGCTGCTGTTCGGCATCGAGCCAGCGCGCATCGACGTCACCGTGCACCCGCAGTCGATCGTCCACTCGATGGTGACCTTCACCGACGGCTCGACGATCGCCCAGGCGAGCCCGCCCGACATGCGGCTGCCCATTGCGCTCGCGCTGCACTGGCCCGAGCGTGTGCCGGGCGCCGCGGCCGCCTGTTCCTGGGACACGGCGGCGAGCTGGACGTTCGAGCCGCTCGACAACGAGGCGTTCCCGGCCGTCGAGCTGGCCCGCCACGTGGGCACCGAGGGCGGCTGCCTGCCGGCCGTCTACAACGCCGCGAACGAGGAGGCGGTGGCGGCCTTCCTGGCGCAGAACGCCGGTTTCACCTCGATTGTGGACACTGTTTCGAAGGTGGTGGAAGCCGCCGACGAGTGGCGTCGCGTGCCTCGTGACGTCGAAGATGTACTCGCCGCCGAGCGCTGGGCTCGCGCGCGTGCTGGGACAATGCTGGGTAAGGGGAAGTAGCGCGTGCTCGCCTACATCATCGGGGTGGTGCTGTTCGCGCTGGGGATCTGCATCTCCGTCGCGCTGCACGAGGCCGGTCACATGCTGACCGCCAAGGCGTTCGGCATGAAGGTCCGGCGCTACTTCGTGGGCTTCGGGCCCACGGTCTTCTCCTTCCGCCGCGGCGAGACGGAGTACGGGCTGAAGTGGATCCCGGCCGGCGGGTTCTGCGACATCGCCGGCATGACGGCGCTGGACGAGGTGACGCCGGAAGAGGCGCCACGCGCGATGTGGCGGTTCAAGACCTGGAAGCGCACCGTGGTGATGTCCGCGGGCTCGATCACCCACTTCCTCCTCGGCTTCGTGGTGCTCTACCTGATGGCGGTCACCATGGGCCTGCCGAACATCGCCGCGGCGTCCGAGCCGCTGCCACCGGTCGTCCAGGACATCTCGTGTGCCCGCTCGGCCGTCACGACGCAGCAGGTGAACGACACTTCGGCCTGCCCGCCGGGCGCGCCCACCCCGGCGAAGGCGGCCGGGCTGCAGACGGGCGACAAGATCGTGTCCTTCGCGGGCCAGCCGACGCCGCAGTGGAGTGACCTGCTGAACCTCGTCAAGACGGCCGGCGGCCCCACCCCGATGACCGTGCAGCGCGGCGACCGGACACTGAACCTGACCGTCGACATCCCGCGGGTGCAGCGGCTCGGCAGCGACGGCAAGGTGCACGAGATCGGCATGATGGGCGTGTCCCCTGTGCTGCCGCCCGCGTACCTGCACTACAACGGCCTCACCGCTGTCGGCGCCACGTTCTCCTTCACCGGGGACATGTTCGCCCAGACCGCACAGCGGCTGGTCCAGTTCCCCGAGCGGATCCCGGCCGTGGTCAGCGCCATCTTCGGCGGCGAGCGCGACCCGAACACCCCGGTCAGCGTGGTCGGCGCGAGCCGGATCGGCGGCGAGGCCGTGCAGCAGGGCCTGTGGCAGCTGTTCTTCTTCCTGCTGGCCAGCCTGAACTTCTTCATCGGCGTGTTCAACCTGCTGCCGCTGCTGCCGATGGACGGCGGGCACATCGCCATCGTCTGGTACGAGCGGGTGCGCGACTGGATCCGCGGGCTGCGCGGCAAGGCGGCGGGCGGGCCGGTGGACTACACGAAACTCTCGGCGGTCACGATGGTGATCGTCGTGATCGGCGGTGGCATCACGCTACTGACGGTGACCGCGGACATCGTCAACCCGATCCGGTTGCAGTAGCCGGTCATACCGGCCGGGTCACGACCCGGCCGGTATCGCCCGGACCGGGCGTAACGCTGCTCACCGTGACGGCTGACTTCGTTGAATGTCGTCCGGTCGGTGTAGGTACGCTGGGGTCGTGACCGTCGCGCTAGGTATGCCCGCTCTGCCGCCCCCCGTCCTCGCCGAGCGCCGCAAGACCCGCCAGCTCAAGGTGGGTTCGGTCGGTGTCGGCAGTGAGTCCCCCATCTCCGTCCAGTCGATGACGACGACGCTGACCTCCGACGTCAACGCCACCCTCCAGCAGATCGCCGAGCTGACCGCGGCCGGCTGCGACATCGTCCGGGTCGCGTGCCCCTCGGCCGACGACGCCGAGGCCCTGCCCGCGATCGCGAAGAAGTCGCAGATCCCGGTGATCGCCGACATCCACTTCCAGCCCAAGTACGTGTTCGCCGCGATCGAGGCCGGCTGCGCCGCCGTGCGCGTGAACCCGGGCAACATCCGCAAGTTCGACGACCAGGTCAAGGAGATCGCGCAGGCCGCGAAGGACCACGGCACGCCGATCCGGATCGGCGTCAACGCCGGCTCGCTCGACAAGCGGCTCCTGGAGAAGTACGGCAAGGCGACGCCCGAGGCGCTGGCCGAGTCGGCGCTGTGGGAGGCCTCACTGTTCGCCGAGCACGACTTCCACGACATCAAGATCTCGGTCAAGCACAACGACCCGGTGGTCATGGTCCGCGCGTACGAGCTGCTGGCCGAGCAGTGCGAATACCCGCTGCACCTTGGTGTCACCGAGGCCGGGCCCGCGTTCCAGGGCACGATCAAGTCCGCCGTCGCGTTCGGCGCGCTGCTGCGCCAGGGCATCGGCGACACCATCCGCGTGTCGCTGTCCGCCCCGCCGGTCGAAGAGGTCAAGGTCGGCATCCAGATCCTGCAGTCGCTCAACCTCAAGGAGCGCAAGCTCGAGATCGTCTCCTGCCCGTCCTGCGGGCGGGCGCAGGTCGACGTCTACACCCTCGCCGAGCAGGTCACCGCCGGGCTCGAAGGCATGGAGATCCCGCTGCGCGTCGCCGTGATGGGCTGTGTGGTGAACGGCCCGGGCGAGGCCCGCGAGGCCGACCTTGGCGTCGCCTCCGGCAACGGCAAGGGCCAGATCTTCGTCAAGGGCGAGGTCATCAAGACCGTGCCCGAGCACGCGATCGTGGAGACGCTGATCGAAGAGGCCATGCGCATCGCCGAAGCGGCGGGCGACGGCATCGGCGAAGGCGCCCCGAGCGTCACCGTCGGCTGATCTGCTCGTGAGTGGCTATGCCGGTTAGAACCGTCGTAGCCACTCACGAGGTCAGCCCTGCAAGTGGTGCTGCGCGGCGTCTTTGATCTGGATCCGGACGTTCTCCAGCGCCGCGGCCACGTCGTCGATCTGCTGCGACGCCAGCTGGATCGAGCCCTGGATGGCGGTGGCCGTCGAGGTCTCGCCGAGCAGGCCGAGCACCTGTGACTGAAGGTCCGCCAGCTCGCTCTTCGTGGCGAGGGCGATGCCGGTGGGCACCTGGTCGGCGAGCTGCTCGAGCTGCTGCGCCTGCTCCTGGATGGTCATCACGAACTCCGCTTCGTTTTCGGGTGGGGACCCCGCCTCCGTGGTAGCAGAAACCCCGCCCGCGCGGCTTACGCTGGTCAGGTGAGTCACAGCTGGGCTTCGCGCGCGCCGCACCCCTTGGTGCGGCCGCTGGTCACGCGCTACATCGGCTACGCGCAGGAGAACGTGACCCTCGCCGTCCACCGTGGACTGCCCTCGCGGCACGTGACGCTCATCATCAGCCTGGAGCAGCCCGTCCGGTTCGCCGGAGAGCCGGGGGAGGGCTCGCTGCAGGGCCTCGTCGGCGGCCTGCACACCGCGCCCGCGCTGATCACGCAGGACCGGGTGCAGCGCGGCCTGCACCTGGAGCTGGACCCGTTCGGCGTCCGGACGCTGCTGGGCGTCACGGCCGCCGAGCTGAGCGGCCACATCGTCGACCTCGCCGATTTCGGCGGTGATCTCGCTTCGTTGCCCGCGCGGCTGGCGGAGGCGCCGGACTGGCCTTCGTGCTTCGCGATCCTCGACGACGTGCTCGCCGCGCGTGCCGTGGAGCCCGCTTCGCCCCCGCCGGAACTGGGGGAGGCCTGGCGGCTGATGCGGCGCAGCGGTGGCCGGGCGCGCGTCGCCGATCTGGCGGGAGAGGTCGGCTGGAGCCGCCGGCACTTCGGGGAGCGGTTCCGCGCGGAGACCGGGCTGGCGCCGAAGCAGGCTTCTCGCGTGCTGCGGTTCGAACGCGCTGGGCAACTGCTGCGCGGCGGTCTCCGGGACCTGGCCGACGTCGCCGTCGAAGCGGGTTTTTACGACCAGGCGCACCTTTCCAACGAATGGCGGGCACTGGCCGGCTGCTCACCGCGGACGTGGATCGCCGAGGAGCTGCCGTTCCTGGACCTGACGGAAGAACCTGCTTACTGAAGCGGCTGTCGCGGCGAAGGCGGTGTGGCGCGGGAGAAGCAGCTCCGACAGTCCTGCGAACGGTCGCGGGCTTCGCCCAGCTCGTCCGACAGCTCGTCGCGGAAGGCGCACCGGGCCGGGATCATGGACCTCGCCTGCGAGCACTCGGGTTCGAGCAGGCCGCTGTCCGGGTCGGCCAGCTGCTCGCGGCGGTACCGGTGGTTGCGGGTGTCGCGCGCCCAGAAGTGGATGGCGTACAACGCGTGTTCGACCTCGGCCGGGGGCAGTTCGCCCGTGACCCATCCCGTCATGCCTCGCCGATCACCCATCCTGATTTCTTGACCACCAACCGTGGCACGTTCCGGTCAACTGGTCAAGACAAGCTGACCAGTGGATACTGGCCGGATGGTGGATCGCACAAGCGGGATGCCCGCGTTCCGGCAGGTTGCGGCTGCCCTGCGCGCGAAGATCGCCGGTGGCCATTACGCGCCGGGCGACCGGTTGCCGAGTGAACGGGAACTCGTCGAGGCCTACGACGCTTCGCGGCCCACGGTCCGGGCCGCCGTGGAAATGCTTCGCACCGAAGGACTTGTCACGGCGGAGCACGGTCGCGGCGTCTTCGTGCGCCCGTCGGCGAGCATCCAGCGCATCGCCCGATCCCGGCTGTCCCGCGAGACCCGCGAGCGGGATCGCGGCGCGTTCCTCGCCGACGCCGAGGCCCGCGGCTTCACCCCGTCGACGTCGACGGAGATCCGCTTCGAGCAGGCCGACGCCCGCGCCGCGCTGCACCTCGCGATCGACGAGGGCACCGAGATCACCGTGCGGGACCGGGTGATGCGAGCCGATGGGCTGGTGGTCCAGCTCGCGGTGTCACGCCTGCCGCGGACGTTGACGCGCGGCACCGCGATCGAGGACGTCGACACCGGCCCGGGCGGCACGTACGCCCGGCTGGAGGAGCAGGACCACCGGCTCGGTTCGTTCGCCGAGCACGTCGGAGCCCGGATGCCCGCGCCGGACGAAGCCTCGCTGCTGCAACTCGCCGACGGCGTCCCGGTCATCACCGTGACCCGCGTGGCCTACGGCACCGACGGGACGCCGTTGGAGATGAACGAGATGGTGCTCGCGGCCGACCGTTACGAGCTGTCGTACGAGTGGCCCGCGGACTGACCTCCCGTTCTTCCAAGACGGAACCGGCGTGGCCGGGCGAGACTCGGCGGCATGACACCTCAACCGACAGTCTGGCCCGCTCTCCGCTACGACGACGCCCCGGCGGCGATCCGCTTCCTCGTCGACGTCCTGGGCTTCCAGGAGACACTCGTGGTGCCCGGCACCCCGGAGCGCGCGATCGTGCACGCCGAACTGACCTGGCCCGAAGGCGGCGGCGTGATGCTCGGCAGCACCGGCGGCCCGGTCGACCCCGTGCACGACGCCATGCGCCCCGGTGCCGGCACCACGTACGTCGTGTCCGACCACGTCGACGAGATCTACGCGCGGGTGAAGGACTCCGGCGCCGAGATCACCGAGGACCTGACCGACACCGACTACGGCTCCCACAGCTTCAGCCTGCGCGACCCGGAGGGAAACTCCTGGAGCATCGGCACGTACCGCGGTGCTCAGCCCTCGGGGTAGAAGAGGAACAGCGTGCAGCCGGTGGTCGTCTGCGGGACGTGCCAGGAGCCGGCCGGGGCGTGCAGGAACGAGCCGGCCGGGTAGTCGCGGGCGCCGTCGTTGAAGGTCCCGGAGACCACGAACACCTCTTCGGGACCGGGCTCGTGGACGTCGTCGCGGGGCCAGGACGTGCCGGGGTCCATCTCGAGCACGTGGGCTGTCGCGCCGGACTTTCCGCTCCACAGTGGACGGAGGCGGATGCCCGGGAACAGGTCGTGCACCGGGGAGTCCGCGACGGCGGCGGATTCATAGCCCTCTTGGGCGAGGATCGCGGGGTTCATGCCTTCGACGGTGCCGGGCCGGCGGCCGGTGGGACAGTGTCAGGAAAGACGTCATCAGGTACTTTCTTGCCATGCACCGAGTGGTGGGACTGGTCAACCCGGTGCAGTCGACGTTCGAACTCGGCTGCGCCGCGGAGGTGTTCGGCACCGAACGGGCCGGGGTGCCGCAGTACTACGAGTTCCTCGTCTGCACGGAGACGCCAGGGCCGGTGCCGACCACGGCGGGCTACTCGATGGCCGTCAGCCACGGGCTCTCGGCGCTGGCCTCGGCGGACACCGTGCTGATCCCCGGCTGGCAGTCCGTGGACGAACCGCTCTCGCCCCGGGTGTCGCGCGCGCTGATCCGCGCCCACCGCCGTGGCGCGCGGCTGGTCACGATCTGCTCCGGCGTGTTCGCGCTCGCGCGCACCGGCCTGCTCGACGGCCGCACGGCCACCACGCACTGGGCGCGCACCGCCAAGCTGCAGCGGGATTTCCCGCGGGTGCGCGTCGAGCCGGACGTGCTGTACGTGGACCACGGCGATGTCGCCACCAGTGCCGGGGCGGGCGCGGGCATCGACCTCTGCCTGCACCTCGTGCGGCGCGACCACGGCGACGCCCACGCGACGCTGCTCGCGCGCCACATGGTGATGCCGCCGAGCCGTGAGGGCGGCCAGACGCAGTACGCGCCCGCCTCGCCGCCCGCCGACACCCTCGACGGCCTCCTCGACTGGGCCACCGCCCGGCTCGGCTCGCCGCTCACCGTCGACGATCTGGCCGGCTTCCTCAGTGTCTCGCCGCGCACACTGGCCCGCCGCTTCGCCGACCGGTTCGGCACCAGCCCCGGCCAGTGGCTGCTGGCCCGCCGGGTCACCGCCGCCCGCACCCTGCTCGAGGAGACGGACCTGCCGGTGGAAGCCATCGCGGGCCGGGTCGGCCTCACCTCGGCGGTCAACCTGCGCCGCCGCTTCCGCGACGCCCTCGGCACGACGCCCGCCGCTTACCGCCGGGCTTTCCGGACGCACTGACTGTGCGGCTGAAGGCGCCGCTCGGACGCCGCCGGGCCGCGCTGACGGCGTTGCCGGGCAGGCCTCCCGGACACTGCCGCGGGGCCGCTCACACCCCTACTGCACCGGTTGCTCGAACGTCACCAGCAGCCCGTCGACCCCGCCGGGACCGACCCGGCCCTTCACCTCCGCCGAGGTGATCTGCTTGAGCTGCCAGCCCTGCGCGGCGTGCTCGTTCAGGAGCTTTTCGAGTTTGTCGCCGGACATTTTGCCGCCGATCATCTTCTCGCGGACTTCCACGACCTTGTACGTGTAGCGCTGCATGGCCCCGATTGTGCCCGCTGCCGCTCGTTCATCTGAGCGTGTCGGCGGGCTCGCGTTCCGTTCACCCGGTTCATCTGGCACTCTGGACGATGTGTTGCGGCTTGCAGGTGCACGGCTGCTCGATGATCGGGATTACCCCGCGGTGCGCGCTGCGCTCGCCGCCGACCCGGTGGGCAGCTGCATGGTCAGCGCCCGGGTCGAGGCTTCCGGTCTCGACCCGTGGCGCCTCGGTGGCGAGCTCTGGGCCGCCGACAACCGCCCGGCGCGGACCGGGCGGCTCCAAGGGCTGTGCTTCGCCGGTCCGAACCTGATTCCGTTGCGCGGCAACGCGTCCGCTCTGCGGTCGTTCGCCGACCGCGCGCTGCGACGGCAGCGCACCTGCTCTTCGCTGGTCGGCCCGTCCGAGCAGGTGCTCGGGCTGTGGAACGAGCTGTCCGACGAGTGGGGCCCGGCCCGTGAGGTCCGCGGCGACCAGCCGTTGATGGCCCTGGACGGCCACCCGCTGGTGCCCGCCGACCCCCGGGTCCGCGCGGTGCGCCCCGACGAGCTCGACCGGTACCTGCCCGCGGCCGTCGCGATGTTCATCGAGGAGGTCGGCGTCGATCCCCGGAGTGGTGACGGCGGCGCGAGCTACCGCGCCCGGGTCAGCGAGCTGATTTCCACCGGCCGCGCGTTCGCTCGGTTCGAGGACGGCGAGGTCGTGTTCAAGGCCGAGATCGGTGCCATGTCGGCGAGCGTCGGCCAGATCCAAGGCGTCTGGGTGCACCCGGACCGCCGCAGCGAGGGCCTCGGCACGGCCGGCACCGCCGCGGTCGTCAACCGGCTGGTCCACGGGCTGGGCCGCACCGCGAGCCTGTACGTGAACGGCTACAACGGGCCCGCCCTCGCGGCCTACCGCCGGGTCGGGTTCCAGCAGGTCGGGCAGTACGCGACCGTGCTTTTCTGAGGCGTACCGGCCACTCTTCCGGGTCGGCGTTGCGGCCGGGGAGCCGCCGCGTCCGGCTGGTTCGATCGGTGACATGGCTCCTGGTCGACGTCCTGCGGTTCTGGCCGCCGTGCTGGTGACCGTGCTCCCGCTGGCCGGCTGCGGCCTGTTCGGCTCGGACGGGCCGGAGGAGGCGCTCGGCGCGTTCCTGACCGCGGTCGCCTCGGGCGACGTCGCCGGCGCGGCCGCCCGCACGGACTCGCCGGCCGCCGCGAAGACCCTGCTCACGCAGGTCCGCACCGCGCTGCACCCGGATTCCGTCGAGGCGCTCGACGAGAACGTGAAGCAGTCCGGCGACACCGCCACCGGCGGCTACCGGCTCACCTGGCACCTGCCGCGCGGGCGGACCTGGTCCTACACCGCCGACGCCCAGCTGCGCTCGGCCGAAGACGGCTGGCAGGTGCACTGGCAGCCGACCGTCCTGCACCCGCAGCTGGCCGAGCAGCAGAGCATCGTGATGGTCGCCGCCCCCGCCCAGCCCGCGCCGGTGTTCGACCGCGACGGCCTCCCGCTGCTGACTCCGCAGACGGTGGTCGGTGTGGTCGTCGACCCGGCCCGCACCGGGGACGCCACCACGGTCGCGCGCACGCTGGGCAAGGCGCTGCACCGGTTCGAGCCGACGGTGACCGGGACCTCGGTGCTCGACGGCATCAAGGCCACCAAGCCCGGCGGCGCGTACTCCGTGCTGTCCCTGCGCGCGACCGACTACCAGCAGGTCAAACCCGTGATCCACGACCTGCCCGGCGTCCGGTTCACCAGCCAGGAGCGGTTGCTGCCGCCCGACCGCGACACCGGCCGCCAGGTGCTGCCCGCGCTGCGCTCGCTGGTGGAGCAGCAGGCAGCGGGCGCGGCGGGCTGGCGGATCATCACGCTCGACGTCACCGGCAGCGAGGCGAGCGAGCTGTACGCGGTCCAGCCCAAGGACGCGCCCGCGGTGACGAGCACGCTCAGCACCCACGTTCAGACGGCCGCGGAGAGGGCGCTCGCGCCGGTGCCGAACGCTGCCGCACTGGTCGCCCTCCAGCCGTCGACGGGGGAGCTGCTCGCCGTCGCGCAGAACGAGGCCGCGGACGAGCAGGGACCGCTCGCGCTCACCGGCCGGTTCCCGCCCGGGTCGACGTTCAAGATCATCACCGCCGCGGCCGCGCTGTCGGCCGGGAAGGTCACCGCCGCCTCGCCCGTCGCCTGCCCCGGCACGGTGACGTTCTCCGGCCGCGTGGTGCCGAACGAGGGCCGCTTCGACCTCGGCACCGTGCCGCTTTCCACGGCGTTCGCGCGCTCCTGCAACACCACGTTCGCGCAGCTTTCGGCCGATCTCTCGCCGACGGCGCTGACCGACGCGGGGCACTCGCTGGGCATCGGCGCCGACTACACCGTGCCCGGCCTGACCACGGTCACCGGCTCGGTCCCGAAGGCCGATTCGGTGGTGCAGCGCGCGGAAAACGGCTTCGGCCAGGGCACGGTGGTCACCAGCCCGTTCGGGATGGCACTGGCCGCGGCGGCCGTCCAAGCCGGGAAGGCGCCCGTGCCGACCCTGGTGCGCGGCCGGCCGTCGAAGGCCGCCGACGTCGGCCCGCCGCTGCGGCCGGACGTGCTGGACGCGTTGCGCTCGATGATGCGCGACGTGGTCACCGAGGGCACCGCCACCGGCCTGCGCGAGCTGCCCGACGTCCGCGGCAAGACCGGCACCGCGCAGTTCGGCGACGGGACGCATTCGCACGGCTGGTTCGTCGGCTACCAGGGCGACCTGGCGTTCGCCGTGCTGCTCACCGACGCGGGCTCGTCGAAACCGGCGGTCGAGGCCGCGGACCGGTTCCTCGCCGACGTCGCCGGGAAGTGACGTCGTAGGCTGGTCGCATGTCCGTTCGTGCCCCCTTGAAGCCCGGCGTCCAGACTCCGCGCCGCGCCGTCCCCGCCGACATCGCCCGCCCCGAGTACGTGGACCGGCCGGCGCCGAAACGGGACACCGGCAACGGGGTCCGCACGCCCGAGGTCATCGAGGCCATGCGCGTCGCGTCGAAGATCGCCGCGCAGGCGCTCGAGGAGGGCGGCAAGGCCGTCAAGCCCGGCGCCACCACCGAAGACATCGACAAGGTGGTGCACGAGTTCCTGCTCGACCACCACGCCTACCCGTCGACGCTCGGCTACCGCTCGTTCCCGAAGTCGTGCTGCACCTCGCTGAACGAGGTCATCTGCCACGGCATCCCGGACTCGACCGTGATCGAGGACGGCGACATCTGCAACATCGACGTCACGGCCTTCATCGGCGGCGTGCACGGCGACACCAACGCGACCTTCCTCGCCGGTGACGTCTCCGAAGAGGCGAGGCTGTTGGTCGAGCGCACGCGCGAGGCGACGGCGCGTGCGATCAAGGCGGTGCGCCCCGGCCGTCAGCTGAACGTGATCGGCCGCGTGATCGAGGCGTACGCGAAGCGCTTCGGCTACGGCGTGGTCCGTGACTTCACCGGCCACGGCGTCGGCCCGGCCTTCCACACCGCGCCGACGGTGCTGCACTACGAGGAGCCCTCGGTGCACACGATGATCGAGGAGGGCATGACCTTCACGATCGAGCCGATGATCACCCTCGGCACCATCGACTACGACATGTGGTCCGACAACTGGACCGTCACCACGAAGGACAAGAAGTGGACCGCCCAGTTCGAGCACACCCTCGTGGTGACGGCGGACGGCGCGGAGATCCTCACCCTCCCGTAGCCCCAAGGACTCGTGAGTGTTTATGACGGTTCTAACCGTCATAAACACTCACAAGCTTTTCAGTGGAGTCCGGCGGTGCGGGCCATGTCGCGGACCTGGCCGCTGCTGGCGGCGTCGCGGGCGGAGGGCGCGTGGCCGGCGCTCGATCCCACGCCCAGTGCCTTCGCGATCAACGACGCTTCGGCCTCCATGCCCGCGCGCAGCGGGTGATAGGAAGCCGCGACGAGCAGGTTGGTCGACTGCCCGTTGATCCAGGCCGCGTCACCGGCGCAGGCGTCGTGGCCGAGGCTGGGGCCGTAAGTGTCGACGTAACGGGCGCCCTGATTCCGCGCTGCGGTGGCGATGGCGTCGTTCAGCTGCCGCTCGACGCTGTCAGCCCAGTGGTAGTCGCCGTCGGCGAAGGGGAGCACGCTGGGGCAGTAGCCACTGGGCGGCGCCAGCCGCGGGTAGCCGACCATCACGATCGTTGCGGCGGGAGAGTGTTCCCGCACCCCGCGGACGACACCTTCCAGGTTCTTCTCGGTGTTCTTCAGCGCGGCGGCGATGGTGTCGACGCCGTTGACGGTGAAGTGGTCGCGGCACGGCGAGCCGGTCGGGTCGCCCGCGCGCAGCGTCGGGCAGGTGCCGACGAGGCTGCCGAAGACGCTGTAGTCGTTGCCGCCGATCCCGACGGTCACCAGGTCCGTGTCCAGCGACAGCGAGTCGAACTGCGCGGGCTGCGTGGACAGCGGGATGCTCGGCGACGGCGTGACCTGTGAATGGGTCATGTTCGTGGTGTCGGCCGAAGAGCAGCTGGCGTCGGTGAACGCGCCGGCGGTGTCGTCGAGCCCGAGCCGCGTGGCCAGCCAGGACGGGTAGTTGTTGTTGGAGCGGAAGCACCAGCTGGCCTGTTGCCAGGGGATGAGCGGGCCCGCGGTGTAGGAGTCGCCGAGCGCGACGTACTTGTGGAACGACGGCGCCGCGGACGCGCTGGTCGCCCCGGCGACCAGGCCCACGATCACGAGCAGGACAGCGAGTGGTGAACGGCGCACGGTCTCTCCCTCGGGACGGCTGTTCCCCGTACTCTCGCATGATCCAGCCCGGACGTGAGAGTCTTTCACGTTCAAGTGCCCTGCCCGCGGGTGACGAGGAAGGTCGCCTTCGTGAGGATTCCGGACGACCGGGGCCCGGATACGCGGATTCCGGGCTGGGCTGTGGACCTGGCGCAGTTACTGCCGTGAACCGGTCAGAGCCGATCGGCTCGGCGGTCGGCAAATCAGTCGGCCGTGGGCACGTCCGTCCGGGCCAGCAGCTCGTCGAGGAAGCCCGCGGCCTCGGCGGCCGCGCGGGTGGCGTCGCCGGCTTCGATGGCGTCGACCAGGCTGTGGTGCTCGATGGCCTTCGCGCGCTCGGGGTCGTCTGAGGTCGAGGCGACGCTCGCGGTGATGGCCTCCATCAGGCCGCGGTACAGCTCGAACAGCAGGCTGTTGTGTCCACATCGGACTATCTCGAGATGGAACTCCGCGTCGATGTGGACGAAGTCGTCGAGGCGGCCCTCGCTCCGGCCGGCGTCGCGGCGTTCCAGGAGTTCGCGCAGGTTCGCCAGTTCCCCGGCGGTGCGGGCGGTGGCGGCCAGTCGTGCGCCCTCGACCTCCAGCGTGCGGCGGACCTGGAGTACCTCGCGCAGTTCGGTCCCGCACAGCCGCCGGATCGCGCCGGAGACTTCGCTCGTCGCGCGTACGTACGTGCCGTCGCCCTGGCGGACTTCGAGGATGCCGGTGTGCGCGAGCGCTCGTACGGCTTCCCGCACCGTGTTGCGCCCGACGCCGAGTTCCGTCGTCAGCGCCGCCTCGGTGGGGATGCGCTGCCCGAGTGGCCATTCCCCGCGGGTGACCGCGTCCCGGATCTGGTCGATGACCTGGTCGACCAGACCGGTGCGGCGTGTGGTGGCCAAAGGCACAGGTTTATCCCCTCATCCAATCATCCTACGTATGTCATAGTAGCCGACGTGTCCGTCGATTCCTGGGATTCCACACCACGCCCCGCCGCCTCGTACTCCGACCGCCTCGAACTCGAACTCGAGGGCAGCCTGGAGGAGGAGACTGGCGGCGGCCGTCGTCCCGGGGTGATCGCCGGCGGTGTCCTGCTCGCGGTCGCCGTGGTGCTCACGGCGATGAACCTGCGTCCCGCGATCACCAGCGTCGGCCCGTTGCTCGCGGAGATGCGGGCCGATCTCGGCGCGTCCGCGCTGTGGGCGAGCCTGCTGACCACGTTGCCCGGCCTGTGCTTCGCCGGCGCCGGCCTCGCAGCGCCGCTGCTCTCGCGCCGGTTCGGCATCGGCGCGGCCATCTCGTTCGCGCTCGCGGTGCTGACCGTGGGCCTCGTGCTGCGCGTGGTCGACGGCCCGCTGGTGGTGCTCGGCGGCACGCTCGTCGCGACGGCCGGGATCGCACTGGTCAACGTCCTCATCCCGGTGGTCATCAAGGACTCCTTCCCGGCCCGCGTCGGCATGATGACCGGGGTCTACACCGCGGCGCTGCAGGGCGGCGGCGCGCTCGGCTCGTCGGTCAGCCCGCCGATGGAGGGCGTCCTGGGCGGCTGGCGCCCGGCGCTGGGCGGGTGGGCTGTGCTGGCCGCCGTCGCGCTGGTGGCGTGGCTGCTCGCTTCGCGCGGCACCGGCCGGGCCTCCCGCACCACGGCCGAGGGCGGGGGCGGGCGTTCGCTGATGCGCAACCGGTTGGCCTGGATCGTCACCATCTTCTTCGGGTTACAGGCCTTCATCGCCTACGTCGTGATGGGCTGGCTGCCGCAGGTCTTCATCGACGCGGGGGTGTCCAAGGGCGACGCCGGGCTGCTGCTCGGCCTGATGTCCGTGATCGCCGTGCCGATCAGCCTGGTGATCCCGCCGATCGCCGCGCGCCAGGGCAGCCAGAGCCTGTGGATCCTCGGCATGGGCGTGTGCGGTTTCGCCGGGATGCTCGGCCTGCTTTTCGCGCCCGCCGCGTCGCCGCTGCTGTGGAGCATCCTGATCGGCATCGGGATGAGCGTGTTTTCCTTGGCCCTCACGGTGATCGCGCTGCGGGCGCGTACCGGTGCCGACACCGCGCGGCTTTCTGGGATGGCGCAAGGGTTCGGGTATTTGCTGGCGGCGGTGGGGCCGTTTGTTTTCGGGCTGCTGCATGACGCGACTGGCGGGTGGACGGTGTCGTTAGTCGTGTTGATTGTGGTGATGTGTGCGCAGATGGGTTTCGGCGTGCTGGCCGGACGCCGCCGCTTCGTCTGACTCGTGAGTGTTTATGCCGGTTAGAACCGTCATAAACACTCACGAGGGGATCAGTCGAGGGGCAGGTTCAGCAGCGCGTTCTCGATCAGCTCCGGCATCGCCGGGTGGATCCAGTACTGGCCGCGCGCCATGGAACGCGCGTCGAGGCCGAAGCTCATCGCCTGGATCAGCGGCTGGATCACCGAAGACGCCTGCGGGCCGATGATGTGCGCGCCGAGCAGCTGCCCGGTGGCCGGGTCCGCGAGCAGCTTGGCGAAGCCGGTGGTGTCCTCCATCGCCCAGCCGTACGCGATGCCCGCGTAGTCCTGCTTGGCGACCACATAGGACACTCCCTTGGCGCGCGCCTTCTGCTCGGTCAGCCCCACCGACGCCACCTGCGGCGCGGTGAACACCGCGTGCGGGACGAACCGGTGGTCGGCCTCGATGCGCTCGTCCGGGTGCAGCAGATTGTGTTGCACTACGCGGGATTCGTGGTTGGCAACGTGCTTAAGCTCGTGCGGCGAGGACATGTCGCCGAGCGCGTAGATGCCCTCCACCACGGTCTGCTGGTAGTCGTCCACCACCACGTGCCCACTGTCCATTGTGGTCACACCCGTGGCGGCGACGTCGAGCCGGTCGGAGTTCGGCGTGCGGCCGGTGGCGACCAGGATCAGGTCGGCCTCGACCGTTTCGGCGCCCTGCGGGCCTTCGAGGTCCAGCGCGACGCCCGAGCCGGTCTTGCGCGCCCGCGTGGTCTTGCGGTCCAGCCGCAGGTCGTAGCGGTCCGCCGCCAGCTCGGTGAACCGGGCGCTGACCTCTTCGTCCTCCGAGCGCAGCAGCGCGCCGGACCGGCCGACGATCGTCACCTCGACCCCGAAGGACGCGAAGACGTGCGCGAACTCGGCCGCGATGTAGCCGCCGCCGATGATCACGATGCGCCGCGGCAGCTCGTCGAGCCGCATCACGGTGTCGGAGGTGTGGTAGCCGGTCTCTTCGAGGCCAGGGACGTCCGGGATCACCGGGCGCCCGCCGGCGGCGAGCACAAAACGGTCGGCGGTCAGCACCTCGTCGGGCCGCCCGTCGGAGAAGCTGACGCGCAGCTCCTTCATGCCGGTGAAGCGGCCTTCGCCGGTGTAGACATCGACGTTCGTGTTGTCCTCGTGGTGCTTCCGGTACTCCGCGCCGCCCGCGGCGATGGGGTCGATCCGGCCGAAGATGCGGTCCCGGATGTCCGGCCAGCGCACGCCCTTCAGCTCCTCGTCGACGCCGTAACGCGAGCTGTGCGAAGGCGTCGCGGCGACGTCCGCGGCGTAGACGAACATCTTGGTCGGGATGCAGCCGACGTTCAGGCAGGTGCCGCCGAAGGTGCCCTTCTCCACGATCGCCGTCTTCCAGTCGGCGAACTGCGGGCCGAGGATCGAGTTCCCCGATCCGGTCCCGACGATCACCAGGTCGTAGTGCGGCACAGTCTTCCTCCGAAAGCCGGTCAGGCGGGTGTTCCCCACCCTAGCCAACCGGTTCCCCCGACCGGGTGTTCCCGCGGCAGCGCCCCTGGGCTGCTCGTCACTGCCCGGTGGCGGTGAAGTGCATCCGGTCCGTCGGCGAGGTCCAGGTGCCGCCCCAGCTCCAGCCCACCGCGGCGAAGTCGCGCACCACTTCGCCGCCCGCCAGCGCCATGCCCGGCCGTACCCGCGAACGGTCGACGTACGCCGACGCCAGCTCCGGCAGCACCAGATCGCCCTTGGTGTACGGGTTGCAGAACGGGTTCACGTCCACGGCCAGCCCGTACGCGTGCGCGGACCAGTTCGTCTGCCCGCGCACCGGGCGGCAGACGAACGCGCTGGTGTTGTTGCCGTCGCCGGTGGGCGGCGCGTCCAGCTCGGCCGGCGCGGTCACGCGCATCTCCTCGATCGGGAAGCGGGCGGCGAAAAGCTGCCCGAAGACCTGTGTCATCGCCTGCGCGCCGGTGCGGTTCACCAGCAGCTCACCGGTGTGCGCGCGGTGGTCGAAGCCCCAGAAGGACGCCGTGACGTAGCGAAGGTCGGACGCTGGGACCGGGCAGGCGGGCTGCCAGGTGCTGCGGGCGAGGACGGCTGCGGGCACCGCGCTGACCTGGGCGGCGAACGCGTTCCCGGCCGGCGGCGGCAGGAAGTCGCGGGTCGGCAGGGACCGGTTCACCAGTTCGGGTGGAGTCGGCTCGATCTCGCCGAAACCGTCCGCGCGCCGGGGGAGCGGGTGGGCACCCACCTGCCAGGTGACGGCGGGAGTGCTCGACGGCGCCGGAGATGTCGGAGATGCCGGGGTTGTCACGCTTCGTGACGGCGGAACCGGGCTCGCCGACTGCGTGGCCGGGGCGGAGGTCGTACAACCGACCAGCAGGAACGCCATCAGCGCGCCGGTCGCCGCCATCGCTGTCCGTCGCATGTCCCCAGCTAAACAAACGCGCTCGGTGAGCGCGCAGTCCACCCGTTCCAGTGACACCATTTCGGGCCTGCTCCGTTTAGGGTAACCGGGGTCGTCCGTTCACGCGCCGGAGTCGAACAGTCTCAGCCGGTTGACTCCCGGGCGCGCGGGCCGACCCACGAACCGCGCCGCTGTCCGATCGTGAAGGGGAACCCCATGCCCGCCAAGTATCGCCGTCCCCTGCTGCTCGTGGCGGGAGCGCTGCTCGTGACCGCGGCGGCGGTGCCGATCGCGGTCGGCTCGGCCTCGGCGCAGGACGAGCCCAGCGGCCCGGCTTCCGGGGCCTCTTCGGGGGCCCAGCCGCGGATCGTCGGCGGCGACGAGGCTTCGCTGTCCGACCACCCGTACGCGGTGTACCTCACCGACTCCGGCGGCAACCAGTACTGCGGCGCGGTGATCGTCAGCTCCTCGGCGGTCGCGACGGCGGCGCACTGCGCGAAGGCCATCGCGGCGTCCGACACCCGCGTGGTCGCGGGCCGGGAGGACAAGCGCACCGACGACGGCATCGTGCTCGCGGTGTCGAAGGTGTGGATCGCCCCGGGCTTCTCCGATCCGACCAAGGGCGACGACATCGCGGTGCTGACCGTGCGCGGCCAGCTGCCGTACCGCCCGGCGAAGGTCGCGGACGCGAGCGACCGCGCCTCCTACGACACCGGCACGCAGGCGACGGTGCTCGGCTGGGGCCGGCTGTCCGACGGCGGCGCCCGCTCCGACACCCTGCGCAGCGTGGTCGTCCCGGTGGTCAGCGACTCCGCGTGCAAGACGGCCTACGACACCTACGACCCGGCGAGCATGGTCTGCGCGGGCTACCCGGACGGCGGCAAGGACGCCTGCCAGGGCGACTCCGGCGGCCCGCTGGTGGTCGGCGACACCCTGATCGGCGTCGTCTCCTTCGGCGACGGCTGCGCCAAGGCGGGCAAGCCGGGCGTGTACACGCGGGTGTCGGCGTTCTCGGACGACATCGCGCAGCAGTCCCAGGGCCGCATCCTCGGCTGATACCAAACCGACCGAAAGCAAGCAGTCCGACCGGGGTCGTCGCCGGACCCGGTCGGCTTGCTTTCGGCCTTTTTGGTATGCAAGGACCGTGAGCACCCTGTTTACCGCGGCCGGTCCCGACCTCACCGCCGCCCAGCTGTACGCCGTCCTTCGCCTGCGCTGCGACGTGTTCGTGGTCGAGCAGGAATGCGCGTACCCCGAAGTGGACGGTCGTGACCTGCTGCCCGGCACCCGGCACCTGTGGATCTCCGGCAGCGTCGACGGCGTCGACGGTGTGGACGCGTACCTGCGGGTCCTCGCCGAGCCCGGCGGTGTCGGCCGGATCGGGCGGGTGGTGACGGCGAAGTCCGCCCGCGGCCGTGGCCTGGCGGGCGAGCTGATGGCCGCCGCGCTCGACGGTGCTCCTGGCGAGTTCGTGCTGGACGCCCAGACGTACGCCCAGGGCCTGTACGCCCGCTTCGGCTTCGTGGCCGAGGGCGAGGAATTCCTCGACGACGGCATCCCGCACATCACCATGCGCCGCCCCGCCGAAGTCCGGTAGAACGCCGGATTTCGGCTCAGCGGCGGGAAAATCAGGCGGTGGCGCCGCGCGGGGCCGAGGCCGTGATGACCTTCACCGCGCGGTCCACGTCGGCCTCGGTGAGGTCGGCGCGGGCGGCCAGGCGCAGCCGTGAGATGCCGTCCGGCACCGACGGCGGGCGGAAGCAGCCGACGCGGATTCCGTGCTCCGCACAGGATTCCGCCCAGGCGACCGCGGCTTCGGCGGAGGGTGCCTGCACCGAGATCACGGCCGCGTCCGGCAGGCTCGCCCGCAGGCCCGCGGCCTTCAGCTGCATCGCGAGGTTCCCGGCGTTCTCCACGACCTTGCCCGGCAGGTCCGGCTCCGACTTCAGCACGCCCAGCGCCGAAAGCGCGGCAGCGGCGCTGGCCGGCGCGAGGGCGGTGTCGAAGATGAAGCTGCGCGCGGTGTCCACGAGGTGCTTGATCACCCGCCGGGGGCCGATGACGGCGCCGCCCTGGGCGCCTAGGGCCTTCGAGAGCGTCACCGTCGTCACGACGTCCGGGGCGCTGGACAGCCCGGCCGCGTGCACCGCGCCGCGGCCGCCCTCGCCGAGAACGCCGAAGCCGTGCGCGTCGTCCACCAGCAGGGCCGCGCTGTTCTTGCGGCAGATCCCGGCGAGCTCACCGAGTGGGGCGAGGTCGCCGTCCACCGAAAAGACCGAGTCCGTGATTACCAGCGCGCGCGGCTTGCGGCGCGTGGACAGCGCGTGCTCGATCGCCGACGGCGTGCTGTGTGCGACGGCCGCGACGTCGGCCCGTGAGAGCCGGCAGCCTTCGATCAGCGACGCGTGGATGTACTTGTCCGTGACGATCGCGGACTCGGCACCGGACAGCGCCGTCACCGCGCCGAGGTTGGCGGTGAAGCCCGAGGAGAACACCAGCGCCGCCTGCGCGCCGCAGAACCGCGCGAGTTCCAGCTCCAGCTCGGTGTGCAGCTCCAGCGAGCCGGTGACGAGCCGGGAGCCGGTGGACCCGGAGCCCCAGCGCAGCGCGGCCGCCGCCGCGGCCCCCGCGACCCGCTTGTCCCGGGCCAGGCCGAGATAATCGTTGCCCGCCAGGTCGAGTTCGTCCGGCTGCGCCGGCCGGGGCCGCAGCCGCCGCACCAGCCCCGCGGCCGCCCGCTTCTCCGCCTCGGCATCGAGCCAGTCGAAGACGTTTTCGGGCGGCAGCTGGGGGGAATCGGTCACGTCCCGAAGTCTCCCACCCTGGCCCCCGCCGCAGATGTGCACCCCGTCACGGAAGAAGCCCCGTCCGGCGGGTGCCGGACGGGGCTTCTCCTGGTTACTCGGACTCAGCTGTCGTAGCTGCGACGCGGGCCGCGGCCCGGACGCTGCGGACGGCCCGCGCCGGTGCCGGTACGGCTGCGGCCGGCGTAGCCGGGACGGCCGCCTTCGCGCGAGCCCTGGCCGTAGCCGCCGCCACGGCTCTCGCCGTAGCTGCGGTCGCCACGCTCACGACCGCCGCCGTAACCGCGGCCGCTGCCGCCGCTGCGGCGCGGCGACTCACGACGACGCTCGATGACCGGCTCGCCACTCGGCGCCTGGGCACCGGTGATGCGCGACAGCTCGTCGTCGCCCGGGCGGACCATCGTGGTCTCGGCGCGCACGCCGGCCCGATCGGTCATCCGGCGGACGGTGCGACGCTGGTCGTGCGTCACCAGCGTGACCACGACACCGGACGCCCCGGCGCGCGCGGTGCGGCCCGCGCGGTGCAGGTAGTCCTTGTGGTCGGCGGCCGGGTCGACGTGCAGCACCAGCGAGATGTTGTCCACGTGGATGCCGCGCGCGGCGACGTCGGTGGCGACCAGCACCGGGGTGTGGCCTTCCTTGAAGTCGGCGAGCACCCGGTTGCGCTGGCCCTGCGTCTTGCCGCCGTGCAGTGCCGCCGCGTGCACACCCTGCTCGCGCAGCCGCTCGGTGAGGCGGTCGACGTGGTGCTTGGTGCGCACGAACATGATCGTGCGGCCGTCGCGGGCGCCGATCTGCGTGATGATGTCCTGCTTGTCCTGGTGCGAAACCTGGAGCACGTGGTGGTCCATGGTGTCGACGCTCGCGGTGGACGGCGCCACCGAGTGCGTGACCGGGTCGGTCAGGTACTGCTTGACCAGCTTGTTGACGTCACCGTCGAGGGTCGCCGAGAACAGCAGGCGCTGCCCGCCCGGAGGCGTCAGGTCGAGGATCTCCCGGACCTGCGGCATGAAGCCCATGTCGGCCATCTGGTCGGCCTCGTCGAGGGCGATGAAGTTGCAGTCGCCCAGCGAAGCGGTGCCCTGCCGGACGTGGTCCGACAGCCGGCCCGGGGTCGCGATGAGCAGGTCGACGCCGCGGGAAAGCGCGTCGGCCTGACGGGTGAAGGCCATGCCGCCGACGGCCGTGCGGCACCACAGGCCGAGCGACTTGGCCAGCGGGGTCAGCGAGTCCGCCACCTGCATGGCGAGCTCACGGGTGGGCACCAGCACCAGCGCGCGGGGGCGCTTGGGCCGGGCCCGGCCGCCGTTGAGCCGGGCCAGCATGGCCAGGCCGAACGCCAGCGTCTTGCCCGAACCGGTCTGGGCGCGGCCCAGCACGTCGCGGCCCGCGAGCGCGTCCGGGATGGTGGCCGACTGGATCGGGAACGGCGAGTTGATGCCCGCCTCGGCCAACGCGCGCAGCAGCTCCTCGGGGAGCCCCAGCTGGGCGAAGGTCTTGGTGGCCACTGTCTCGACGGCGTCGTCGCGCAGCATGCCCTCGCCGCCACCACCGGTGGCCGGGCGCTGACGCGGCTTGCGGTCGGGACGGCCCGCGTGTGCGGACGTCGATGAGTGACCGGAATTGAACGTGACTGTCACAAATGCCTCTCGGACGTGGTACGTCGCAAGGGAGGCCCGGGCTGCCCGCACGCAGGCAGGGCAAGATGGTGTGCGGTGGGCTTTCACAGGGACGGACCCCGGCACACCATGTCGTGACTGACATCGAGCGCCGATGGATAGAGCTTCGGATTTACACCGCGAAACCCGTCTGTGGGCTTTGGAGGCGACGGACACCAACTCATCCACGCCGCCGGTTGCGGTCTGTACACACTGTACCGGAGCCAGGGCTTCGACTTCGCACCCAGGTCCACGGTTGTGGGCGGCGTCGCAGGGGTGTTGTGCGCCACAGTCCCCACGACGCCGCCCCGAGGTCAGCCGAGCCCCGCGGCGAAGGTCAGCGCTTCGACCAGATCCCCGGCCGCCGTGACGTGTTCCGGCAGGCCACGGGCGTGGAACCAGCCGGCCAGGTTGCGCACGTCGCGGGTCAGGAACTCGCGCCCGCCGGGGTTGGCCACGAGGTCTACCACCTGGGGCAGGTCGATCACCATCAGGTGGCCCTCGTGCACCAGCAGGTTGTACGCCGAAAGGTCACCGTGTGCGACGCCCTGGACGGCCAGCAGCTCCAGCGCGGCGGTCGCCTGGGCCCAGAGGTCGGCCAGCTCGTCCGGCTCCGGGCGGAGCTGCGCGAGCCGGGGCGCCGCCGCGCCGTCGGCGTCGCCGAGGAACTCGAGCAGCAGCTCGGTCCCGTTGCGCTGCACCGGGTACGGCACCGGCGCGCCGATCGTCCACAAGCGACTCAACGCGGCGAACTCGGCCACCGCCCACTGCTCCGCGATCAGGTTGCGGCCGAACGAGCTGCGGTTGGACATCGCGCGCATCTCGCGGGAGCGGCGCATCCGCCTGCCCTCGAGATACCCGGCGTCACGGTGGAACAGCTTGTGCTCGTCGCTGCGGTAGCGCTTGGCGGCGAGCAGCACACCGTCCGTGCCGGGCAGCCCCCGGCGCAGCAGGTGGACGTCGGCCTCCTTGCCGGTCTTGAGGACGCCGAGTTCGGTGTCGACCGCGGCTAGGTCGGTGACGACCCAGTCCGGCGTCGGGTGCGGGCCGTGCTCGGCGTTGTCCCAGGTGGTCCAGCGATCGGCGCCGTCCGGCAAGTCGGTTGCGGTGTAGGCGTCGTCGCGCAGCCGGGCGAGGCGGACGCGCTCGCCCTCGGTGAGACGGCCGCGGCGGGCCGGTCCGGGCTGGTCGTCGAACCGGCGGCCACGGCGGGCCGGACGGTCGTCGAAGGAGTCGGAAAAGTCTTCGAAATCGTGCTGACGCACTGGTGGGTTCTCCTCGATCAGGGGTGCCCCACCGGGCGAGCGCGAAGCTCTAGCCGCGAGGGGCGGGCGGAAGCGGGCAGGACTGCGCCCGGACGTTCTCCACAACGCACCTCCTTGCCCTCGGCTCCGCCGGCTCCCTGGCCGGTCCGGCGCAGTCTGCCGGGGCGCCCGGGACTCGCGCAACTGAATTACCGGGACCTAGCCTTCGGCCATGGATTACGACGCGGTGATCGTGGGCGGCGGGCACAACGGCCTGGTGGCGGCCGCTTATCTGGCCCGGGCGGGCCGATCGGTCCTGGTGCTGGAGCGGCGGGACGAAACAGGCGGCGCGGCGGTGTCGTTCCGCGCCTTCGAGGGGGTCGACGTGCGGCTGTCCCGGTATTCGTACCTGGTCAGCCTGCTGCCGCGGAAGATCGTCGAGGACCTGGGGCTCGACGTCGAGCTCCGGCGGCGCCGGATGTCGTCCTACACCCCGGCCGGCGACACGGGTCTCCTTGTCGACACGGGTGACGAGGCGCGCACGGCGGCGGCGTTCCGCGCCGTCACGGGGTCCACAAAGGACTTCGATGCCTGGCGCCGGTTCTACGCGCTGGCCGGGAAGGTCGCGGCGCGCACGTTCGACACGCTCACCTCGCCCTTGCCCAGCCGCGACGAGCTGAGGGAGCGGATCGGCGACGACGAGGCGTGGTCGATGTTCTTCGAGCGGCCGATCGGGGAGACGCTCACCGGGCTGTTCGGCGACGACACCGTGCGCGGCGTCGTGCTCACCGACGCACTGATCGGCACCTTCGCCCCGGCGTCCGACGAAGACCTGCGGCAGAACCGCTGCCTGCTGTACCACCTGATCGGCAACGGCACGGGCGACTGGGACGTGCCGGTCGGCGGGATGGGCGCGGTCACGGATGCGCTGGCGGACGCCGCGCGGCGGGCCGGCGCCACGCTCGTCACCGGCGCCGAGGTGCAATCGGTGACGCCCGACGGCGAGGTGCGCTACACGTTGGAGGGCGCTTCACGGGTTGTCTCGGCCGGGCATGTGCTGGCGAACGTCGCGCCCCGCACGCTCGCGCGGCTGCTCGGCGAGGAGCCGGGCGAGGCTCCGGAGGGCGCGCAGCTGAAGGTCAACATGGTGCTTTCGCGGCTGCCCCGGCTGCGTGACGCGAGCGTCGACCCGCGCGACGCGTTCGGCGGCACATTCCACGTCAACGAGACGTTCTCGCAGCTCGAGACCGCGTATGCCGAGGCGGCCGCGGGGCGGATCCCGACGCTGCCGCCGTGCGAGATCTACTGCCACTCGCTCACGGACCCGTCGATCCTCGGCCCGGCGGAGCGTGCGGCAGGCGTCCAGACGCTCACGCTCTTCGGGCTGCACATGCCGGCGCGGCTGTTCGAGGCGGACAACGACGCGGCGCGGGCCGAAGCACTGCGCGCGACGCTGGCGTCCCTGAACAGCGTGCTGGCTGAGCCGATCGAGGACTGCCTGCTGCGGGACCCGGCCGGGCGTCCGTGCGTCGAAGCGAAGACGCCGCTGGACCTGGAGGCGGAGCTGGGGCTGCCGCGCGGGCACATCTTCCATCGGGATCTCTCGTGGCCGTTCTCCGACGCAGAGGACACGACGACCTGGGGCGTCGAGACGGCGCACCCGCGGGTGCTGCTGTGCGGCGCGGGCGCCGCCCGGGGCGGCGGGGTGAGCGGAATCCCTGGGCACAACGCGGCGATGGCGGTGCTGGGCGGCTGACGCCGGATCGGGCAAAGGTCGACGGCGCGGTGCGGAGCGGGCAATGTGGAGACCATGCGCGTGATCGTGATCGGCAGTGGGATCGGCGGAGCGGCGACGGCGTACCACCTCGCCGCGCGGGGTGCGGAGGTCGTGGCGGTGGACGCGCCCCGGCCGGGCGTCGCCACCGAGGCGGGCGCCGGGATCGTCAGCCCGTGGACCTCCCGCTGGGACAATCAGATCTACCCGCTGGCGGCCGCCGCGGGGGCGTATTACCCGCAGCTGGCCGCGGCGCTGGCGGAGCAGGGGCAGCACACCTCGTACGAGGTCGTCGGCGGCATGGTGGTGTCGGAGTCGGCGGCCGAGCTGGACGAGGCTGAGGCGCTGCTGCTCTCGCGCGTGGCGGAAGCCCCCGGCGCGGGTGCGGTCAGCCGCCTCGACCCGGCGCAGGCGCGCTCGCTGTTCCCGTTGCTCGCCCCGGACCTCGGCGCCGTCCACCTTTCCGGCGCGGGCCGCGTGGACGGCCGCCGGATCCGCCGGGCCCTGATCGCCGCCGCGAAACAGCGCGGCGCCCGTTTCGTGCGGGCGATGGCCTCCCTGCTGCCGAACGTTCCCGCCATGGCCGGGACGAGCGCGCCCGGTGCTCTCGTCACAGCCAACGGCCGATGGCGCGTCACCGCCGGCGGCGAGGAGCTGGTCGCCGACGCCCTGGTGCTCTCCGCGGGCGCGTGGTCGGCCGCGGTGGCCGAGCGGCTCGGGCTGGTCGTCCCGGTGGCGCCGCAGCGGGGGCAGATCACCCACTTCGAACTGCCGGGCACCGACACGGCCGCGTGGCCGGTCGTGCTGCCGCGGTCGAGCCACTACCTGCTGTCGTTCCCGGGCGGCCACGTCGTCGCCGGGGCCACCCGCGAGACCGGCTCCGGCTTCGACCACCGGGTGACGGCGGCCGGGCAGCGCGAGGTGCTCGACCACGCCCTCGCCGTGGCCCCGGGCCTCGCCGACAGCACCCTCGCCGAGACCCGTATCGGCTTCCGCCCCGCGACACCCGACACGCTGCCCCTGCTCGGCGCCGTCGACGGCCACCCCGGTCTGTGGCTCGCGACCGGCTTCGGCCCGGCGGGGCTCACCCTCGCGCCGTACGCCGGGAAGCTGATCGCCGACCTGGTACTCGGCGGCGACGTGCCGGCGGACCTGCTCGCACCGTGCTCGCCCGCCCGTTTCGGCTGAACCCCGGCCGGATCTTCGAGGCGGGCGGTCAGCCGGTGAGGAGTTCCAGGCTGTGGTCGCCGGTGCGCTCGACGGTCAGGCCCGCCTTGGCGATCACCTTCACCAGCTGGTCCACAGTGGACGGTTCGGCGCGGGTGGTGGCCAGTACCGCGGCCAGCCGGCCCTTGTACGCCTTGTTGAAGTGGCTGACCGTGGTGCGGTTGCCGTGGGCGTCCTCCGTCACCACGCGGACGGTCACCGCGTCCGGGCGCAGCCTCGCGAATGCCGCGTACGTGCCCGAGCGCAGGTCCACCACCAGGCCGTCGATGCCCTGCAGCACCGGCTCCAGCACGGGTTTCCACAGCCCGCGCACGGTGCCCAGCGCGGGCACGGAGTTGCCGCCCGAAAGCCGGTACGCGGGAATCGGGTCGGTCGCGGAGACCACACCGAACAGTGCGGACGTCACGGCCAGCCGGCGGTGGGCCTTTTCCAGGCCCGCGCGGGTGAAGCTCTTCATGTCGAGCGCGTCGTAGAGCACGCCGGTGTAGCGGCGCAGCGCGGGCAGCGTCGGGGAAGTCCACAGCTGCGCGTTGCGCGTGACCTCGTCGCGCTGGCGTTCGGAGATGCCGAGGGTGGCGAGGCTCGCCGGGACGTCTCGGGCCAGCTCGACAAGCGCGTCGGCAAGCTTGGCCCGGACGGGGTTCAGCTCGGGGAAGGACAGCGCGCCGTGGTCGAGCGGCGGGCCGTCGCCGCCGTCGGCTTTGGTCTCGGAAGGGGGAAGCAGCACCAGCACGAAAGCAGCCTAACCGCGGCCTAATCCGGATGCGGCGGCCGCTTCCCCCGGCCTACGCTGCCCGGCATGGACCTCACCTGGCGCCCGCTGACGCTTGATGACTCGGAGCAGCTCGCGGGCCTGTTCGCCGCGGCCCAGGACGTCGACCGCACCGGCGAGCACTACAGCGCCGAAGACCTGCGTGAGGAACTCGACGCGCCGAACATCGACCTGCCGTCGGGCTCCATCGGCGCGTGGGCGGGGGATCGGCTGGTGAGCTACGGCGCGATCGGCCGCCGCGACATCGCCGACCCGGTGGACATGCCGCGCGTCGAGGCGCTGACGCATCCGGACTTCCGCACCGACGAGGTCGCGGCCCGGCTCATGACGTGGTTCCTCGACGCGGGCAAACGCGTGCACGAGAAGTACTTCCCGCAGGCGCCGCTGGAACTGCATGCGACGGTGCACGAAAACGAGCACTGGTACGCCGGGACGCTCACCCGCGCGGGCTACCGGCGTGCCCGGACCTTTGTCGACATGCGCGCCGACCTCGCGGAGCTGCCGCCGGTGAAGCCGCTTCCGGACGGCTACGAGCTGGTGGGCTACGAGGACCGTTACGACGATCTCATTCGCGAAGCGCGCAATGAGACCTTCGCCGGCCATTGGGGCAGCGCATTCCTGTCGCCCGAAGCCTGGCGACACCGGATCACCGGTTCGAAGGACTTCCAGGCCGGCCTGTCGTACCTGGTGCTCACTCCGTCGCGCGACCGGGTGCTGGGGTTTGTCCTGACTTCCTTCTTCGCATCCGACGCCGTTGCCACGGGTGTGCGCGAGCTGTTCGTGAACTACGTCGGCACTCGCGCCGAGCTGCGGGGCCTGGGCATCGCGTCGGCGTTGCTGGGCCACACCCTCGTGCAGGCGCGCGCGAAGGGGTTCGATCAGTCGGCGCTGGCGGTGGACGTGAACAACTCCCACAGCGCGCTCGGCATCTACGAGAGGTGCGGCTACCAGGTTGCCGACACCCGCTACGGGTACGTGCTCCCGGTCAGTTGACCAGATTGAGCAGTGGCGTGCCGGTGGCGAAGCGGCGGAGCTGGTCGGCCACCAGTTTCTTGGCGCGGGGGTAGAACGAGGCCGAGCCGCCCGCGATGTGCGGGGTCAGGATCACGCCGGGGACCTTCCACAGTGGATGGTCGGCGGGGAGCGGCTCGGGGTCGACGACGTCGAGGGCCGCGCGCAGCCGGCCGGCGGAGGTCTCGGCGAGCAGGGCCCCAGTGTCGATCGCGGTGCCGCGGCCGACGTTGACCACCAATGCGTCGTCCGGCAGCGCGGCGAGTTCGGGCGCGCCGATCAGGCCGCGGGTGGCCGGGGTGTCGGGCAGAACCAGCACGACGATGTCGGCCTCGGGTAGCAGCGCGGGTAGTTCCGCGATGCCGTGCACGTCCTCCTCCGTCCGTGCCCGGCTCGCGACGCGCGTGACCACGGCCTCGGCCGCGACCAACTGGCGCTCGATCGCACGGCCGATCGAGCCGTACCCGATCAGCAGCACGCGGCTGTCGGCGAGGGAACGGGTGTGCTCACGCTCCCACGTGCCCGTCGCCTGCTGCGCGAGCCACCGAGGCAGATCCCGCTGTGACGCGTGGATCAGCGCCAGCGTGTGCTCGGCGACGCTCAGGTCGTGCAGCCCCCGCCCGTTCGCCAGCCGGACGCCCTCGGGCAGCAACGGCAACAGCGTCTCGACCCCCGCCGACAACGACTGCACCACCCGCAACGACGGCAACCGCCCGATCAGCTTCGGCGGCTCCGCGCCACTGTCGTACGGAAGCACGTAGAACTCGACCCCGCTCAGGTCCTCCCCATCCTCCCCAGGCAGCGGCCCACCCCCGTACCACGCGGCGGCGAGCCCTTCGGGCAGCTCGATGTCGGTCCAGGGCAGCAGCACACGAGGAGTCACGCCCCCACGCTAATCCGCGACGGTCTCCCCACGCTCCACGGCCTCGGTCGGCTACGGCTTCGCAACCGGCGCCGACTTCGCAACCGGCTACGGCTTCGCAGCCCGCACCGGTCCCGCCACCGTCGCTGCGCCTCGCCACCGTGTCCCCGGCACAGGGCGGTCCCCGGCACAGGGCTGCCGCGCACAGCCGCAACCGGACTCACCTCACCTCCAGTCAGCCTCACCTCGAAATCAGCCTCACCTCGACATCAATGGGCCTCAGCCCCCGCCACGCAGAACTCGTTCCCCTCCGGGTCCGCCAGCACGGTCCACGCCACCCCAGGCTGGCTGTGCCGGGCCTGCTCGGCCGCGCCGAGGGAGACCAGGCGCCGCACCTCGGCTCTGGGGTCGGGAGCGCTGAAGTCCACGTGCACGCGGTTCTTGCCCGCCCGTGGCTCCGGGACCTGTTGAAAGGCCAGCGCGGGCCCACCGCCCTCGGGGCGCGAGAGGATGACGAACGGCCCGTAATCGCCCGCGACGGTGACGCCCAGCGCCGCCGTCCAGAACCCGGCGAGTTCCTGGGGGTTGGTGCAGTCGATCGTGATCATGCCCAGCTCAAGTGCCATGCCCACGAAGCTAGCGCCCACCACCGACAAAACCGGGGGCCGCGGATAACCCGTTGGAAGGTGATCGTGGGGGTTGACTACGCTGTGCCAAACGTCTAGGCCCGCCCAGCGCAGGGAGTTCTCAGTGATCACCAGGATGTCGTCGTTGTTCCTCCGCACCCTGCGTGAGGACCCGGCGGACGCCGAGGTACCCAGCCACCGGCTGCTGGTACGCGCCGGCTACGTCCGCCGGGTCGCCCCGGGTGGTTACACGTGGCTGCCGCTGGGCCTGCGCGTGCTGCGCCGCATCGAGCACGTGGTGCGCGAAGAGATGAACCGCATGGGTGCGCAGGAGATCCAGTTCCCCGCGCTGCTCCCGAAGGAGCCTTACGAGGCCACCGGCCGCTGGACCGAGTACGGCGACAACCTGTTCCGCCTCAAGGACCGCAAGGGCGCCGACTACCTGCTCGGCCCCACGCACGAGGAGCTGTTCGCGCTCACCGTGAAGGGCGAGTTCACCTCCTACAAGGATTATCCCGTCACGCTGTACCAGATCCAGACCAAGTATCGCGACGAGGCGCGCCCCCGCGCCGGGATCCTGCGCGGCCGCGAGTTCGTCATGAAGGACTCCTACTCCTTCGACCTCGACGACGAGGGCCTGGCTCGCTCGTACCAGGCGCACCGCGACGTCTACACCCGGCTGTTCGACCGTCTCGGCCTCGAGTACGTCATCGTGGCGGCGACCTCGGGTGCCATGGGTGGTTCGGCGTCGGAGGAGTTCCTCGCCGTCGCCGAGACGGGTGAGGACACCTACGTCCGCAGCACGGAATCCGGTTACGCGGCCAACGTCGAGGCCGTCGTCACGCCCGCGCCCCCCGCGAAGCCGATCGAGGGCCTGCCCGCCGCGCAGGTGCACCACACCCCGAACACGCCGACCATCGAGTCGCTCGTGGCGTTCTTCAACGCCGCCGGCCTCGGGCGCGAGTTCACCGCCGCGGACACGCTGAAGAACGTCATGCTCAAGACGCGCCAGCCAGGCGCGAAGGAGTGGGAGCTGCTCGGCGTCGGCCTGCCGGGCGACCGCGAGGTGGACATGAAGCGCCTCGAAGCGTCGCTGGAGCCCGCCGAGGTCGAGCTGCTGGAAGAGGCGGACTTCAAGAAGAACCCGTTCCTCACCAAGGGTTACATCGGGCCGAAGTCGCTGAAGGAGAACGGCGTCCGCTACCTCGTCGACCCCCGCGTGGTCGAGGGCACGGCCTGGCTGACCGGCGCCGACCAGGCCGATCACCACGTGCTCGACCTGGTCATGGGCCGCGACTTCACGGCCGACGGCACCATCGAGGCCGCCGAGGTCCGCGAGGGCGATGCCTCGCCCGACGGCCACGGCACCCTGGTCGCCGCACGCGGCATCGAGATCGGCCACATCTTCCAGCTGGGCCGCAAGTACACCGACACGTTCAGCCTCGACGCGCTCGGCCCGGACTCCAAGCCGATCCGCATCACGATGGGTTCGTACGGGCTGGGCGTCTCGCGTCTCGTCGCGGTGCTCGCCGAGCAGAACTTCGACAAGGACGGGCTGGTCTGGCCGCGCGAGGTGTCGCCGTTCGACGTGCACGTGGTCATCGCGGGCAAGGACGAGACCATCGCGGCCGGCGCGGAGAAGCTGGCCGCCGACCTCGACGCCGCCGGCATCGAGGTGCTGCTCGACGACCGCAAGTCCTCGCCGGGCGTGAAGTTCGCCGATGCCGAGCTGGTCGGCGTGCCGACCATCCTCGTGGTCGGGCGCGGGCTGGCCAACGGACTGGTCGAGGTGAAGGACCGCCGCACCGGCGAGCGCGAGGAGATCGCGGTCGACTCGGTGGTCGACCACCTGGTCAAGCTCGTCCGCTCCTGACCGGACGCTGCCGGTGTTCGGCCGTAACCGCAAGCGCCGGGACGGCGGCTACCAGGACAACGCGGCCCTGACCGGCTTCGGCGGCTACGAGCCGTCGGACACACCGACAACCGGATACCCGCGGGAAAGCAGCGTTGCCGAGCCGGTGAGCGGCGCGGACTTCGGGTCCGCGCCGCCGGGTTCCCCCGCCGAACCCGTCGTCAAGGCCGAGCCACAGCGGATCCGCCCGGCCGCGAAGCCGGGCCGCAAACGCCGGGGCTCGCGGGTCGCCTGGGTGGTGGTCGTGGTGCTCGGGCTGGGCGCGGCCGCGCTGAACGTCTTCAGCACCGGTAACCACCGCTCCACGCCGAGCCGCCCGCCGGCCGGCTACACCCCCGAGCCGCGGGTGACCGTTCCCGCCGTGGTGGCCGGGTGGCAGTCGGTGGCGGGCCGCGACGGCTCGTACGCCTACGACGTGCCGCCGAACTGGACGCCGAAACCCGGCACGGTGCACGGCTGGGACAAAACCGCCACCGCGCCCGGGATCACGCTGAGCACCAGTGCTTTCGTGGACGAGGGTTTCTGCCCCGGCGTCAGCGACAGCCGCCACGGCGGGGCCGGGGTGACGACGGAGCCGACCGGTGACGCGGAGCAGGCCGTCCGCAAGGCCGTGGACGACCTGGCGGTGAGCGCGTACGGCCCCGAATCCGCAAGGACGCCGGGGCCAGGCGAGGACGCCACCCTCCAAATCGGCCAGGCACAGCGGCCGGCGCGGCTGGTTTTCACCGACGTCGTGCCGAAGGACGACGGCCCGTGCGCCTCGAAGCACGTTCTGGTGGGCGCGATCGCCATCGCCGGCCCGACCTCGTCGGCGGTGCTGGTGGCCTACGCCGACCTGGACGTGCCGGGGGCCCGCGACGAGCTGACGCGCATCCTGCGCAGCTACCGCGGGGTGCTCGCCTCCGACCGGTCCACCTCGACGCCGGCCACCCGCTGACGTTTGAGGGCCAGCTTCGCGAAGTCCTTCAGCCCGGCGTTCGGCAGGTAGGCCCGGCCGAGCGCGATGCCGATCCGCGGCAGGTCCGCCTCGTCGCGGAACGTGAGGTACATCGGCTCGTGCCGGGGCTGGAACTTCGCCTTGAACGCGTGCAGCGAACGGAATCCGTAGTACGGCTCCATCTTCTCGCCCAACGCGTCGAGCACCCGCTCGACCGCGCGCGCCGGGCCGGTGTCGCGGCTGCGGGCCAGCGGGGCGCCCGAAAGCGACACGAACCGTGCGCCCTCCTGACGGAAGGCGAGGCAGGCGGAGGCGATCAGGAACTCCATCACCGGGCGGAAACCACAGGCGCGGCGGCGCATCACGTCGAGCGTCCAGCCGCCGACCGTGCCGGCCCCGGTGTGCACCGGCAGCCATGACGTGACGCCGTGCACGGTGCCGTCGGCGCCGATCGCCAGCCCGACCCGGGTGGCCGGGTCCATCGCCTGGTCCAGCCCGCCGAGCGTGAACCCCATCTCCGGCATGCCCTTGTCGCCGATCCACTCCTCCGACAGCGCGCGCACCTGGGCGCGGACGGCGCGCGGCTGCTCGGCCAGGCGCACCAGCCGGAATTCGATGCCGTCCTTGCCCGCCTTGTTGAGCGCCGAGCGCACGTCCTGCCACGCCTTGCCGCGAAACTCCAGGTGCTCCAGGTCGACCAGGGTGTCCTCGGCGACCTGCACGTGCTGCCAGCCCAGCTCGCGGGTGACGGCCACGGTGGTCGCCGTCGCGGAGAAGACACAGGGCACGAGGCCGGTGTTCTCACACATCTCGGTGAATTCGGTGACGGTGCGGGCGGCCGAGCCGTCCGGCGCGACCGGGTCGCCGAGCGCCACCGCGACTCCCGCGTGGCGCTGGTAGGCGAGATAGGAATTACCGTCGGAGGCGACGAAGTAGGCGTTCTGCGGCCAGGTGGTCATCCACGAGATGGTGCTGCCTCCGTTGCGCCCCAACAGCATCCGCGCGAACGCGGGGTCCGGCCCGCCGCGGCCGAGCTTGCGGCAGCGGCGCCGGGACGGCACGCGGAACGCACCGCGCGCGGCGATCAGCAGCATCAGCTCGACCGTCCACAAGAGATTGTCCACGAAGAACAGCGAGAGGCCGTGGGTGTCGTAGCCCGTGCGCATCAGTCTCGCCACCGCGACCACCCCGCCGAGGATGAGCACCTGCGACATCGCGAACGCGCACAGCGCCACCGCCCAGCGCCAGGCCGTGCGGCTGCCGCGGCGCAGGCCGTTCATCATCGGCACCACGATCGCGCACAGGATCAGGATCTCGACCGGCGACAGGGAAAGCGCGTCGGATGGGCCGAACGGGCCGTCGCCGGGAACCAGCCACATCACCACCTCGGCGCCGGCGAGCAGCAACAGCCCCGCGCACGCCATCAGGCGCAGTTCGCGCTGGCCTGGGCGGCCCGCCTCCTTGATCCGCGCGGCCCCGACTAGCCGGTGGCCGAGCGGCAAGGCGATCAGCAGCGCGAAGAAGTGCACCAGGTCGGCGAGCGATCCGACGTACACGATGGCAACGCAGGCGTACACACACAGCCCCGCGCGAAGCCGGAGCCGCCACGGCGGGCGCAACGCGGCGCTGGCCACCGCGATGGCCGCGAGTGTGCCGCCGGAGAAGCCGACATCGAGGGTGCCCGCGATGCGCCCCGCCCAGACCCAGCCGGAATTGCGGCACAGCTCGAGGAACTGGATCGCGGCGATCGTGGACACCAGCTGCCCGCCCACGGTCACGGCGATCGCGCGCCGGGTTCCGAGCTGCCACTCCGCGAAGCCCGCGAGCAGCACGAAAGTCCCCACCATCGGCAGGTAGAACAGCGGCCGCAGCGCGAAAAACGGCCCGGTGGCCAGCGTCCACCAGCGCCCGTGCTGCATCGAGGGCAGCCCGTAGGCGTAGTAGTGGAAGCCCGCCTGGTGCTCGGCCGCGTGCCACAGGGTCCCGCTCGCGATCGCCACGACGAGCATGGCGAGCACCACCGTGGTCGTGAACGGGAGCCGGTGCCAGAGCACAGCGAACCGGCCGCGCGGCGGCTCCTCTGCCGCCCGTCCGCGTCCCCCCGTGCCGGCACCGTCGGCGGTGTCCGCCGCCGGCGCTGCTGTTGTCATGACCTGAGTCTGGCCTGCCGACCTAAAGCGGACATCCCTCGTCGGGCGGACTTCTCCCCCTAAGGGAGTGCTACCCCAGATGGACCCGACCCTGACCCAAGGGGGATGCGGGCTCAGGGCCGCCGCGGTGACCAGTGCGGATGCGCGCCGGACGGTGCGTGGGAGGCGCCGTCGCACGAGAACAGGGGTTGACGCGCGGTTCAGCCGAGTACCGCCTTGCGCACCGAGTCCAGATCGCTCAGATCGGCCAGCACGGTGTGGGCGCCGGCGTCCCGGAGTTCCTCCGCGCTGTAACGCCCGGTCGCAACGGCCACCGCGACGGCGCCGTTGTCGAGCGCGGCTCTGACGTCTTCAGGAGTGTCCCCGATGATCACCACGGCGTCGGGGGCGAAGGTGACGTCGTGCTTGGCCGCCGCGGCGGAAACGGCATGCGGCACGAGGTCCGGACGGTGCGCCGAGAGCGAGCCGTAACCGCCGATCGCCAGGTCCAGGTGCTCGTCGAGGCCGAACGCCGCGAGCTTGTGCACGGAGATCTCCGGCAGGTTGCCGGTGACGAGGGTCTGCACCACGCCGCCGTGTCCCGCCATGGCCTCCAGCGCGGCGGCGGCGCCATCGAGGGCGCGGCCGGACTCGTGCAGCGTCGCGCTCTCACGCTCGGAGACGGCGATCAGCTCGGCCCACAGCCGCTGGATCGTCTCCTCGTCCGGCTCGATCCCGTGGAGGGTCAGCAGGTTGCCGCTGATCGCGCGCTCGGTGTTGCCGCCGAAGTCCGGGTGCACGCTCAGCTCGGTGCCGGTGGCCGCGAGCAGCGCCTCCGTGTACCAGCGGAGGCCGACGCCGCTGAAGTCCACCAGGGTGTGGTCGATGTCCCAGAGCACCAAGCGGTGCGCGCGTGTCGTCGTCACGCTGGCGAGGCTACCGGGGCCGTCCGGCGAATTCAGCCCGCGAGCAGGCTGAACCGCACCCGCCGGACCGGGTTGTCCACATTCGTGTCCACCAGGCAGATCGACTGCCAGGTGCCCAGCATCAGCACCCCGCCCAGCACCGGGATGGTCGCGTACGGCGGCACCAGCGCGGGCAGCACGTGGTCACGGCCGTGGCCCGCGCTGCCGTGCCGGTGGCGCCAGCGCTCGTCGCGGGGGAGCAGCTCGTCGAGTGCGGCGAGCAGGTCGTCGTCGCTGCCGGCGCCGGTCTCCAGCACCGCGAGCCCGGCGGTGGCGTGCGGCACCCACGCGTGCAGCAGGCCGTCGGTGCAGTCGGCGTCGCGCAGGAACTTCTCGGCTTCGCGGGTCAGGTCGTACACCACGGCGCTGTTGCCGGTGTGCACCTCGATCTCGGTGGAGTACATGCCCGCCAGCGTAGGTCGGGCTCAGGAGCCGAGATACCGGAGCACAGCCAGGACCCGCCGGTTGTCGCCATCCGACGGCGGCAGGCCGAGCTTGCCGAAGATGCTCGTCACGTATTTCTCCACCGAGCCCGCCGAGAGGAACAGGGCGGCGGCGATCGCGGAGTTCGACCGGCCCTCGGCCATCAGGCCCAGCACCTCCCGTTCGCGCGCGGTCAGCTCCGAAAGCGCGTCGGATCGGCGGGTGACGCTGAAGAGCTGGCTGACCACCTCCGGGTCCAGCACGGTCTCGCCGCCGGCCACCCGGCGCAGCGCGTCGAGGAAGTCCGAGACCTCCGCGACGCGGTCCTTGAGCAGGTAGCCGACGCCGCCGGCGCGGTCGGCCAGCAGCTGCGCCGCGTACTTCGTCTCGACGTACTGCGAGAACAGCAGGATCGCCCGTCCGGGTCGCTCGCCGCGTAGCGCGATCGCCGCGCGCAGCCCTTCGTCGGTGTGCGTCGGCGGCATTCGGACGTCCACAATGGACACGTCGGGCTCGTGTTCGAGCACGGCGGCGCGCAACGCCACGGCGTCCTTCACGGCCGCGGCGACCTCGTGCCCGCGCAGCGTGAGCAGCTCGACGAGCCCGTGGCGCAGGATGGTCGAATCCTCCGCGATGACGATCCGCACGCGTCCCCCTTCTCCGCCGCCCGACTCTAGCGAGACAACGGCACCGCGGCGGTGACCGTGGTCGGCCCGCCGGGCGGGCTGGTCACGGACAGCTCGCCGTCGACCGTCCGCAGCCGGTCCGCGAGCCCGGCGAGACCGCCGCCCGGGACCACGGCCGCGCCGCCCGTGCCGGTGTCGGCGACGACCAGCCGCAGCACGCCGCCGTCCTCGGTGAGCGCCAGCCGGACCGGGGAACGCGTGTGCTTCGCGGCGTTCGTGAGCAGCTCGGCCGCGCTGAAGTAGACGATCGTCTCCACCGAAGGCGGCGGACGGCGGGGCAGGTCGACCTCGACCCGGACCTCGATCCCGGACCTCGCGACCAAAGTGGACAGTGCCACGTCCAGGCCCGCGTCGAGCGCGGCCGGGTGGATGCCACGGGCGAGGTCGCGCAGTTCGGTGAGCGCCTGCTTGGCGTTGGCGTGCGCGGTGGTCACCAGGTCGCGGACCTGCCCGACGTCCACCGGCTCGGCGCCCAGCTCCTCCTTCGCCAGCCCGAGCCGCATGGCGAGCGCGACGAGCTGAGCCTGGGCGCCGTCGTGGAGGTCCCGCTCGATCCGGCGCAGCCGGAGCGCCGCGTCTTCGACGGCGGTCGCGCGGCTCTCTTCGAGGTCTCGCACCCGCTCGCTGAGCAGGGGCTGGCTCAGCAGACCGGCCACGAACCCGCGGTCGACCGTGGTCAGCGCGTGGACCAGCCGGGGCAGCGCGGTCAGCACAGCGATCCCGGACGCCGCCCAGACCAGCGTGCCCGCCCAGGCGTCGCTGTGGATGCCGAACACCGGCATGGCCGCGCCGTGCAAGGGAAACCACAGCACGAGGTAGCTGATCGAGGCGCCGGCGTAGAGCGCCGGCAGGCCGGCCAGGAACAGGCTGATCAGCGTCCACGGCAGCCGCACCATCAGGTACGCCACGGCCTGCCAGGCGACCGGGTCGCCGATCCGCATCTTCAGCCAGCGCCAGAGCCCCGGCTTCAGCACCACGGGGCGTGGGGCGGGCACCCGCTCGCCGAGCAGCGCGCCCGCCAGCCGCCGGTGCCCGGCCCCGAGCGCGCGGGCGCCGTCCAGCACCGCCGCGAGCACCGCCGGCCCGACGATCAGCGGGAAGAGCGCGACGCCAACCACCACTCCGGCCAGCACCCCGGCCCAGGCGACCAGGGAGAACGGGCCGGCGAGCACCAGCCACGCCGTTTCGCGCGCGGTGTCGCGCGGCGGCACCGGCTGCAGCAGCCCGCGCAGCGCGCCGGGATTCCTGGTCACCCGGCCGAGTCTGCCGCGCGGGACACCCGCCCGCCCATCCGGTTTTCCCTACTGGTGAAGGGCGCTGCTCACTCGGCCGGGTCCGGCGGGAAGCGCTCTTCGACCCGCTGGAGGCGCTCCTCGTCGGCCTGCGCCTTCCCGGCCGCCTCCCGCATCTCGATCAGGTCGGTCATCCAGTCGCCGGTTTCGCGCGCGATGTCGCGCACGGCGCCGGTGATGATCGTCGCGATGGCCCCGATGTGCGTGGCCGCGGATTCCGTGAGCTCCTGGACCGTGTCCTTGCCGCTTTCGAACTGACCCACCATGAGAGTTCCCTAAGCTGCTCGGAGTCGCTTGTCGTGGTCCAGGCTATCCGCAGGCGGGGCCGGCTGCCCGAGCTTGTCCGGCAGAGCCAGTTTCACGATCTTCTTCGCCACCGACCAGAGCTGCCGGTGCAGCGGGCCGGTGTGGTACGGCAGGCCGTAGCGCTCGCAGATGTCGCGCACCTCGGCGGCGATCTGCGGGTAGCGCCGCGCCGGGATGTCCGGGAACAGGTGGTGCTCGATCTGGTGACTCAGATTGCCCGACAGGATGTGGAAGAGCTGCCCGCCGGTGATGTTCGCCGAGCCCATCATCTGGCGGATGTACCACTCACCACGCGTCTCGTCCTCGGTCTCCTCCTCGGTGAACGTGGCGACGCCGGACGGGAAGTGACCGCAGAAGATGATCGAGTACGCCCAGAGGTTGCGGACGAGGTTGGCCGTCGCGTTGGCCGACAGGGTCGTCACGAACTGCGGGCCGGTGAGCGCCGGGAACAGGATGTAGTCCTTCAGCGTCTGCTTTCCCACCTTGCGCCAGATGCCGCGCAGCAGGTCCTTGTTCTCCGACATCTTGCGCTTGCCGGTGATGAGGTTCTCGGTCTCGAGGTCGTGCAGCGCCACGCCGTACTGGAAGAACGTCATCAGCAGGAAGGCCCACACCGGGTTGCCCAGGTAGTAGGGGTTCCACTTCTGGCTCTCGTCCATCCGCAGGATGCCGTAGCCGATGTCGCGGTCCTTGTCGACGATGTTCGTGTACGTGTGGTG